>NZ_LGHM01000206.1 GCF_001908185.1 Bradyrhizobium sp. AS23.2
GACCGTGAGCGCAGCCACGAGCCGCGCGAGGCGCGGGGCGAGGCAAGGCACGCCCCCGAAGCCAGGCACGCTTCCGAGGCCAAGCATTCATCCGAAGCAAGGCATGCGCCCGAGCCGCGTCGCGGCTCTCGACCGCAGGCCAATACGTCGCATGTGCCGTCGATCGGCCGTCCCGAGCCGCGCCGCCAGCGCGAGGTCGACACCGAGCCGGGCGATCATTCGCATCTTCCGGCGTTTCTGTTGCGACCGGTTCGCTCTCCCGCGGGAGCCTGAAGCGCGACGCGCTTAGAGCGTTTTCGAGCGAAGTGGATACCGGTTCGCGTAAAGAAAACGCGTCAAAACAAGAATCTAGAGCCCCGTTCTGATTCCATCAGAACGGAAATGGCTCTAGGTTCTGGTTGAGCAACACCGACGCACACTTTTTCAGATGCATCTGGGAGCGGCTGTTTACCGGCCGTTCACGATCGTCCGTTAGCCTACGAACATAGTTTAAAAATTGCTGTGGTCGACGGCGCATCGACCGCTGTGGGGTATCTTCCGTGGTCAACGTGCTCGACGAACACGAACGCACGATGGCGTTCGCCGAGGTGGCGCTCGGTCAAATTCGATCGCTTCGGCAAACCGCAATCCCCCGCAATTACGAGATCTGGTACGTCTACGCCACCGGCTACAACGCGCCGCTCAACAAGATCATCAACGAGACGCTGGCGCGCCACGGCAAACTCACCGAAGCCGATCTCGAGCAGATCTACGAGACCTATCTCTCCCACATCAAGACCACCGACCGCATCGACAAGGTCGGTGCGCGCGTCATCGGCGAGATCGATGATGTGGTGGAGGTGCTGAGCGAAGCGCTCGGGAGGACGAGCTCCTATGATGCCAGCCTCTCGGACGCGACCCAGATGCTGTCGTCGGCCAAGAGCCGTGAGCAGGTCAAGTCGGTCGTGGAGACGCTGCTGCGCTCGACCACCGAGACGCGCGAGACCAACAAGGCGCTGGAAGACCGGCTGACGCTCGCGAAGAACGAGATCAGCAACCTCCAGCAGAGCCTGGAGGCGATCCGCGCCGAGAGCCTGACCGATCCGCTTACGGGCCTCGGCAACCGCAAATATTTCGACCGAATGATCGGCATGGCCGTCCAAAGCGCGTTCGCCAGCGGTGAGCCGCTGTCCCTACTCCTGTTCGACATCGATCACTTCAAGTCGTTCAACGATTCCTACGGCCACCTCACAGGTGACCAGGTGCTGCGGCTCGTCGGCCTGTCGTTGAAGCAGACCATCAAGGGCCAGGACATCACGGCGCGCTACGGCGGCGAGGAATTCGCGGTCGTGCTGCCCAACACCGCGCTGCGCCAGGCGCTGACGGTCGCCGATCACATCCGCCGCGCCGTCATGGCCAAGGAATTGAAGAAGAAATCCACCGGCGAGATTTTGGGACGCGTGACGATTTCCGTCGGCGTCTCCATGCTCAAAGCCGGCGACGACACCGACGCGCTGATCGAGCGCGCGGACGCCTGCCTCTACGCCGCCAAGCGCAACGGCCGCAACCGCGTGATCTGCGAAGCCGATCCGGAATTCGCAGCCGAGACGCACGGCCGGGTGGCGTAAGGCGCCCCCCGCGCTTGACATTCCAGCCTGACGAACGACATTTTCCCGGCGCCTGAGCGCGAGCGTCGAGAGGACTTGTCGTCTTGCCCAACCCTCATGACTTTCACACGCCGCAACCGTCCTACACGAAGGACGAGTTGCTGAGATCGAGCGAAGGCGGCTATTTCGGCCCCGGCAACGCGCAATTGCCGGCGCCGCCGATGCTCATGATGGACCGCATCACCGAGATCACCATGAACGGCGGCGAGTTCGGCAAGGGCCATATCATCGGCGAGCTGGACATCACACCGGGACACTGGTTCTTCGATTGCAACTTTCGCGGCGCCCCGATGATGCCGGCCTCTCTGGGACTGGACGCCATGTGGCAGATGATCGGCTATTGGCTCGGCTGGTCGGGCTCACCGGGCAAGGGCCGCGCCATCGGCGTCGGCGAGGTTGATGCCACGGGATCCATCACGCCGGATACGCGAAGCGTGCGCTACGAGGTCGCCGTGCGCCTGGTCCGGCGCGGCAAGCTTGTGCTCGGAATTGCCGACGGTCGCGTGCTGGCCGACGGCGCCTGCGTCTTCACGGCCAGGGATATGAGGGTTGGCCTGACACAGGCCGTGGACTGAGCTTAGCCCCTTCGCTTGGCGCGCTTTCGAGCCGGGCTCTTCTTGCTCACCGTCTTCAACGCTTTCGCGGGCTTGGCGGCCTTCTTCGTGGGTTTGGCCGCCACCTTCGTCGCCGCCTTCTTCCCCTTCTTCGTCGTCTTGGGCCGTTTCTTGGGCCGCTTCTTCACCTTGGCGCGCTGGGCGGCGGCGAGCGCTGCCCTCGCCCATTGCGCAAGCTCCTCGGAATCGTCGAACAGGCGCGCCGGCAGCTCCCAGTAGGAGTTCACCATCACGGTCTTGACGCGGGTCGAGTACTGGAACGGCCTTGAGCCTTCTGCTTCGTAGTCCGGGATGGTCACCTCGTCGGCCCGGAGGAACAGGCCGGCGCGCAAGGCGAGCGCGAAGTTGATCCCGTCGGCAGAGATGCCGTAGCCGGAAAACATCTTTCGGATCGTGACGGGGCCGAAATCGGCGAACAGGTCGATCAGGAATTCGCGGTCCATTGGAGGCTTCCCTGCGGGCGCAAGCGAACCTCATAGCATCCTCGTCATTGCGAGCGAAGCGAAGCAATCCAGACTTCCGCCGCGGAGACGGTCTGGATTGCTTCGCTTCGCTCGCAATGACCCAGGGCTACCCGTCGATCTTGGCCGGGCGCAGCTCGACCGACTCGCCGCAGCCGCAGGCGGAGATCTGGTTGGGGTTGTTGAAGACGAACTGGGCCTGCATCTTGTCGGCCTTGTAGTCCATCTCGGTGCCGAGCAGGAACAGCACGGCTTTGGGGTCGACCAGGATCTTGACGCCCTTGTCCTCGACGACCTCGTCGGTCGGGCGGATCTCATGGGCGTATTCGACCGTGTAGGACTGGCCGGCGCAGCCGCCGTTCTTGACGCCGACGCGCAGGCCCACGATCTCGGAATCGGCGCGCTGGGTCAGCTCGGTGATACGCTGGGCAGCAGCGTCCGTCAGCCGCATCACCTGCGGGCGCGGGCGCCGCGGCTTCGGAGTGGATGCTGGTGTTGCCTGTGTCATGTCAGTGATGTGGTCCGTTGCGGAGCGATTTCAATGCCGGAGTTGCGCGTCACCACATGTTGAGCACGAGGCGGGCCTCGTCGCTCATGCGTTCGGGCGACCAGGCCGGCTCCCAGACGACCTTGACGTCGACCACGCCGACGCCGGGGACGCTGGCGACCGCGTTCTCCACCATGGTCGGCAACTCGCCGGCGGCCGGGCAGTTCGGCGTCGTCAACGTCATCACGACGTCGACCGAGCGGTCGTCCTTGATCTCGACCTTGTAGATCAGCCCCAGCTCGTAGATGTCGGCCGGAATTTCCGGATCGAACACGGTCTTCAGGCCCGCGATGATCTCGGTGGTCAAGCGCTCGGTCTCCTCCGGCGGCAACGCCGAAAGGGTCTCCATCGGATTGGCTTTGACTTCGGCCGTGTCACTCATGCGAACAAATCCCGCGCCTTCAAAAGCGCCTGTGCCAAATGATCGACTTCTTCCCGGGTATTATACATGCCGAACGAGGCCCGGCATGTCGCGGTCACGTTGAACCGCTCTAAAAGCGGCATCACGCAATGGGTGCCGGCGCGCACAGCGATGCCCTGGCGGTCGATCACTGTGGCAACATCGTGGGCGTGTGCGCCCTTGAGCTCGAAGGAGATCACCGGACCCTTGCCGCGGGCGGTGCCGATCAGCCGCAGCGAATTGATCTCGCGCAGCCGGTCCTGGGCGTAGGTGACGAGATCGTGCTCGTGGGCAGCGATGCGCTCCTTGCCGATCGAATTGACGTAGTCGATGGCGGCGCCAAGACCAATGGCCTCGACGATCGCGGGCGTCCCCGCCTCGAACTTGTGCGGCGGATCGCCATAGGTGACGACATCGCGAGAGACCTCGCGGATCATCTCGCCGCCGCCGTTGTAGGGGCGCATCGCGACGAGGTGGTCGTATTTGGCCCAGAGCACGCCGATGCCGGTGGGACCGTAGACCTTGTGGCCGGTGAAGACATAGAAATCGCAGCCGATGTCCTGGACGTCGATCGGCAGATGCACGGCACCCTGGCTGCCGTCGATCAGCACGGGAATGCCGCGCGCGTGCGCGATCTTCACCACATCCTTGACCGGCACGATGGTGCCGAGCGCGTTCGACATCTGCGTGATCGCGACCAGCTTGGTCTTGGCCGTGAGCAGCTTCTCGAACTCGTCGATCAGGAAATTGCCTTCGTCGTCGACGGGCGCCCACTTGATCACGGCACCATGGCGTTCCCTGAGGAAATGCAAGGTACGATGTTGGAATGGTGCTCCATGATCGAGAGGACGATCTCGTCGCCCGCCTTGATATTGGGTTCACCCCAGGACGACGCGACCAGGTTGATCGCCTCCGTCGCGTTGCGGGTGAAGATCACTTCCTCGGTGCGGGGCGCGTTGATGAACTGCGCCACCTTGGTGCGGCCGCCCTCATAGGCTTCGGTCGCGGCATTGGCGAGGTAATGCAGGCCGCGATGCACGTTGGCGTATTCGGACGTATAGGCCTGCGTCATGCGGTCGAGCACGGACTGCGGCTTCTGCGCCGACGCCGCGTTGTCGAGATAGACCAGCGGCTTGCCATAGACCTGCATGGCGAGCGCCGGAAAATCCTGGCGCACGCGGGCGACATCGTAGGCACCGTTCTTGACTGCCGGATGCTCGCTCATTGACGTTGCTCCAGCCAGCGCTCGGCGATGCCGATCACGTGCTCGCGCAAACCATCGTCGGCGATCTGCTCGATCGCTTCGCCAACGAAGGCCTGGATCAGCAAGGCCTGGGCCTGCTTCTCCGGCAGGCCGCGCGCCTTCAGATAGAACAGCAGGCTGTCGTCCAGCGCACCGGCGGTGGCGCCGTGGCCGCAGGAGACGTCGTCGGCGAAGATCTCGAGCTCGGGCTTGTTGTCCGCCTCGGCTTCGTCCGAGAGCAGCAGCGCGCGGGTCATCATCTTGCCGTCGGTCTTCTGCGCGTCGGGACGGACGATGATGCGGCCCTGGAACACCGAATGGGCGCGGTCGTCGATCACCGCGCGGAAGATCTCGCGGCTGACGCAGCTCGGCACGGCATGGTCCACGACCAGCGTGGTGTCACCATGCTCGGTCTTCTTCAACAGGTTCACGCCGTTGATGGAGAGGTCGCTGCCCTCACCCGCCAGAGTGATGAAGCCCTGGAGGCGGCTGACGGCCGCGCCAGTGGTCATGTTGAAGAAATTGAGCTTCGTGTTCGCGCCGACCGTGACGAACTGCGAGGTGACGTTCACCGCGTCGGGCGAATCGTCCAGCAAGCGGATATGCGCGACGTCGGCGTTGTCGCCGACCGAGAGGACAACCGCGTCGTTGACCTGGTAGGCTTTGGCGCCGGCCGCGACGAAGCTCTCGACGATGGTGGCGCGAACGCCCTTCCCGATCCGCACTTGCGAGCGGGTGAAGGCCGATGCCGAAGCAGCGGTCGCAACATGGATGATCTGGACCGGGGCGGAGAACTGCGCACCGTCGGCAATCGACAGCACGACGCCGTCGGTCGCCATCGCCGCATTCAGCGAGATCACCGCATCGGTAGACGCGGTCTTCAGCAGCCCGGCCTCCTTCTCCAGCGTCTCGCGCAGAGTCTTGAGGCTCGCCTCGGATGCGAGCGCCTTCACGTCGGATAGGTCGGCCGCGAACACGCCGTCGACCAGCACCAGCTTGCGGGCACCCTCGATCGCGTGCGCCTTCACGGTTTCGGCAGCGCGTTTCAGTGCGGCCGCATCGGGGCTGGCTGCAAGCGGCAGCACCTCGCCCACCAGCGCACGCAGGTCGGTGTATTTCCATTCCTCGATCCGGCGGTGCGGCAGGCCGAGACGTTCATAGGTCTCAAAAGCCTCGCGGCGCGCCGCGATCACGGCCGGCGAACCCGGTAGGCGCCCTTCGGCGCTGGCGAAGAGATCGCTCACCGCGCGGCCGCTTCCGGTCTTTGCCACAGCAACGTTCATCGCAAATAATCCTTACGCGGCATCCTCGAACTGTGTGTAGCCGGACTCTTCCAGCTCCAGCGCCAGCTCCTTGCCGCCGCTCTTCACGACACGGCCCTTCGACATCACGTGCACGAAATCGGGCACGATGTAGTTGAGCAGCCTCTGATAGTGGGTGATGACGACCATCGCGCGCTTGGGCGAGCGCAGCGCGTTGACGCCGTCGGCCGCAATGCGCAGCGCGTCGATGTCGAGGCCCGAATCCATCTCGTCGAGGATGCAGAGACTCGGCTCGAACAGCGCCATCTGGAGCACCTCGTTGCGCTTCTTCTCGCCGCCGGAGAAGCCGACGTTTACGCCGCGCTTGAGCATGTCCTGCGGGATGTTCAGCGACTTCGAGACCTCACGGACCTTCTTCAGGAAGTCCGGGGTCGAATATTCGCTCTCGCCGCGCGCCTTGCGCTGCGCGTTCAACGCGGTACGCAGGAAATTCATGGTGGCGACGCCGGGGATCTCGACCGGATACTGGAACGCGAGGAACACGCCCTTGGCGGCGCGCTCTTCGGGGGCCATCTCCAGGAGGTCTTCGCCCTTGAACAGGATCTGACCGTCGGTGACCTCGTAGCCGGGCTTGCCGGCGATGACGTGGGAGAGCGTCGACTTGCCGGAGCCGTTCGGCCCCATGATCGCGTGCACCTCGCCCTCGTTCACGGTCAGCGTCAGCCCGTGGAGGATCTCACGCTCCTCGACGCGAACCTTCAAATCCTTCACTTCAAGCAAAGCCATCTTGGTTTCCAGTCTATTCAAATGATGTATGGAGCGCCAAAGCGCACCGCGAGGGTCGGCGATCAGCCGACCGACCCTTCGAGCGAGATCGAGATCAGCTTCTGCGCTTCCACCGCGAACTCCATCGGGAGCTGCTGAAGCACGTCCTTGACGAAGCCGTTGACGACGAGGCCAACCGCCTCCTCTTGGCTAAGGCCGCGCTGGATGCAGTAGAACAGCACGTCTTCCGAGATCTTCGAGGTCGTCGCCTCGTGCTCGAACGTCGCCGACGAGTTCTTGGCTTCGATGTACGGCACGGTGTGCGCGCCGCATTTGTCGCCAATCAACAAGGAATCGCAGGCGGTGAAGTTGCGCGCACCGGTCGCTTTGCGGTGCGCGGTGACGAGACCGCGATAGGTGTTCTGCGACTTGCCGGCCGCGATGCCCTTGGAGATGATTCGGCTCGACGTGTTCTTGCCGAGATGGATCATCTTGGTGCCGCTATCGACCTGCTGGAAGCCGTTCGAGATCGCGATCGAATAGAACTCGCCGCTGGAGTTATCGCCGCGGAGAATGCAGCTCGGATATTTCCAGGTGATCGCCGAACCGGTCTCGACCTGGGTCCACGAGATCTTGGAATTGGCACCGCGGCAGTCGCCACGCTTGGTGACGAAGTTGTAGATGCCGCCCTTGCCTTCCGAGTTGCCGGGATACCAGTTCTGCACCGTCGAATATTTGATCTCGGCGTCGTCGAGCGCGACGAGCTCGACCACGGCCGCGTGCAGCTGGTTCTCGTCGCGCTGCGGCGCGGTGCAGCCCTCGAGATAGGAGACGTAGGAGCCCTTGTCCGCGATGATCAGCGTGCGCTCGAACTGGCCGGTGTTGCGCTCGTTGATGCGGAAATAGGTCGACAGCTCCATCGGGCAGCGCACGCCGGGCGGCACGTAGACGAACGAGCCGTCGGAGAACACCGCCGAGTTCAGCGTCGCATAGAAATTGTCGGAGGTCGGAACCACCGAGCCGAGATATTTCTGCACCAGCTCGGGATGTTCGCGGATCGCTTCCGAGATCGGCATGAAGATCACACCGGCCTTCTTCAGCTCGGCCTTGAAGGTGGTCGCGACCGAGACCGAGTCGAACACCGCGTCGACCGCGATCTTGCGCCGGGCCGGGTCTTCCTCGCCGGGCTTCGGCTCGACGCCTTCGAGCATCGCGACTTCCCGCAGGGGAATGCCGAGCTTCTCGTAGGTCTTCAGAATCTCCGGATCGATCTCGTCGAGCGAGGTGACCGTCTTCTTCGGCTTCGGCGCCGCGTAATAGTAAATGTCCTGGAAGTCGATCTTGGGATACTCGACGCGCGCCCAGGTCGGCTCGGTCATGGTCAGCCAGCGCCGATAGGCCTCAAGCCGCCACTGGAGCATCCAGTCGGGTTCGTTCTTTTTCTGTGAGATGAATTTTACGATCTCTTCCGACAGCCCCTTGGGGGCCTTTTCGGTGTCGATCAGGGTCTCAAACCCATAACGATATTGATCGACGTCGATGCGCTTCACGCGCTCGACCGTCTCTTGTACGGCTGGCATTCCATCCTCCGCTCGCGGTTTCAAGGACCGCGGTGGATCAAACTTGGACGACTATTACGATGTTTTTCTGCGGAAAGCACGTGCTTAGAACCATTCAAGCCGTGTTTCGTCGCTTAGCCTCTAAGTAGGGTATTACCCAGCTTTCGCCAAGCCTCTAACGCCCTATTGATGTCCTCTAGTTCGGTGGACCAGCCAAGACTGAGACGCACCGCTCCCTGGGCGACCGCAGGGTCGAACCCCATGGCCGAAAGCACGTGGGACGGCTGGACCTTTCCGGAGGAACAGGCCGAGCCTGAGGATACCGCGACGCCTTCGAGGTCGAAGCCGATCACCGCGGTCTCGGCCTTCAGGCCGGGTGCGGTGAACAGGACGGTATTTGGCAACCGCCCGACGTCGTCCGAGAAGATTGTTGCGCCAGCGATCGCGCGGATACCATTTTCCAAGCGATCTCTGAGGGTTGCCATCCGGTTCGCATCCTCCGGCAGAGCCTGAATCGCGACCTTCACCGCCGCACCGAAGCCGGCAATGCCCGCGACATTCTCGGTTCCAGCGCGGCGGTTGAGTTCCTGCCCGCCGCCGCGCGGCACCGGCTCCAATCCAGCAAGCCCTTCGGCCATGACCAGCGCACCGACGCCCTTGGGGCCGCCGATCTTGTGCGCAGAAAAGGTCGCAAGGTCTGCGCCGATCGCCCTGATATCGAACGGAATTTTTCCCAGCGCCTGGATCGCATCGACATGCAGGAGGCCGCCGGCCTCGTGAACGATCCGCGCAGCCTCGGCGACCGGCTGGAGCGCGCCCGTCTCGTTGTTGGCCGCCATGATGGAGACCAGCGCCGGCGGTCCATCGCTGAGCAGCGCCCTCAAATGGTCGAGGTCGATCACGCCGGAGCGCGTGACCCGAGTCTCGTCGATCCCATCCGCCGGGAACCGGCCGCCGGCCAGCACCGAAGCATGCTCGACGGCCGAGACCAGTAGCCGCTCGACTGGCCGCCCGGCCGGGCCACGAAGGCCAGGCGACAGCGCCAGGGCGTTGGCTTCGGTTCCGGTGGAGGTAAAGACGACGTTTCGCGGCAGCGCTCCCACCGCCGCCGCAAGCGTGGCGCGGGCCTCCTCGACCAACCGCCGCGCCTCCCGCCCCTCGGCGTGAACAGAAGACGGATTGCCGATCAGGTCGTACGCGGCGAGCATCGCGCCTCGTGCTTCATCACGCAGCGGTGTGGTCGCATTCCAGTCGAGATAGACGCGGCTCGTCATTAAGTAATATATTACCTCACATCGCTGGGCCTGTTCGGCCCGCCTCACCGCCGACATGGGCCGCGGTCGCGCGTTTGGCAACCATGATTCCAGATCCGCGGTCCGCGATGACGCGGCCGTGACAGGCTAACATCTTGAGCCCATTGGCTGATGTTCAAGATGCTTGCTTTTTGACCCTCAGCCTATGTTAGAACGCGGCCGTCAAGTCACCGTGCGCCGATTGCGCATCACCGCGAGGCGCACGCCTTCTCATCCTTCCATTCGCGCTTTCGTCGGCATCGCTGCCGACGAGGGCCACAATCGGTTGATTGCCGAGGATCACCTCTCCAGGAAATCAATCAAGAGATCATCGATGCCTGAAGTCATTTTCGCCGGCCCCGCTGGCCGCCTTGAAGGCCGTTACCACCCGGCCAAGCAGAAGAACGCGCCGATCGCGATGATCCTGCATCCGCATCCGCAGTTTCACGGCACGATGAACCATCAGATCGTGTACCAGTGCTACTACGCCTTCGCACATCGCGGCTTCTCGGTGCTGCGCTTCAATTTCCGCGGCGTCGGCCGCAGCCAGGGTTCGTTCGACCACGGCACCGGCGAATTGTCGGACGCCGCCGCCGCGCTCGACTGGGCGCAGACTATCAACCCCGAAGCACGTGCCTGCTGGGTCGCCGGCTTCTCCTTCGGCGCCTGGATCGGCATGCAGCTTCTGATGCGCCGCCCCGAGGTCGAGGGCTTCATCTCGATCGCGCCGCCCGCCAATCTCTACGACTTCTCGTTCCTCGCGCCCTGCCCGTCGTCCGGCCTGATCGTGCATGGCGAGAAGGATGCGGTGGTGCCGCCCAAGGACGTCAACACGTTGGTCGAGAAGTTGAAGACGCAGAAGGGCATCGTGATCGACCAGCAGGTCATCCCCGGCGCCAACCACTTCTTCGACGCCAAGCTCGAGCCGCTGATGGAAACCATCACCGCCTATCTCGACATGCGCCTCGCCAACGTGCGCTGAGGCCTCAAATGGGCTCGTTCGTCGCCCTGCTGCGTGCCGTGAATGTCGGCGGCACCGGCAAGCTGCCGATGAGCGAGCTCAAGGCGATGTGTGAGGAGCTCGGCTTCGCCGCCGTGCGCACCTACATCGCCAGCGGCAACGTGGTGTTCACCAGTCGCAAGTCCGAAGCCGCCATCAAGTCCGCACTGGAAAAGCGCCTGCACGCCTACGCCGGCGCGCCGGTCGGCGTGCTCATGCGCAGCGCCACCGAGATGGCGCAAGTCGCGGCCGACAATCCCTTCCCGAAGGCCCCGCCCAACCGCACGGTTGCGATCTTCCTCGACAAGGCGCCGGCGGCCGATGCGCTCGCCGGCATCCGGGGCCAAAACAACGAGGAGGTCCGCCTCGGCCGCCGCGAGATCTACGTGCACTACGGCGACGGCATGGGGACGTCGAAGCTCGTCATTCCTGCGGCCAAGTCCGGCACCGCGCGCAACATGAACACGATCGCGACGCTGGCGAAGATGGCCGCGGAGCTGTGACAGCTCAAGCCAGCTTGAGCGCGACAATCCCCATCAGTACGAGCGCGATGCCTGCAAGCTTCATCGCGCTCAAGGCCTCGCCGAACAACACGACGCCCATCAGGAACGTGCCGGCGGCGCCGATGCCGGTCCACACCGAATAGGCGACGCCGACCTCGAGCACCTTCAAGACGCGCCCGAGCATGAAGACGAAGGCCGCGAGCAGCACGAGCGAGGCGATGCTCCAGCCCACGCGCGTGTAGCCCTCCGCATATTTCATCGAGACCGCCCAGCCGACATCGAGCGCGCCGGCGATCACCAGCATAAGCCAGGCCACAGATGACGACATCGGCGTGCGCTCAGGCCGCAAGCTTCAGCAGATGCGCGTCGTGCCGCACCAGGAAGGCGCGCAGCAATTGCGGATAGTCCGCGCCGACCGCGGAGCGCACGCTCGGACGCTTCGCAAGCTCTGCCCGCCACGCGCGTACCTTCGGCAGATCGGTGAAGATGCCGAGCTCGGTCAGCTCATCGAACAGATCGAAATAGCGGAAGATCGGTGCGAACACCGCGTCGACCATGCTGAATTCATTGCCTGCGAAATACGAGCCTCCGCCAAGCGCAGCTTCAACCCGCGCGAATTTCGCCGCAAGCGCCTGACGCTTGGTCTCGAATGTCGCCGGATCCGTCGTGGTCTCCAATCCCCAGAGGTCGCCAAGGATCGCAGAACCAAACTCCATCCAGGCGCGGTGCTCGGCCCGCTTGAGCGCATCCACCGGATGCAGCTCCGCACCGCCCTGCGTCTCCTCGATGTACTCGCAGATCACATTGCTCTCGAACAGCGCGACCTCGCCTTTGTCCGTCGTCACCACCAGCACCGGCACCTTGCCGAGCGGCGAGAGTTTCAGGAACCAGTCGGGCTTGTTGGCGAGATCGATGTCGATCCGTTCGAACGGCACGCCCTTCTCTTTGAGCGCGATCACCGCGCGCTGCACATAAGGACAAAGCTTGTGGCTGATCAGTTTGAGCGAGGCTGTCATGACAATGATCCCGGCGGTTGGATGCAACTGCACCCAAGATAGATGCATCTGCATGTATCCGTCAAGATCAATGCATCTGCATCAATCTGCCGTGACCTCAGGGCCGCGCGATCACTCCGCCCGTCATCGGCATCGGCACACCCGTGGTGGCCGGATAGGACAGCGGCAGGCCTTTCAGGCCGCGGGCGGCGAGGAAGCCGAAGGCTTGCGCCTCGATGGCATCGGAGGCCCAGCCGAGCGTCTCGGCGGCCTCGACGGTGGCCGAGCCCACCCGGTCCCGCAGCATGCGTAGCATGGTGAGGTTGCGGGCTCCGCCACCGCAGATGATCCAGCTCCGCGGCCGCCGCGGCAAGAGCGGGATGATGCGGGCGATCGCGGCCGC
Organism: Bradyrhizobium sp. AS23.2; assembly: GCF_001908185.1. Taxonomy (GTDB): domain Bacteria; phylum Pseudomonadota; class Alphaproteobacteria; order Rhizobiales; family Xanthobacteraceae; genus Bradyrhizobium. The sequence continues at coordinate 12,691 of NZ_LGHM01000206.1, forward strand.
GGTGAAAGCGGTGAGCGTCGCGGCGCCATCTGCCGGCGGAACCTCGCCGAGCTTGAGCGCAGCAAAATCGTTGCGATCGAGCGATTTCGGCGGCGGGAGCGCAAAGAACGGCAGCTCCAGCGCCCGCGCGATCCAGGCTTCATCGACCTTGCCGAGCGCTGCGAACTTTCCTTCCGCGTCGAACGCCTGGTTCATGGTGCGGTACATGAAATCGTCGAGCAGCGCGTTGCCGGGCCCGGTGTCGCAGGCGATCAGCGTGTCGTTGCCGTCGATATAGGTGATGTTGGAGACACCACCGATGTTGACCACGACGATCGGCCCCTCGCGCTCGAGCGAATTGGCGAGCGCCCGGTGGTAGACCGGTACGAATGGCGCGCCCTGCCCGCCGGCCTCGACATCGGCGGCGCGGAAATCATGCATCACGGGGATATGGATCGCCTTGGCCAGCGCCGGCGCATCGCCGATCTGCACCGTCAGCCGCTTCTCGGGGCGATGCAGCACGGTCTGCCCGTGGAAACCAACGATGTCGATGTCCTCGGGCTTCATCCGGTTCTGGGCGACGAAGGCGGCGACCGCCTCGGCATGGGCCAGCGTCACCACGCGCTCGGCCTCGGCCAGGACCCCCGGCCGGGCATCGCGTTGCGGCAGGTGCACAGCCTCGCTCAGCGCCAGGCGCAGCAGATTGCGCTCCGCCGGGCTGTAGGGCCGGTAGCCGGACGGTCCGAACGCCTTCACATGCTTTCCATCGGTTTCGATCAGCGCGACATCCACCCCGTCAAGCGAGGTGCCGCTCATCAAACCGAGTGCCGTCAACATCATCGTAGTCAGCCTCGACGCCCCCTGCCCCGACGCCTGACTTGTATCAGAGAAGCACATCTTATAATGCCACAGCGCGCTATGCTGCGGCAGCCCGAAGGGCACAGGTTCCGCAACTTGCGGCAATTACCGTAAACCAGGAACTGTCCGGGTCGCACACAAATGACTGCATTTAAATCAGATTTTCTGCGTGAGCTGGAATGGCGTGGCTTTATCCATCAAATCTCAGCGCCGGTAGAACCGCTCGACGACCTGGCAAAGCACGGTCAACTGACCGCATACGTGGGCTACGACTGCACTGCTCCCTCGCTGCATGTTGGCCACCTACTTTCAATTATGATGCTTCATTGGCTGCAGGAATATGGAAATCGCCCCATCACGCTGATGGGAGGTGGCACCACTCGAGTCGGAGATCCTTCTGGTCGCGATGAGACGCGCAAACTGCTCACGTATGACCAAATCGAAGCGAACAAGGATGCCATCCGACGCACATTCAGACCCGAGTTTGTTAGATTTGGAGCCGGCCCCAAAGACGCAATAATGCCTGACAATGCGGAGTGGCTCACCAGACTAAATTGGATTGAGATGCTGCGCGATATTGGTCGGCACTTCTCCGTTAATCGAATGCTTGCGATGGACTCTGTCAAGCTCAGATTGGAGCGCGACCAAGAGATGAGCTTCATTGAGTTCAACTATATGATCTTGCAGGCGTTCGATTTCGTTGAACTCAACAAGCGTTACGATTGCCGTTTGCAAATGGGTGGCTCTGATCAATGGGGGAACATTGTAAACGGCATTGAACTTGGCAGAAGAATGGGGACTCCCCAACTGTTCGCCTTAACCTGCCCGCTATTGACGACCGCATCAGGCACGAAGATGGGGAAAACCGCATCTGGAGCGGTTTGGCTAAATGCCGATATGCTTAGCCCATATGATTATTACCAGTTCTGGCGTAACACCGAGGACGCAGATGTTGTTCGCTTCTTGAAGCTTTTCACTACTCTGCGTCAGCCCGAAATCGCCCGCCTAGCAGCCCTAGAGGGTGCCGAGATCAACGAAGCAAAGAAGATTTTGGCTAGGGAAGCGACCGCTTTGATGCATGGTAGACTCGCCGCCGAACAAGCCGAACGCACAGCGCAACAAACTTTCGAATATGGAAGTTTCGGTACGGACCTTCCGGTACTGATCGTCTCGGTTGGCGATTCCCTACCTGCAGCCAACACGCAGCTTGGTTTCTCGAGCTCAAATGCTCAAGCTCGCCAATATATAAAGGACGGAGCAATGAACCTTGGTGGCCGCGTCGTGACCGACCCTCAATATCGCTTAAGGCGCGAAGACTTCGATGACGACGGTCGCGTATTGCTGAGCACGGGTAAGAAGAAGAGAGGGATCTTAACGTTAGGTTCGGAGTGACGACAACTGGGCAAGAAGAAGCACGTCCTCATCAAGCCTGCATAGGCGTATGAGCTTTTGATACTTGTCAGGGCGCGCCGAAGCGCGCTCCCTGACAAGCAATGGACCAGAATACCCCAAAGGAATCGACAGCGGCAGCGTCGAAGGAGCAGGCCGGAAGCACGGAGCGACTGGCCGCGCGCACTGCCCTCGTCGTGCTCGCGCTGTGCTTTACGCTCGCGGTGCTCGGCCGCGGCCTGAGCGAAAGCTTCACCGTGTTCCTCAAGCCGATCTCGCAGGATTTCGGCTGGGATCGTGCCCAGGTCGTCTCGATCTATTCGCTGACCTGGCTGATCAGCGGCCTCACTGCGCCCTTCGTCGGGCGCCTGTTCGACCATTCCGGACCACGCATCGTCTACGCGCTTGGACTGCTCCTGCTCGGCTCCGCGTTCCTGATCGCTGGCCATGCGCAGGCGCTCTGGCAATTCCAGCTCTCGATCGGACTCTGCGTCGGCATCGGCGTCGCCTTCATCGGCAACGTGCCGAACTCGATCCTGCTCGGACGCTGGTTCGGGCCCCGGCTGCCGACCGCGATGGCGGTGGTCTATTCGGCTATGGGCGGCGGCGTGCTGGCGCTGCTGCCGGCCTCGCAGCTTTTGATCGATCATCTCGGCTGGCGCGAGACCTATCAGATGTACGGCTTCGCCGCGCTCGGCCTGCTGGTGCCGCTGCTGCTTCTGCCCTGGCGCATGTTCGCCGTCGGCTCGCCGCATGTGACCAAGAAGACCGACCCTGATTTCATCGACCATGGCTGGACGCTTCCGAGCGCGATGCGCCACCATGCTTTCTGGGCCTTGTTCTCGACCTTCTTCTTCACTGCCGTCGGCATGTATGCAATCGCCGCGCAGATCGTCGCATATCTGATCGATGCCGGCTTCCCGCCGCTCCAGGCCGCGACTGCCTGGGGCTTCTCGGGCGTCGTGCTGGTGTTCGGCATGCTCGGCGTGTCCGCGCTCGACGGGCTGATCGGGCGCCGGCCATCCGTGCTGCTCAGCTACGCGATCTCGATCCTCGGCATCTTCCTGCTCTGGCTCTTGCAGTACTATCCGAACATCATCCTGCTCACCGGCTTCGTCGTCTGCTTCGGCAGCATGATGGGCTCGCGCGGCCCTCTCATCACCGCGACCGCGATGAAGATCTTCCGCGGAAAACGCGTCGGCACCATCTTCGGCACCATCTCGATCGGCAGCGGCCTGGGCTCGGCATTCGGCTCATGGAGCGGCGGCCTCATCCACGACTTCACGCACGGCTACAATCTCCTGCTCGCCTTCGCACTTGCGAGCGTGGTCCTCGGAATGATTCCGTTCCTGGTCGTCCCCGCCTTGCGGGATTAGGTGTCCTCGACGTAACCTGCATCCCTCGGTGTCACCGTGAAATTACGGACGACAGACGAGGCACTGCGTGAGAAAAAATCCGGCACAACCGGAGTGAAGGGACGAATTGTGGTGTTTTGTCCTACATGACGAAAATGTCAGCGCGGAATTGATCCTGGGTGGCTTGCGAGGCGGAACCGAATGCGGTCCAAGTCGCTGCATTGGATGGAGGGCAAACCAATGAACTTTCCCTATCTCACTCGCTTTCAGCCGGTTCTCTTGAGCCTGTTTCGCTTCATCACCGGCCTCCTGCTGTTCCAGTACGGCGTCGCCAAGCTGTTCAAGTTTCCGGCGCTGCCCTACTTCGCCGACATCCCGCCGCTGATCTACGCGGCCGGTACGATCGAGCTCGTGCTCGGCGCGGCCCTGATGCTCGGCCTGTTCACCCGGCTCACGGCCTTCATCCTGTCGGGCGAAATGGCTTTCGCCTACTTCATGGGCCACATGTTCAAGACCGGCACCCCGGTGTTCCTGCCGCTGATCAACGGCGGCACCGCCGCGATCCTGTTCTGCTTCGCCTGCCTGTACATCTCGGCAGCCGGCGGCGGCTCAGTCAGTGTCGATGCGCTGATGGGCAAGGAGAGCGACGCGCCGGGTGGCGCCTACGCGCGGCGCTGACTCGCCCGCGATTGACTTGAAAGCAACGGGACGGCGCCGGCGGATTGCCGGTGCCGCCTCACCGAGAGCCCAGCACGTTCCAGATGAGGACCAGGGCCGCCACGAGCAGCACGGACATGATGAGGCGGTGAACGAATCGGTTCATTGCAGGTCCGGCCGAGCTCGATGACCACCAAAGTCTAAGATCATTTTTCGAGGGCATGCGGACCGGCACGCGCCGACGCATGGCGGTTTTCCTGCACCGTTGCGCATAAGGCTGCGAAGGCGGTCCCGCGTGGCAGGCGTCCGCGCGCCTATCTTCATGATTGGTAAGAACTTCATGGTAGCGCTGGGAGCAATAACAACCATTCCGTAGGGGCTGTGATGAAGTTGCTGAGTCATCTGAAGATCCGCACCAAGCTCGCCAGCATGGTCTGCCTTGCGGCTCTCACAGTCACGGCCATCATCGCGGTCTCGGCCTTCCTCAGCAAGAGCCGCATGATGGAGGACCGGGTCCAGCAGATGAAGACCGCGGTCGACATGCTCTACAGCCTCGCCCAGTCGGTTCAGGACGACGTCACCGCCGGCAAGCTGACGCAGGCCGAGGCCAAGGCCCAGTTCCACATGCGCGGAAGGCGCATGAGCTTCAACGGCGCCCAGGGCTATCCCGTTGTCTACAACGCCGACACCTCGCTCCTCGTCAACGGCGCCAACCAGCAGCTCGAAGGCAAGATCACCGGCGCGATCGATTCCAACGGCGTCGCCATCGCTGACGCGATCGTCAAGGCCGGCGATCAAAACGGGGGTGGCGTGGCCTCCTATCTCTATCCCCGCCCCGGCCAGACCGAGCCCGTCCGCAAGACCGTGTTCGCGCGCAAGTTCGCGCCCTGGAACGCAACCATCAGCTACGGCCTCTATGTCGACGACATCGACGCCGACGTCCGTGCACTCACGATCGAGCTCGCCGCGATTGGCATCGGCCTGATGCTGCTGATGGCCACGCTGTCCTGGCTGATCGCCCGCGACGTGCTCAGCGCGCTCGACCGCCAGAAGACCCGCATGCAGGAGATCGCCGACGGCGCCATCGACAAGCCGGTCGAGGAGACCGATCGCGGCGACGAGATCGGTCGCATGGCCGAGACCCTCGAAGTGCTCAGGCAGACCGCTTTGACAGCGCGCACGCTCGAGGCCGCGCAGGCCGCCAACAAGACCCGCAGCGAGCAGGAGAAGCGCGACGCTCTGATCGCCCTCGCCGACCGGTTCGATGCCTCCGTCGGCCAGCTCGTCGGCCTGATGGCCTCGGGGTCCGGCGAGCTGGAGAACACCGCCAAGTCGATGTCGTCCACCGCCGAGGGCACCAACCGCCGCGCCGCCGTGGTCGGCTCGGCGGCCAATGAAGCCAGCCAGCGCGTTCAGACGGTGGCGGCCGCCGCCGAGGAGCTCTCCTCCTCCATCACCGAGATCAGCCGCCAGGTTGCTCAGTCCGCCGAAGTCACGGGTCGCGCTGTGGAGAGCGCGCGCCGCACCGACACCATCGTGCGCGCATTGTCCGACGGCGCGCAGCAGATCGAGCATGTCGCCGAGCTGATCTCCAGCATCGCGGCGCAGACCAACCTGCTCGCGCTCAACGCCACCATCGAGGCCGCGCGCGCCGGTGAAGCCGGCCGCGGCTTTGCGGTCGTCGCAACAGAGGTGAAGTCGCTTGCGAGCCAGACCGCCGAAGCCACCCGCGAGATCGGCGACAAGATCGCCCAGATCCAGGGCGCGACCAAGGAGGCCGTGGACGCCATCGGCGGCATCACCGCCACCATCGAGGAAGTCAGCCGCATCGCCACCTCGATCGGCGCAGCCATCGAGGAGCAAGGCGCCGCGACCGCCGAGATCGCCCGCAGTGTCTCGCAGACGGCGGAGGCGACCAAGGAGGTCACCACCAATATCGGCGGAGTCAGCAGCGCAGCCAACGAGACCGGCAACGCCGCCGGAATGGTGCTCTCCGCGGCCTCGAACCTCTCCAAGCAGGCCGAACAGCTCTCCGGCGAAGTCGGCACCTTCCTGGCCGGCGTCCGCGCGGCGTAAGCCGCGCTTACGACCGGAGAAGTTGGGTTCTAGCTAGAGCTTCTCCACAATCGTCATGGCCGGGCTAGTCCCGGCCCTCCGCCTTCGCCACCCGGCACGAAGAATGTGGATGTCCGGGACATAGGCGAGCGAAACGAGGCCGTCCTTCAGACGGCTATGCCCGGGCATGACGACCGCTTCAGCTCTGCAGCTATCGCCGCGTGGGGCTGCAACCGCTCGATAGCTGACGCGACGATCCGGCCGAGCCGTCGTTCGACTGCGATGGGAATTCATCGAACGGCGAGCTCTGCTTGCCGGTGTTGAATTCGAAGATCTTGCGGAACAGGCCGGGCGCCATCGCGGAGATCGGATTGACGCGCATCACGGGAGCCGCCGGCGTGCCGACGACCTCGTAGGTCACGCCGATTAGTCCCTCATTGTTGCCGCCACCGAGGAAGATGCCGAACAACGGGATCTGGCCGAAAATGTTGTTGACGCCATACATCGGCACGAACGTGCCGCTCATGCACACCTGGTTGCCCGGATAGTCGATCGACCCCTCGATGGTGGCGCCGATCATCGGGCCCTTGACCACGCCATCGCGGATCGTGAGTGCGCCGTTCTGTCGGGTAAACTCGGCGCGCAATGCGCTGAAAGAGACGCCGTTCCCGGTCCCGTTGGGCGCGCCCGCGGCAACGCGCTCGAGCTGTGCCTCGCCCTTCACCGTGAAGTCGCGCACGTTGATGAGACCTTCGCGCGACGTGTTCGGCTCGGACGTCGGCGGCTCCATCGCCACCACCATCTGGCCGCCAACCGCCTTGGTGTAGGTGTCGGTGAAGCGCAGCAGCGCGCCGGCATCGCTGGTCTGGAGGTAGATCACCTCGCGGTTGCCCTGGGCGCGGCCGCCACGCAGGTCGGCGGCCACCGGCGTGTCTTTGCCGATCTTGCCGCTCAGGGTGAAAGCCTTGATGGCGCCGTTGCGTTTCGACATCTTGGCGTCGACGCTGCGCATCGCCTCGCCGTTGAAACCCGCGACGGCGCCGAGCTTCACGTCGATGTCGAAGTCGACGTTCTTCATCTTGTTCTTGGCGTCGTCCTTGGAATTGCCTGAGATCGCCGACTTCAGGAAGCCGCGGCCGTCGAACACATCGCCGCGCATGGTGCCCCTGAGCACACCGTCCTGGCCGCGCTCGACCTTCAGTGAAGCCTTGTCGCCGTCAGACGGCGAATAGGTCGGGAAGCTCGCGTTCATGAGGTCGCCGTTCTGATCGACCTCCACCGTGCCCTTGATCGAGGCGCCGCCGCCTTCGACGACGATATCCTCGAGGCGCGTCGATTGCGCGGTCGGCACCACCTTGAAGCTGGCCTTGCCCGACTTGCCCGGCAGCTTGACCCAACCAGGGAGGATATTGTCGAGCTTGACCGAGGTCAGGTCGGCCTCGACGCCGAGCTTGGTCGTCTGATCCGGGCCGCCGGCGATCTTGCCAGAGAGCTTGATCGGTAGCGACCCGCTGACGGCGGGACCGAGGTCGAAGCCGAGGCGCGCGCGGCTCGCATCGTCCAGCGTCGCCTGCAATCTGACGTCCGCATCCCCCTCGGCCGGTTTGCGATAGTCGAGCGAGGCCGCCTGCCCGTTGATCTTGACGTCGCCCTTGACCTGGTAGCCCTGGTTGTTGGCGGCGATCTTGAGGTTGTTGGCCTCCAGCTTCTGGTTCATCACCAGCTTGTCGGCGGCAAAGCCGTTGAGATCGGCGGTGAAGGCGTAAGTGGTGTCGGCCTTGATGAGCTCACCCTTGACCGGCATGCTAAGCTGGATGTTCGCCGAGAACGTTCCCTTGCTGGTGTTGGGATCGATGACGGTCGATGACAAATCGCTCAAGCGGTCATTGGAGAGCATTTCGGCCGCGGCGGGCACGGGCCCGTCGACACGGAACCTGGCCCGCGATGGCGACGGCTTGAGCGCCATGTCCGGCACCTCGAAGGTGAAGTCGGAGATCGTGATCTTGCGGCCGGCGGGCGTGTCGGCGATGCCCTGCCCGATGTTCACGGTCGCGGTGCGCCCGGTCACATGCGCCTTGAGGTCGGCATCGTGCACCACCGGCATGCCGTCCACCGGGCGGACCGCGACGCCGCTCGCGACAATATTGACGGAGAGACCGTCGTCGGGAATCGGCGGGCCCTTGCGCGGAAGGTTCTTCACCGGCGAATTGACGCCGATCTCTATGCGCTGGAGCGTGCCGCGCTCGATCCGCTCGATCACCCATTGACGCACTTCCGGAACGATGAGCGTCGGCCACATCCGTTTCAGCGCCGAGGCCGACATCGGCGTTCCCGCAAAGCCCAGCGTCAGGCGCGGCTCGCCCGAATAGTCGATGGCGCCGGTGCCGGCGACGCCGATCTCGCCGTTGGAGATATCGGCCTGCGTCAGCAGGAGGCGCTTGTGGTCGGTGTCGAAGCGGAAGCCGATTGCGATACGGTTGAAGACCAGCGGCGGCTCGTTGTCGATACCGCCGAGGAGGATCGATCCACCGCTGAAGCCGAGCTGCCAGTCATTGATGTTGCCATTCGGCGGTTCGAGATGCGCCAGGAGCGTCAGGCGGTTGGCGCCCGAGAGAACCTTGAACGGCGCGACCAGCACGCGCCGGCTCGAATCCCACTCGACATTGATCTCGGCCGAGTCGATCGCCATTGGATAGTCCGGCGTGTCGGTGTCGATGATGCTGCCCGCACCGGCTACGATCTTGCCGCGGAAGAAGGTCGGTACGCCGTCGCGGCCGAGCTCGCCCTTGAGTTCGCCAGTCAGCGGCAGGTCGGCCGTATAGGTGAGATCCTTCACCCGCATCGCCAGCAGGATGTTGGAGGTCGAAACCTTGTCGGCGCGGATATCGACCGAGCGCACGCCGTTCTCGGCGGGGCCGATCGTGGCACGCAGCATCCACGGGCGCGCACCCTCCTCGCCGAGGCTCAGCGTGACGCCGCCACGGCTCGGCCGGCGCAGGCTGAGCGTGATGTTCTCGAACGTCCATTTGCCGCCGCGCTGCTGATCGTCGACGATCAGGTTGCCGTTCTTGAGACCGATCTCGTTGAGGTTCTGGCCATCGAGGCCGGTCATGCTCAGACTGTCGAGCCAGTCGAGGCCCTGAAGAATTCCGCTCTGCGCAGGCGCCTGGGGCGCGGCCTGGGATGCGTCCGGGCTCGCAGGCGCCGTCGCGAATGGCGGCGGCGGGACACTATTGCGCGGGAATGTCGGCGGAAGGCCGGCATCCTTCTTGGAGGCGACGCCGGTTGCCAGCGGCTTTGCGGTGTCGCCGGCGGAGACAGTGACAGTCCCGTCAGGCGCGATGCGGATCGCAAGCTCGGCATCGACGAGATTGAGGCTTTCGGCGCGCAGGTGCCCCATCAGCAGACCCGCACCCGACAGCTTCACCTCGGCTTTCGGCGCGCTGGCGACGATGGCGTGATCACGGTCGCGGACGATGATGTCCCGGATACGTACGGCGATACGGACGCGCCCGGCACGCTCGATCTGGGTGCCGCCGACCTCCACGGTGTTGCCGTGGCCGATATTGTCCTCGATCGCCGCCGCGAGCCACGGCGTTGCGATGTCCAGATTGATGGGACCGGCGCCGAGCCGCCACCATAGCGCGCTGAAACAGCCGACGAAGATGACGACGAGAGCACCGACGACGACCACCAGCCGCTTCAGCCAGCGACCGCCGCCCAGCCAGCGGCGCATCGCCCCAAAGCCGTCACCGAAGGGGTGGAAGCCCGAATTGGAACGCGACAACAGCCGGCGCGCGCGATAACCCGCTGCCGCTTCCTGATCCGGATCCCAATCGGCGTCGTCCCATTCCTGCGGCTGTTGTTGACCGCCACGCCGATCGAAATCCCGATTGTAGTCCTGGGGCGACGTATCCCTTGCCATTGCCTCTCGATACAGGCGCCCGTCGTAGGATTGAGCGCCGCCGGGGCCGCAGCCGTCCACGGGAAGCGGAGCTCCCTGTGCCGGCATTGCCGCCATACCTCGAATATTCCTGCTGTTCGTCATTTCGCCCCGTGAGCGCGTTCAACGAGCAGTGGGGTGATGCGTGGAATTCCTTGTAACCATACTCCGGCGTCGTCAGACTTGCCCAGCCGAGGGCCCGATTCCGGCACACCGGACGAGAGCTGCAATACCGCTTTGGTTGACCCGTCGAAAGCGACGAAAGGAAGGCGTATGTCCAAGAAATCCCGAAAGAAATCGTCCAAAACGCCCTCCGGCGGTCCGACCGCAAAAAAGAAGGCCCTGAAAACGCGGGCATCGACTCAAGCAAAGTCCGCGAAAACACAGCGGACGCCGGTGAGCAAATCAACCGGGACCATAGCAAAAGCAGGATCACATAAGGCCGCATCGAAACAGTTAAATTCTTCCAAATCAGCCCCGGCGGCGGCAGCGAAGGTGACCTTGAACGAAGGCCAGAAGGCCCCCGCCTTCCGTCTGCCTCGCGATGGCGGCGGCGCGGTTACGCTCTCGGACTATGCCGGCCAAAAGCTCGTCCTGTTTTTCTATCCCCGCGCCGATACACCCGGCTGCACTAGGGAGGCCATCGACTTCACCCGTCTTGCGGGTGCCTTCACCGCAGCCGGCACCGCCGTGCTCGGCATCTCCGCCGATTCGTTAAAGGCCCAGGAGAAGTTTCGCGACAAGCATAGTCTCGGCATTCCGCTGATCTCGGATGAGAAGCACGAGATGCTCGAGGCGTATGGCGCCTGGGGCGAAAAGTCGATGTATGGCAAGAGTTTCCTCGGAATTCTTCGCACCACGGTGCTGGTCGGGACCGACGGCAAGGTGGCGAAGGTCTGGCGCAACGTCCGGGTCGACGGCCATGCCGACGCGGTGCTGGAAACGGCAAGAAGTCTTTAACCAGCCCGTTAGATTCGGCCGGTTCCGTTTCCGGAAAATTAACCATGATCGCCCCAGATTGCTGCGGCAATTGAGCCGCAAGGAACTCATCCGACCGGCGCGGGAGTGCCGATGTCGAAAAGTTCTGCCCAATACTCGCACTACCCCCAGCATCATCCTCACGACCATGGGCGGCCCTACCAGCGTCGTCCCGCCGCGGCAGCGGCTGCGATTCCCCTTCCCGCCACCGACGACGCCTACACCATCGTCCACGCCGGCAAGCAGGTTCGCTTCGGGCCCGTGGTGTTCTGGATCGTGGTCGGCACGGTCGTACTGCTCGGGCTCTGGTCGGCCGCGACCGCGACCTATTTCGCCTTCCGCGACGACGTGCTGACCCGGCTGATCGCCCGGCAGGCCGAGATGCAGTACGCCTATGAGGACCGCATCGCCGAGCTGCGCGCCAAGGTTGACCGCACCACCAGCCGCCAGTTGCTCGACCAGGAACAGTTCGACCAGAAGCTCGACCAGATCCTCAAGCGCCAGACGGCGCTGGAGTCCCGGGCAACGGCGCTCGGCGCCATGCCTGACGTGACCGGATCGATCCCGCGATCGGCCCCGCAGCGCAGCGATACGAACCAGGGCGCGACGCAAGGAACGCCAAAGCCCTCGCCGATCAGCGACACCGTAATCTTCGTGGCGCCACCAGACCGCGAAGCGCGGCTTGAGTCGCGCGCGCCGACCGTCGCGGCCCCGCAGGTCAACCAATTCGCCAAGAACCAGGGCTTCGACAATGTCCTGATCCGGCTCACGACCTCGCTCGACCAGGTCGAGCGTCGTCAGATGGCCGCGCTCAGCGCCGTCGAGGAAGGCATGGATTCGCGCATGCGCCGGATGCGCGGCGTCGTCAGCGATCTCGGGCTCAATCTCGCCAGCCTCGAAGCCGCCGTGCCGCGCTCCGCGATGGGCGGCCCCTTTGTGCCGATCAAACTCACGGCCAATGCCGGGCCGTTCGAGAAACAGCTCTATCGCATCAACACCACGCGCGCCGAGATGGACCGGCTCAACCGTACGCTGGCGCTGGTGCCCTATCGCAAGCCCGTCATCGGCGAGGTCGAATTCACTTCCGGCTTCGGCGTGCGCAGCGATCCGTTCCTCGGTCGTCCCGCGATGCACACCGGGCTCGACTTCCGCGCCGCGACCGGCGATCCCGTGCGCGTCACCGCCAACGGCAAGGTGGTCTCCGCCGGCTGGTCCGGCGGCTACGGCCGCATGATCGAGGTCGACCACGGCAACGGGTTGTCGACCCGCTACGGCCATCTCTCAGAAATCAACGTCAGGGTCGGCGAGATCGTGAAGATCGGCCAGGTAGTCGGTCTCGTCGGTTCGACCGGACGTTCCACCGGCCCGCATCTGCACTACGAAACCCGCATCGACGGCGAAGCGGTCGATCCGCAAAAATTCCTGCGCGCTGGCGTGCGGTTGAGCGCAGGCTAGGCCCCGCGCCGCATCGGGCCCGTCGCCATCGTGCAGAACATTGCGAGCTCACTGCTGAACTCGCATCTGTTCGATTTCCCGGAGGGCTGGATGTATGTGCTCGGCGTCGGCGTCGCCGGCGGCATGGCACCGAAGGCGAAAGCCGGCAGCCAACCCTGACTACTGGCCGCGCTCGTGGCCGACCTCGCCGGTGATGACGTCGCCGAACAGTTCCCAGGCCTGTCCGTTGAAGCGCATCAGCTGCATCTGCTCGATCGGGAAATAGTCATCGGGCGAGGTATTGACCATGATGCCGGGCAGCATCAGGTCGGTGTGGAAATCCCTGAGGTTTGCGGCCTGCTTCATGACGTTCTCGCGCGTGAGATTGTCGCCGCACTGCTTTAGCACCTGCGCCATAGCCTCCGCTTGTACGTAGCCGTAGAGATTGTTGGCGTTCGCCTTGTCGCCTTCGGGGTAATATTTATCCATGAACGCGCGCCATGCGATCACCGCAGGATCCTTGTCCCAGGTCGGATCAGTCGGGTCCTTCAGATACGCCGTCGAGATGATGTCCTTGGCGTATTCAAGCCCGGCAGGCTTCAGCACCGAGGCAATCGACGTAGCTGTATTGCCGAGAAAAAACTTCGGCTTCCAGCCGAGCTCGCCGACTTTGCGGATCGCCTGTGCCGAGCCCTTCGGGGCGGCCCATGAGAAGAAGATGTCGGCACCGGAATCGTGCAAGGCGACGATTTGCGAGTCGATCGAGGGATCGCTGACCTCATAGGACTTGTCGGCAATGATCATGCTGGCCTTGTCGCCGAGCCCGTCCTTCAGGCCCTTGAACTGGTCCTTGCCGGCGTCGTCGTTCTGCCAGAACACCGCGATCTTGCTGTTGGGGAAATGATCGCGGATGTACTTTGCGTAGATGCGTCCCTCGCTCTGGTAGTTCGGCTGGAAGCCCATGGTCCACGGGAAATTCCTGGGATCACCGAACTTGGTGCCGCCGGAAGCGACGAAGAGCTGCGGCACCTTCTTGGCGTTCATGTATTTCATGATCGCGGAGTTCGAGGGCGTGCCGAGCGCCTGGAAGATCAAGAGGACTTCATCGCTCTCGACGAGCTTGCGCGCCTGCTCAATCGCCTTCGGCGGCGAATAGGCGTCGTCGTAACTGATGAAGTTGATCTTGCGCCCATTGATGCCGCCCTGGTCGTTGATCATCTTGAAATAGGCGGCCTCGGTCTTGCCGATCACGCCATAGGACGACGCCGGCCCGCTATAGGGCATGATGTTGCCGATCTTGATTTCGGTGTCGGTGGCGCCGGGATCGTATTTCTTCTGCGCCAGCGCCGGTGTCGCGACGAGCACGCCGGCAACAAGAATGGCGAGGGCATCAAGGCTTGTCCGACGACCCGGCATCGTTCTCTCCCCTATGTTTTGTAGTCTTGTTTTGAGGCGAGTGTCGCAAGGCGGCGAGCGGCTGGCAAGCGCCTCCATTTTCCGCGGAGTGAAACCACTCGAGGAACCGGCAAGTTAGATGACGCGGCGCGGCAACCTTAGCACGCGCCCGTCAATCACGAGTAGCGCACTGCCAATGACGATCGCGCCCGCGATCTCACGGGCGGAGATCGGCTCACCCAGCACCAGCCATCCCAGAAGAATTGCGGTGACGGGAATGAGCAGCGTCACCAGCATGACATTGGTCGCGCCCGAACGCCGCAGGATCTGAAAGAAGACGATGTAGGCCAGCGCCGTCGACAAGCCGGCGAGGCCAAGCACCGCCAGCCAGGTCATCGGGCCCGGAATCGGCAGGCGCCATGGCTGCTCCACCGCGCCGGCGACAATCGCCATCATCAGCGTCGAAGCCATCAACTGAAATGTCGCCGTCCCCAGCGGGGCTGCGTTCTTCAGCAAGCGTCGCGCCGCCAAGGCTGCAAAGCCATAGCTGAGGGCGCCGCCGAGGCAGAGCAGAATGCCGAACCCCTGCCCTGTCCGTGTTTCGATGCCCCATCCGCGCAGAACGATCACGCCGAGAAGCCCCATAGCTACCCCGGCCACCCGGCGCATCTGCAAGGCCTCTTCGCCCGCCGCCGCCATCACGATCACCGCGAACAGCGGTGTCGTTGCATTGAGGATCGACGCCAGCCCGCTCGGGATGAAGGTCTGGCCGACCACGATCAGCGAGAATGGAATGACGTTGTTCAGCAGGCCGATGACGAAGAATGCCCGCCAACCGGCGACACCTTTGGGAAAGCTGATCCCCTGCATGCGCAGGAGCGGCAGGAGAATGGCAGCGCCAAGCGCGACGCGCAGGAATACCAGCGTCAGCGGCGGCAACTCCCGCAGCGCCGCTCCGTTGAAGAAGAACGAGCCGCCCCAGAGGACCGAGAGCACGGCGAGCAGCGACCAGTCTCGCGCATCGATCCGGTTGTCGTTCGGGGGCATGCGTCTCACCTCGGCGGCCGACCTAGTCCAAGCCAATGGGTAACGCCACCCGATTTCCGGCAAGACCCTGCTCAGGAGGATCGGCGTGATCGGACGTCGCCCGCGATATCGACAATAACGGCCCCGATCACAAGAGGGCCGCCAATGAGCGCGTGAACTGCGGGCAATTCACGAAATCCAACCCAGATCCAGAACGGCATCAGCGGCGTTTCCAGCGTCGCGATCAGGGACGCCTGCCCTGACGGCAGGAGGCGCGAGCCGAGCATGTAGAAGGTCAGGCCGAGCGCGACCTGAAGGCAGCCGAACATCGCGAGGATCGCGAGGTTGTTGCCGCCGACATGGGCAATATCGTGCGCGAACGGGAGGCTGACGAGGCTTCCCATGAAGTTCGACAGTGCTGCTGCCGCCACCATCGACGTCTGGCGATGGCGCCGGACGACAACCGTCATGGCGGAGATGGCGAGCACCATCAGGCAGCTCAGGAGCACTCCGCCGAGATCGGCACCAGCTTGCACACCGCCGACCGTGATGACTACGCAGGCAAAGGCAATGAGGCTCGCGATCAGCGTGCGCCATGTCGCGGCTTCGCCGAGCCACAGCCATGCCAGCGCAGCGGCAACGAAGGGCTGGGTTGCGATCAGCACCGCGACATTCATGACGTTGGTCATCTGCAAGGCGGGAATGAACGAGAGCATGCCAAGCGCGGACAATGACGCGACGAGCAGGCCATCCCTCCCCGGCACCAGCAATTGCCACAGGGCAGCGCGGCCCTGCATCATGACGAGAAAGATCGTGATCAGGCTGCCGCCGAGCAGGCCGCGCCAGAACAGAATGGTCCAGGGGTCGAATGGCAGTAGCCGCGTAAAGAACGGTGCCGTGCTCCAGGCAATCGCGGCGGCGATGACGAGGGCAATGCCGAGACCGCGTTCCGAACGAGGCTGGCCCACGTGGATGTGACCGGCTAGGACGGCTTCTTCGGCCGCGACACCAGCTCGATCATCCTGCCTTCATCGTCGTCCGGCATCGCAGCCTTCGCCTGCGCGTAGGCTTCGACCGCGGCGCGCGCGACCAGCGGCTTGTCGGCCAGCAGGCTCTCCGCGAGCTTCACGGCATAGGCGGCATCCTTGTACCGCAGCGCCGACGTGAAGGTCGCGCCGCTAAAGTCGCGGGCAACCATGCGCTTGGAGTGACGCTGCACCTGCGGACTTGCGGCCACGCCCGCCTGGATCGACTCCAGCACCAGCTTCATGTCGAGGCCGGCTTGCTCGGCGATCGCAAGACCTTCAGCGAGCCCGGCGATCTGGATCGCGCCCATCAGATTGTTGATGAGCTTGTATACGGTGCCGGAGCCGACCGCGCCGAAATGGCGGATGGTCGAGCCGATCGGCGTCAGATAAGGCCGCGCGCGTTCGAGATCGGCCGCATCGGCGCCAGCCAGAAGCGTCAGCTTTCCGCTAGCTGCCGCGTCCGGCAGTCCCGTGACGGGGCAGTCGATGTAGATGAGCCCGCGTGCATTGAGCTCGCGGCCCATCTCGCGCGCATGGTCGTAGGAAACGGTGGAGCATTCAATCGCGATGGTGCCGGCCTTCGCCGTCTTGGCCGCGCCCTTGGACCCGAGCCAGACCGCGCGCGAGGCCTCGTCATCGGCGACCATGGTCACGACGGCGTCGGCATCGATGGCCGCATCCTCAGGCGAGGTCGCCCACTGCGCGCCGCGCGCGATCAGGTCTTCGGCCTTGGCCTTGCTGCGATTCCACAGCGTCACCGTGAAGCCGGCATCGAGATAGCGGCCGGCCATGCCATGGCCCATCCGCCCCAATCCGATGAAGGCGACGCGGGGCATGATCAGTCCACGTCCTCGATGTCGCCGGTGGTGGTCCCGAACGCGCGCTGCGCCAGCGTTGCGGCCATGAAGTCGTCGAGATCCCCGCCGAGCACGCCCGACGTGTCGGAGGTCTGCACGCCCGTGCGCAGGTCCTTCACCATCTGGTAGGGCTGGAGCACGTAGGAGCGGATCTGGTGGCCCCAGCCGATATCGGTCTTGGCGGCCTGGTCGGCTGCGGCCTTCTCCTCGCGCTTCTTCAGCTCGATCTCGTAAAGCCGCGCACGCAGCATGTCCCAGGCCTGCGCCCGGTTCTTGTGCTGGGAACGGCCGGCCTGGCAGACCACCGCAACGCCGGTCGGAATATGCGTCAGGCGCACGGCGGATTCGGTCTTGTTGACGTGCTGGCCGCCGGCGCCGCCCGAGCGCATGGTGTCGGTGCGGACGTCAGATTCCTTGATATCGATCTTGATGCTGTCGTCGATGACGGGGAACACCTGCACACTCGAAAACGAGGTGTGCCGCCGCGCGTTGGAATCGAACGGCGAGATGCGCACCAGGCGGTGCACGCCCGCTTCCGTCTTCAGCCAGCCATAGGCGTTGTGGCCAGAGACCTGGATCGTCGCGGACTTGATGCCGGCCTCTTCACCCTCGGACTCTTCGAGGAATTCGACCTTGAAGCCGTGAGTATCGGCCCAGCGCGTGTACATGCGCAGCAGCATCTGCGCCCAGTCCTGGCTTTCGGTGCCGCCGGCGCCGGCATGGACCTCGAGATAGGAATCGAAGCGGTCGGCCTCGCCCGACAGCAGCGCTTCGAGCTCGCGCCGCGCCACTTCCTTCTTGAGGTTCTTCAGCGCGGCTTCAGCTTCCGCGACGACGCCGTCATCGCCCTCGGCCTCGCCGAGTTCGATCATGCCGATGTCGTCTTCGAGCTCCTGTTCGACCTTGCCGATGCCCGACAGCGAGTCCTCGAGAGAGGTCCGCTCCTGCATCAGCTTCTGGGCCTTCTGGGGATCGTTCCAGAGGTTGGGATCTTCTGCGAGCTTGTTCAGCTCAGCGAGGCGCGCCGTCGATTTCTCGACGTCAAAGATGCCTCCTCAGCAGCCCGACTGACTGCTTGATCTCTTCTACCAACCGTTCGATTTCGGCGCGCATGTCGTTCTCTGGTCTCGCGGAATCCCGCGTGCATTGGAGCTGGGGATGTAGCGGCGGCGGCGCCAAAGCGCAACTATCCGCTCTCCAATCGCCGGCGTTGTCAGCTAGTAAAGTCCGCCGGTGCCCGGACGCATGAAGAAGCCGGAATCGGGCGGTGGCGGCTGCTGGGGCATGCGCCCGTCGGCATCGGCCACGCCGATGACGGAGTAGTTATCCGGCGGCGCCGTGCCCGGCTTGAAGGCTTCGAGGATCGTTCCACCGGTCTCGCCGGGGCCGGCGCGCATGCCGGTCTTGGCGACGACGCGGACGAGCTTGATGCCGGCCGGCACCTTGAACGGAACCGCGGGCTTGTCGGCGAGCGCGAGCTTGAGGAAATCGCGCGCGATGGGCGCGGCCAAATGGCCGCCGGTTGCGGCGTTGCCTCTGCCGAGCGGACGCGGCTTGTCGTAGCCCATATAAATGGCAACGGCGACGTCGGGCGAGAAGCCGACGAACCAGGCATCCTTGGCCTCGTTGGTGGTGCCGGTCTTGCCGGCGATCGGCTTGCCGACCTCCCTCACCACGGTGGCGGTGCCGGCTTGCACAACGCCTTCCATCAGCTCGGTGATCTGATAGGCGGTCATGGAATCCAGCACCTGCTCGCGGCGGTCGATCAGCTGCGGCTCGGCCTGGTTCTTCCAGCCGCCCGGCGCGTCGCAGCCGCGACATTCGCGCTGGTCGTGCTTGAAGATGGTGTGGCCGTAGCGATCCTGGATACGGTCGATCAAGGTCGGCTTCACCCGGCGGCCGCCATTGGCGATCATCGAATAGGCCGTCGCCATGCGCATCGCCGTCGTCTCACCAGCGCCGAGCGCGTAGGAGAGATAGTTCGGCAGCTCGTCATAGACGCCGAAGCGGCGCGCATATTCGCCGATCAGCGGCATGCCGATGTCCTGCGCGAGGCGCACCGTCACGGTGTTGAGCGACTGCCGCAGCGCGTTGCGCAGTGTCACCGGTCCCTGGAATTTGCCCGAGGAGAAGTTTTCAGGCCGCCACACGCCGGCGCCCTGACCCTGGTCGATTTCGATGGGCGCGTCGAGCACCACGGTCGAGGGCGTATAGCCGTTGTCGAGCGCCGCCGAATAGACGATCGGCTTGAACGACGACCCCGGCTGCCGGTAGGCCTGAGTGGCGCGGTTGAACTGGCTCTGGTCGAACGAGAAGCCACCGACCATCGCGAGCACGCGGCCGGTCCAGGGATCCATCGCGACCATCGCGCCGGATACTTCGGGGATCTGGCGCAGCCGGTACTGGCCCTCGACGGGCTGGCCGTCCTTGTAGAGCGGATCGGCATAGATCACGTCGCCGGGCTGCAGCACCTGCGACACTGACGTCGGCGCCCTGCCCTTCGTGGCGCCCTGCGCGGCCCTTGCCCAGCGCACGCCGTCGAGCGTAACGATGCCGGTCTCGCGCTGCTTGCTCACCGCGCCGCCGAGCTCGCGGCTCGGCTGGAAGCCGATGCGCGCCGACTGGTCGCTGGTCTCCAGCACCACCGCCATGCGCCACGGCGCGATGTCGGAGAGCGACTTGATCTCGGCGAGCTTCACGCCCCAGTCGCCCGACGTATCGAGCTTGCTCATGGCGCCGCGATAGCCCTGCTGCTCGTCATAGTTCACGAGACCGGTGACCATGGTCTTGCGGGCCATGACCTGGATCTTAGGATCCAGCGTGGTACGCACCGACAGGCCGCCCTCGTAGAGCTTCTTCTCGCCGTAGCGCTCGAAGATGTCGCGGCGGACTTCCTCGGCGAAATACTCGCCGGCGAAGGTGTGCGCGCCATTGGAGCGGTTGGTGACGGCCAGCGGCTCCTTGCGCGCCTTCTCGGCGTCTGCCTGCTTGATCCAGCCGTTCTCCTGAAGACGGTCGATCACGTAATTGCGGCGCTCGATGGCGCGGTCGCGGTTACGCACCGGATGCAGGGTCGCCGGCATCTTCGGCAGCGCCGCAAGATAGGCAGCTTCCGCAACGGTGAGCTCGTTCACCGACTTGTCGAAATAGACCAACGAAGCGGCTGCGATGCCGTAGGCACCGAGGCCCAGATAGATTTCGTTGAGGTACAGCTCGAGGATCTTGTCCTTCGAGTAGGTCTTCTCGATCCGCATCGCCAGCAAGGCTTCCTTGATCTTGCGGGCGAAGGAGACCTCGTTGGTCAGCAGGAAGTTCTTGGCGACTTGCTGGGTGATCGTGGAAGCACCCTGGGGACGGCGGTTGGAGCCGTAGTTCTGCAGATAGACCAACCCGGCGCGCGCCATGCCGGTGTAGTCGATGCCGCCATGCTCGTAGAAATTCTTGTCCTCGGCCGCGAGGAACGCGTTGATCACGAGCTTCGGCACCGCCTGGATCGGCAGGTAAAGCCGCCGCTCCTTGGCGTATTCGCCGAGCAGCGAACCGTCGACCGCGTGCACGCGGGTCATCACCGGGGGCTCGTAATCCTGGAGCTGAGAGTAGTCCGGCAAGTCCTTGGAGAAATGCCAGATCAGGCCTGCCACGGCACCGACACCGACAAGGAACACCACCGTTCCCGCGGCGAACAGGAAGCCCATGAACCGCACAAGCAAGCGCATTATCTGTTTATCCGTTCAAACTCTGGATCAGCCCCGGCACCCCAAAACAGGCGCCAATCTCACGTCGCGAATTGACCGGCCTACTCAATTACATCAATGCCGGACCTAAGACGCTTGCCGAACGGGATTCTCGTCGATTACGGAACCCCCTGCGGCGTTTTTATAAAGCGCCCGCTGTGGCCAAACTAGGGCTTTTGCGGCGGGACGGAAAAACCCTTTACTCAATTCGAAGATCCTGCGGTCGCCATCCGCTTGGCCAGGAATCCGTCGATCGCCTGCGCCATCGAGCCCACGGCACGGGACCGCCAGCCCTCGGACACCAGATGTTCGAGGTCTCCCTTGTTGGAGACATAGCCGATCTCGACCAGCACCGAGGGCACGTCGGGCGCCTTCAGCACCCGGAAGCCCGCCGACTTCAGGGGATGCTTGTGCATCCGCACCGTCGCCTTCATTTCACCCATCAAGAGGTGAGCGAAACGGCTTGAAAATGTACGGGTTTCGCGCTGGGTCAGGTCGATCAGGATGTCGGCGACATCGGTCGGCTCCTCCGCAAGATTGAAGCCCGCGATGGCGTCCGCCCGGTTTTCCGAGTCCGCCAGCCGCTGCGCCTCGGCGTCGGAGGCCTTGTCCGACAGGGTGTAGATGGTCGCGCCCTGCGCGTCGCCCTCGGCGCGTGGCAGCGCATCGGCGTGGATCGAGACGAACAATGCGGCCTTGAGCCCGCGGGCGACTTTGACCCGGTCGTTGAGCGGGATGAAGGTGTCGTCGCTCCGCGTCATCACCACGCGGTATTTGCCAGTTTTCTCCAGGCGGTCGCGCAGTGCGAGGCCAAAGGCCAGTACCAGGTTCTTCTCGCTCTCGCCGCTCGACTGGGTGCCGTTATCAATGCCGCCATGGCCGGGATCGATCACGACAACGGGGCGGCCGTCGGCTTTTTGCTGCGCTGTTTCAGGAGCCGCCGCGGCCGGAACCGTAGCGGGCGGCGCATCGGCGATCGCGGGCCGCAGCTCGGGACGGTTTTCCGGAGCGAGCGACTGCACGAAGGCGGCGCGGTCGACCTCCTCAAGCTCGAGCACGAGTCGGGCCGGCTGGCTGTTGGCCGCCTCCAGCACGTAAGAATTAGCGATCTTGGCCGGCCCTGTCAGGTCGAACACGATTCGCGAGCCGCCCGGCATGACCAGCCCGTAGCGGAAGGCCTTGACCAGCCCCCGCCCCCCCGGCCCCGGTGCCCGCCGGCAGCTGAAAATTGACTTGCGGCACATCGACCACCACCCGGTACGGGTCCGCGAGCGTGACGGCGCGGAAGGTGACGGTCTGGTCGATGTCGAGGATGAAGCGGGTCTGCTTGCCATCGCCGGCCAGCCGGGCGGCTGAGGCGATTGGAAAACTCGCTGCTGCAACAGACGGTTGCGACTGGCTTTCCGCGGCGCTCAGGCGCGAGAAATCAGCACACAGCAGCGCTGCGGCGCACAACAGCACGCATGCCAGCAAAACCCTTTGATTTGTGCGGCCCGCCACCGACTTCGCGCCTCCGAGCTGCTTTGTTAACGCAATAGAACCGCAGGGTTAATCGCTCCTTAATGACGAATGCGCGAAACTCGCTGACTGTGACCGCCGTGCGACGCTCCCTTGCACGGTTGGCCCATTCCACGTATGTACGGAGTGCTGACGGCCGATATTTCCGGTTGTGTCGCATTCAGCCTCCCGGTGCAGCGCCGGAACTCCCAAGGTTTGGGAATTCCAGCGTTTTCCGCTCCCCCTCTAAGACCAGCGCAGTGCGCGGCAGCGAGATGGAGCGGGCCAAGCCCCGGCGGCGGACGGTCCCTGGTTACCACCGTGTTTCCGGGACGGTTTTGACAGCGGCGCAACGCGTTACCCGGTCCCTTAATCCCGAGGGGGCGGTTTATGATCCCAAGGCGAGCGCGCTCGCGCCATGCCTTGGCCGGCAGCAACTGATTGAGGGGCGGCCTCGCCGCCCAGATGTTTCATACGGGCCGACGCTTGATGCGCCAGACTGTGCCGACGAATTCTGAAGGACCGTTCGCGACGCTGCGGAGTGAAAATCCCGCGCGCCGCTTCGGTCCTCCAGCTTGCGATCCGGCAAGGCGCGAGAGACGGCGTTTCGGCCTTCCTCTCACCCCCGAATCAGGTGGACCGTCGCGTCACCCGGCAGCGCTGTTCGCGCCCACGGTGAGTCGCGCCCGCCGCCTCCAAGAGTTAAGACATGCCCAACAAGATGTTGATCGATGCCACCCACCCGGAAGAGACCCGGGTCGTCGTGGTCCGCGGCAATCGCGTCGAAGAGTTTGATTTCGAGACCGCGCAACGCAGGCAACTGCGCGGGAACATCTACCTCGCCAAGGTCACCCGGGTCGAACCGTCGCTGCAGGCAGCGTTCGTCGAATATGGCGGCAACCGCCACGGCTTCCTCGCCTTTAGCGAAATCCATCCCGACTACTACCAGATCCCGGTCGCCGACCGGCAGGCGCTGATCGAGGCCGAGGAACAGGCCCATCGCGAGGCCGAGGAAGAGAGCGAGAACCGCTCCCACGGCCGCCGCCGCTCGCGCCACCGCAACGCCCGCCGCCGCGGTCATGGCGAACGCGTTCGCAGCGACATCGGTGAGGGTCTCGACGCCGGCGCCGATCATGCACCCCAGCCGGTCGATGGCGAGCCGATCCCGGATTACACCGAGGGTGCTTCGCACGAGGGCGAGCATCTGCACGCCGATGCCGAGCATCACGGCGAGCACGAAGGCCACGATCACCACGAACACGATCACGACGAGCATGGGCACGACGATCATCATCACGCCCATGATGACGATCACCATCACGCTCACGACCATGACGACCATGGTCACGACGGCGAGCACGATCGTCACGACCGTGATCATGCCGACGAGACGCCCGCGCCGGTCGCAGCGATCGGCACCGAGCCTGTGGTCGCGGCCGAGGTCGTTGCCGAAACGCAGGAGGCCGCCACCTCCGAAGCGCACGCCGAGGCTCTCGCCGAAGCCGTGACATCAGCCGCTGAACCGGCCGATGCCGTGTACGCTGCCGGCGAGACCGCCGACGCGCCGCATGCCGAGGCCGCGGAAGCAGCCGGAGAGGACGACGAAGACGAGGACGGCGAGGAAGCCGAAGAGGAAGTCGTCGAATCCGTCGGCGGTGACGACGTGCTGGAGGAAGTGCCGGAGCGCACCTACCGGCCGCGCCGCCAGTACAAGATCCAGGAAGTCATCAAGCGCCGCCAGGTGATGCTGGTGCAGGTTGTCAAGGAAGAGCGCGGCAACAAGGGCGCGGCGCTGACGACCTACCTCTCGCTCGCCGGCCGCTATGCCGTCCTGATGCCGAACACCGCGCGTGGCGGCGGCATCAGCCGCAAGATCACCAGTGCGCAGGACCGCTCCCGCCTGAAGGAAGTGGTGCAGGATCTCGACGTGCCCGAGGGCATGGGCATCATCCTGCGCACCGCAGGCGCCTCCCGGACCAAGCCCGAGATCAAGCGCGACTTCGAATATCTGATCCGGATGTGGGAGACGGTGCGCGACCTGACGCTGAAGTCGCAGGCGCCGACCCTCGTCTACGAGGAAGGCTCGCTGATCAAGCGTTCGCTGCGCGACCTCTACAACAAGGAGATCGACGAGATCCAGGTTGCCGGTGAATCCGGCTACCGCGAAGCGCGCGACTTCATGAAGATGCTGATGCCCGCCAATGTCAGCGCGGTGAAGCAGTATCGCGACGGTCAGCCGCTGTTCTCGCGCATGGGCGTCGAAAGTCAGCTGGACGCGATGTTCTCACCGACGGTGCAATTGCGCTCCGGCGGCTACATCGTCATCAACCAGACCGAGGCACTGGTCTCGATCGACGTCAACTCCGGACGATCGACCCGCGAGCATCACATCGAGGACACCGCGCTCAAGACCAATCTGGAAGCGGCCGAAGAGGTCGCCCGCCAGCTTCGTCTGCGCGACCTCGCCGGCCTGATCGTCATCGACTTCATCGACATGGACGAGAAGCGCAACAACCGATCGGTCGAGCGCAAGCTGTCCGATTGCCTCCGGCAGGATCGCGCGCGCATCCAGGTCGGCCGCATTTCGCATTTCGGCCTCCTGGAAATGTCGCGTCAGCGCATCCGCGCCAGCGTGCTGGAGTCCTCGACCGATCCATGCCCGCATTGCGGCGGCACCGGCCACGTCCGCTCGGTCTCCTCGGTGGCGCTGCAGCTGCTGCGCGGCCTCGAAGAGATCCTGATGAAGGGCGCGACCCACAATCTCGTGGTCCGCACCCGCACCGATGTCGCGCTCTACGTGCTCAATCACAAGCGCGGTCATCTGCGCGACCTGGAGAACGGCTTCAAGGTCACGCTGTCGATCATCGCCGACCCCGGCGTCAGCGGCCCGCAGGCCTACCTCATCGACCGCGGCGAGCAGGTGCATACGCTCGAAGCCGCCAAGGCGCTGCTCGCGGCGCAGGCGGCCGCGAGCCCGCCGCCGGTGGCCGAAGAGGCCTATGACGACGAAGAGTTCGATGCGGAGCTCGAATCCGAGGTTGAGACCGAGGAGACCGAAGGTCTCACCGAGGAACAGGCTGCAGGCGACGCAGCACTCGAGCAGGACGGCCAGCGCCGCAGG
>NZ_LGHM01000207.1 GCF_001908185.1 Bradyrhizobium sp. AS23.2
TGTTTGGGATGCTGACGCGGGAGGAATTCAAAGTGTTGTCCCAGCTGCTGTCTCGACTTGCTTCGAATGCCGACAGCGCATTGAAGCTCGCCGAGCATCTCAAGGCGACGCTCAAGTCTCAGCCGGATCAGCGGGCTTCCCCAACCAATTTGCCGGAATCCCGCAAAAGGCGACGTGCGTCGCTTCGCAATACTCGGGAACGCAAGGGACGCAGAAGCTGAGGAGCGCGCCAGATGCATTAGCCCACGCTCGATTGCCAAGACACTCAATCAAGAGAGGGTCGCCGGCCCAAAGGGAAACCGTGGAATGACACGAGCATCCGCGGCCACGTTAAGCGCTGGACCGGCATCATCAACAACGAACTCGACATTGGTCGCTTGGTCTGGAACCGCTGTGAAAGATCCAAACTCCCGCAGCGGCAGCTACGGGAGTGAGTTGGAAGCGCCACATACCAACGATCGTCCGCTCCCACCGAACGCGCTCGCTCACGCCGGCGACGGACTGAACCGCGCGACGAGCTGGTAGCTACTGCCGGAGTAGGACAGCGTCACATGCGTGATGATGTGCCCGCCGTAGCGGGTGCGGCGTTCGACCACGAGGCAGGCGTCGCCCTTGGCGATGTCGAGGTGCCGCGCCACCTCCTCGGAGGCATTCACGGCGCGGATGTGATGCTCGGCCTCGCTCCACGGCACCTTCTTCAACAGCCAGTTGCCCGGCGAGGTCTCGGTGAAATCAACCCCGGCCGCGGACGGCACTGCCTCGAGATTGATCAGGCGATCCTCGATCACCACGGGCTTGTCGTCGGCGAAATGAATGCTGGTCAGCGCCAGGATCCGCGCGCCGGCCTCGACATCGAGGCGGGCGGCGTCGCGCTTAGTCGCCTTGCGTTGGCCGCGGCCGACCAGAGCGATGCGATAGGCCTTGCCTTCGCGCTGGATCTCCACCTGGGTGTCATGGATCTGCAGCACGTTCCTCTCAGCGCTGGGCTGCGCCACGAAGCTGCCGGAGCGGCGGCGGCGAACGATCAGCCCGGAGGCGGCGAGCGCGCTCAGCGCCTTGTTCACCGTCATGCGCGAGCAGCGGTAGCGCTTGAGCAGCTCCTGCTCCGAGGGCACCCGCGTCCCTGGCGGCCAGTCGCCGGAAACGATCGCGGTCTCCAGCGCGTGCTGGATCTCCGCGTAGCGCGCCACGCCAGTCTGCCCCGGCCGTGGCGTGCGCAGATCAGGCATCGAGCAGCCTCCCGAGTAACTTCTCAAGCGTTACGCGATAGCGCGCCGCGATAGCATCGCGCTGCAGGTGGCGCCCACTGTCCACCACCTTGACGCCGCCGGTGAACACGCTGTCCACCGCCGAGCGGCCCGGCACGAAGATCCAGGAATCCAGCCAGTGCTCACGAGCGACTGTGGAGAAGCTGGTGTGTTCGGCATCCAGCACCACGATGTCGGCACGCTGGCCGGCAGCGAGCGCGCCGATCGGCCGGCCGAGCGCCTGCGCGCCGCCGGCAAGCGCTCCGGTGAACAGGCGGCGACCGGTGGATTCGCCGGCCTCGGTGGTCATGAGGTTGCGGCCGCGGCGGCCGAGCCGCTGGCTGTATTCGAGCAGCCGGAGTTCACCAGCCGCGTCGATCTCGATGTTGGAATCCGAGCCGAC
The DNA here is from genome assembly GCF_001908185.1 of Bradyrhizobium sp. AS23.2. Classification (GTDB taxonomy): domain Bacteria; phylum Pseudomonadota; class Alphaproteobacteria; order Rhizobiales; family Xanthobacteraceae; genus Bradyrhizobium. The sequence goes on from NZ_LGHM01000207.1 coordinate 1,651, forward strand.
ACCGAGCCGGCCGCCGGCGGCGAGGTAGTCAGGGCCGTTGAAGATGCCGTCGCCGAGCGACGCCTCGGTGATCGGGCACAGCCCGGCCACCGCCCCCCGACGCCGCCATCCGTCGTGTCTCGTCCCCCGTCATGTGGGTGGCATGGATCAGGCACCAGCGCGCGTCAACCGGCATGTGGTCGTAGAGCCAGGCCACCGGCCGCGCGCCGGACCAGGCGAGGCAATCCTCGACCTCCTTCACCTGCTCGGCGATGTGGATATGGATCGGCCCCCGCGGCGTCGCCTTCACCACCTCGGCGAGGGTTTCGGGTGTCACCGCGCGCAGCGAATGCGGCGCGATGCCGATCACGGTCGAAGGCAGCCGCGCCGCAGCCGCACGTGTCGCCTCCACCAATTTCAGGAAGCGATCGGGATCGTTGAGGAAACGGCGCTGGCCCGGCACCGCGGGCGCGGCGCCGAAACCACCATAAGCATAGAACGCCGGCAGCAGGGTGAGGCCGATACCGGTGCCGCTGGCGGCAGCGACGATGCGCGACGCCATTTCCGCAAGATCGGCGTAGGGCGTGCCGTCGGCTCCATGATGGATGTAGTGGAACTCGCCAACCGAGGTGAAGCCACGCTCTAGCATCTCTGCATAGGCATAAGCGGCGATCGCCTCGACATCATCCGGCGTGAGGCGGCCGAGGAAGCGGTACATCACGTCGCGCCAGGTCCAGAAGCTGTCGTCGCTGGGGCCTCGCCGCTCGGCAAGGCCGGCCATGCCGCGCTGGAAGGTATGGCAATGCAGGTTGGGAAGTCCGGGAATCGCGATGCCCTTGACCCGTTCGCCGCCCGTACCGGCAGCATCAGGCGCGACATCCGATATCACCCCGTCCTGAACCGTGACACGCACGTCGCGCGCCCAACCACACGGCAGAAAGGCGTGATCGAACACCAGAGTGCGGGCCGCCCCGAAATCCTTAGCGCTCGCCGCGGCGGGGGTCTGAGATCGTGTCATCCGGTCGGCCTCCATGCTTACTGACATCTTATGTATAGACAATTCGGCCGTGGTTCGGCAATTATGTATAGACAATTAAGCGCCCCATGGCGGAGCCGTGCGGCGAAACATCCTGCGAGGGAGACATGCGGTACGACAAGATTTGGCTGGATGCGCGCCTGGTCACCGTCAACCCGGCTGCGGCCGGGCTCGGCATCATCGAGCGCGGCGCGATCGCCGCCAAAGACGGCCGCATCGCCTATGTCGGCCGGCAGGCCGACCTACCCGGCGGCTGGAGCGCGACGGAGACCGTAAAGCTCGACGGCCGCTGGGTCACCCCGGGCCTTGTCGACTGCCACACCCACCTCGTCTATGGCGGCAACCGCGCCCATGAGTTCGAGCTGCGCCTGGCCGGCGCAAGCTATGAGGAGATCGCCCGCGCCGGCGGCGGCATCGTCTCCACCGTGAAGGCGACGCGGGCCGCGAGCGAGGACGACCTCGTCAAGACCGCCCTGCCGCGGCTCGACCACCTGTGCGGCGAAGGCGTCACCACCATTGAAGTCAAGTCGGGTTACGGCCTCGACCAGGACAGCGAAATCCGCCTGCTGCGCGCAGCGCGCCGGCTCGGCCGCGAGCGCAAGGTGGACGTGGTGACCACGTTCCTCGGCGCCCATGCGATGCCGCCGGAAACGACGGACAAGGATCAGTTCATCGCGCAGGTCTGCGCGATGCTGCCTGCGATCATCCGCGAGAAGCTCGCGGACGCGGTCGACGCCTTCTGCGAGGGCATCGCGTTCTCGCCGGAGCAGACCGCGCGGGTGTTCGATGCCGCCAAGGCCGCCGGCCTGCCGGTCAAGTTGCATGCCGACCAGCTCTCCAACCTGCATGGCGCGCGGCTCGCCGCTGAGCATGGCGCGCTGTCGGCCGACCACCTGGAATACACCGACGAGGAAGGCGCGGCGGCGATGGGAGAGGCCGGCACCGTGGCCGTGCTGCTGCCCGGCGCGTTCTACGTGCTGCGCGAAAAGCAGCTGCCGCCGGTTGACGCATTCCGCAAGCATGGCGTGAAGATCGCGATCGCCACCGACAGCAATCCCGGCACCTCGCCGATCACCTCGCTGCTGCTGACCATGAACATGGGTGCGACGCTATTCCGCCTCACCGTGGACGAACTGGTCGCGGGCGTCACCCGCGAGGCCGCCCGCGCGCTCGGCCGGCTATCGGACATCGGCACGCTGGAGGCCGGCAAATGGTGCGACCTTGCGGTCTGGGACATCGAGCGCCCGGCCGAGCTGGTCTACCGCATCGGATTCAACCCGCTGCATCAGCGAATCTGGAGGGGAGCATGACATCCTGGCTGACAGTGCGACGCGGCGACGCGCCGCTGATCGTTTCATTTCCGCACACCGGCACCGAGATTCCGGCCGAGTACGACAGCCGATTGGTGTCGCCCTGGCTCGCGCGCAAAGACGCCGACTGGTGGATCGACAAGCTCTATGACTTCGCCGCCGGCCTCGGCGCCACCACGATCCACACCGCGATCTCTCGCACCGTGATCGACGTGAACCGCAACCCCACCGGCGTCTCGCTCTATCCCGGCCAGGCGACCACCGAACTCTGTCCCACCACCACCTTCGACGGTGAGCCTCTGTACAAGGCTGGCGCCGAACTCGATCCGGCAGAAGTGCCGGAGCGCCGCGCGCTTTATTTCGATCCGTATCACGCGGCCATCGAGCAGGAGATCGCGCGGCTGCGCCAGATCCATCCGACCGTCGTGATCTACGACTGCCACTCGATCCGCTCGGTGATCCCGCGCCTGTTCGAGGGCGAATTGCCCAACTTCAACATCGGCACCAATTCCGGCACGAGCTGCGATCCGGCGCTGACTGCCGCGGTCGAGGCCGATTGCGACGCCACCAAGTTCAACCGCGTCACCAACGGCCGCTTCACCGGTGGCTGGATCACCCGCCGCCACGGCGATCCGAAAAGCGGCGTGCACACCATCCAGATGGAGCTCGCCTGCCGCGGCTATATGCCGGAGACGCTCGGCCCTGTCGGCGAGGGCGAATGGCCCACCGCCTATGACCCGGCCTACGCGCGGCCGATGCGCGAGGCGCTCACCGCCATCCTGAATTCCTGCCTGCACTTCGCGCGGCAGGAGACCTGACTGATCGTTTCACCGAGGAGACCCCTATGACCCGCATCGACAACACCCGCATCATCCGTGCGGCGCACGGCACCGAGCGAACGGCCAAGAGCTGGCTGACCGAGGCGCCGCTGCGCATGCTGATGAACAACCTCGATCCCGACGTCGCCGAAAAGCCGGGCGAGTTGGTGGTGTATGGCGGCATCGGCCGCGCCGCCCGCACCTGGGAGAGCTTCGACCGCATCGTCGCCTCGCTGCGCGATCTCGAAGAGGACGAGACCCTGATCGTGCAGTCGGGCAAACCGGTGGCCGTGTTCCGCACCCACCGCGACGCGCCGCGCGTGCTGATCGCCAACTCCAACCTGGTGCCACACTGGGGCAACTGGGACCACTTCCATGAGCTCGATCGCAAGGGCCTGATGATGTACGGCCAGATGACGGCCGGCTCGTGGATCTACATCGGCTCGCAGGGCATCGTGCAGGGCACCTACGAGACCTTCGTCGAGGTCGGCCGCCAGCACTATGGCGGCAGCCTCGCCGGCAAGTGGATCCTGACCGCGGGCCTCGGCGGCATGGGTGGCGCGCAGCCGCTGGCCGCGACCATGGCGGGCGCCTCGTGCCTCGCCATCGAGTGCCAGCCGAGCCGCATCGAGATGCGCCTGCGCACTGGCTATCTCGACGTGCAGGCCAGGGACCTCAAGGACGCCCTCGCCATCATCGAAAAGGCCTGCAAGGAGAACAAGCCGGTCTCGGTCGGCCTGCTCGGCAACGCCGCGGAGATCTTCCCGGAGTTGGTACGCCTCGGCGTCAAGCCGGATGTTGTCACCGACCAGACCTCGGCGCACGACCCGGTCAACGGCTACCTGCCGAAGGGCTGGACGCTGGCCGAATGGGAAGCCAAGCGCGAGACCGATCCAAAGGCAGTGAACGCGGCATCGCGGCGCTCGATGGTCGAGCATGTGCAGGCGATGCTCGACTTCCACAAGATGGGCGTGCCGACCCTCGACTACGGCAACAACATCCGCCAGATGGCGAAGGAAGAGGGCCTCGCGAATGCCTTCGACTTCCCGGGCTTCGTGCCGGCCTATATCCGCCCGCTGTTCTGCCGCGGCATCGGCCCCTTCCGTTGGGCGGCGCTGTCGGGTGATCCGGAGGATATCTACAAGACCGATGCCAAGGTGAAGGAGCTGCTGCCCGACAACAAGCACCTGCACAACTGGCTCGACATGGCGCGCGAGCGCATCAAGTTCCAGGGTCTGCCGGCGCGCATCTGCTGGGTCGGCCTCGGCGACCGCCACCGCATCGGCATGGCGTTCAACGAGATGGTCGCCTGTGGCGAGCTGAAGGCGCCGATAGTGATCGGCCGCGACCATCTCGACTCCGGCTCGGTCGCAAGCCCGAACCGCGAGACCGAGGCGATGAAGGACGGCTCGGACGCGGTGTCCGACTGGCCGCTGCTCAACGCGCTAATCAACTGCGCCAGCGGCGCCACCTGGGTGTCGCTGCACCACGGCGGCGGTGTCGGCATCGGCTACTCGCAGCATGCCGGCATGGTGATCGTCGCCGACGGCACGCCGGAGGCCGGCAAGCGCCTCGAGCGCGTGCTGTGGAATGACCCCGCCTCGGGCGTGATGCGCCATGCCGACGCCGGCTACGACATCGCGATCGACTGCGCCAAAGAGCACGGCCTCAAGCTGCCGAGCGTCGGCTGATGCGGATCCTTCGCGCAGCCGCCTACCGGCGGATGCCCTGGAAGAACGGCGGTGGCGAGACCATCGAGATGGTGGTCTCGCCCGCCGGCGCATCGTTCGACACCTTCGACTGGCGCCTCAGCATGGCCCATGTCGGCGCGCCGGGACCGTTCTCGCTGTTTCCCGGCATCGATCGCACGCTGAGCGTGATCGAAGGCCATGGCCTCGTGCTGGCGTCACCCGGGTGCAAGCTGGTTACCCTCGACCGGCAAACGGCGCCGTTCGCGTTCTCCGGTGATATGGCCGTCGAAAGCACGCTGACGGACGGGGCGATCGACGACCTCAACGTCATGACCCGGCGCGGCCGTTGTCACCATCGGGTGCGGCGGCAACGCCTCACGGGGACAGCCAAACTCGCGTGGAGCGGCGAGGTCGGCATCGTCGTCGTTATCGGCGGCACGGCCGGGATCACGGTGGGCAGCCAGTCGGTGATGCTCGGCCCGACCGAAGCGATCGTGCTCGAAGCCGATGACGCTTCCGCCCTCACGGCCACGCCGCAAGGCACGGCGGAGCTGTTCGTGGTCGAGATAGCGTTCGGGTAACGCGCCTCAGTAAGAGTGAGCGGACAGCCGCTTCCGAAGCGAGCACTTGACGGATGTCCATGTCTTTGGAGCAATGGACCTCGGTGCCGTTGCTCAGCGAACCGACCACTTTCGGCCCGAAGGTCAGTGACACCCGCCCGCGCTCGATGATGACGTCACTCGCGACGATCATCCCAGCAACAGCGCGTCATCCGAAAGCTCTTCGCCCTGGTCGCGCTTGAACAGCTGCAGCAGGTCGGAGACCTGCATGGCGGACCGCTCCTCTCCTTGTGCGTCGAAGATGATGCGGCCACGGTGGAACATGACGGTGCGATCGCCATAGTGGAGCGCCTGCGCCATGGAGTGGGTGACCATCACCGAGGTGAGCTTGAGCTGGGTGACGATGTCCCGCGTCAGCTCCATCACGAACTCCGCGGTCTTCGGATCGAGCGCGGCGGTGTGCTCGTCGAGCAGCAGCACCTGCGTCTCGCCGGTCGTCGCCATCAGCAGGCTCACCGCCTGACGCTGGCCCCCGGACAAGAGACCGACCTTGTCGTTGAGGCGGTTCTCGAGGCCGAGCTTGAGCAGCTCGAGCCGTTCCGCCGCCTGCTCGCGGATCGCCTTATCGATGGCGAAGCGGAAGCCGCGTGGCTGGGTGCGGCCATGGGCAAGCGCGAAGTTCTCCAGGATCGTGAGATCCTCACAGGTGCCCATCTTGGGATCCTGGAACACGCGCGAGATCAGCCGCGAGCGCCGGTGGATCGGCCAGTCGGTGACGTTCTGGCCATCGACTACGACCTTGCCGCAGTCCGGCCGGACGAGACCGGCGATGACGTTGAGCGAGGTCGACTTGCCGGCGCCGTTGGAGCCGATGATGGTGAGGAATTGGCCTTGCGGCACGACCAGGCCGAGCTGGCGCAGTGCGGTGGATTCGAGCGGCGTTCCCTTGTTGAAGGTGACGCGGACGTCGCTGACTTCGATCATGACGACCTCCTCTTCAACAGCTTGCCCATGCTCGAGCGGGACGACTGGCCGACCAGGGTGACCACGACCAGCACCGCTGTGACGAGTTGCACGTCGGAGGCCTTGAGGCCGAGGAAATCTGCATTGAGCGAGAACGCCACCGCAAAGCGGTACAGCATGGCACCGAACAGACAGGCCAGCGTCGCCTGGGCGATCGTGCGCACCGGCAGGATCGACATGCCGACGATCACCGAAGCCAGCCCGATGATGACGACACCGATACCCATATAGGCGTCGGCAGCGCCAAAGCTCTGGGCGAACATCGCGCCGGCCAGCGCCGTAAGCGCGTTAGCCATGCCGAGGCCGAGCAGCTTCATGCGGCCGACATTGACGCCATTGGCGGCGGCCATGGCGGGGTTGGCGCCAGCGGCGCGCATGTTCATGCCGAGACCCGTGTGCAGGAATAGGTCGAGCAGCAGCTTGATCGCCAGGATAATCACGACGAGCAGCAGCGGGCTGAGGATGTAGGCGGGAATGCCCCAGCCCTGCGCCGCCGAGAAGATGGTGTGCGCGCCGAGCAGCGGCTTGTTCGGCCCGCTCATGATGCGCAGGTTGACCGAATAGAGCGAGATCGAGACCAGGATGCCGGAAAGAATATGCAGGATGTTGAACCGCACATTGAGGAAGGCGGTCACGAAGCCCGCCCCAAAACCAGCGACCGCCGCGGCGAATGTCGCCGGCCACGGGTTCCAGCCGAAATTGACGATCAGGATCGCCGCCACCGCAGCGCCGAGCGGAAAGCTGCCTTCGACGGTGAGATCCGGGAAATCAAGGATGCGGAAGGTGATGAATGCTCCGAGGGCCACCAGGCCGAATGTTAGTCCGACCTCGACAGTCCCGAGAAGTTCGTAAAGTGACATAGGAAGCGATCTTTCTGGCGGTATTCGTATAGCGATGAACGGCGCGCCCGATCAGTTTACGGTCCGGGTCGCCCGCTTCAGCACCGAGTCGGGCAGCGTGACGCCCATCGCTGCAGCGGCGCCTTTGTTCACCACGACTACGAAATTCGGCGTCGCCTGATAGGCGATCACGGCGTCGACGTCGCCGACCTTGGCGCCTTCCAGGATCATGGCGGCCATATGGCCGGCCATGCGACCGACCTGGATATAGTCGAGGCCGACGGAGGCAATCGCGCCGCGATCAACGCCGCGGGTCTCGCCGGTGAATACCGGAGTCTTGGTTTCCTGGCCGACTTTCACCACGGTCTCCAACGCTGCCACCACGGTGGTGTCATTAGGCACATAGATCGCATCGACGCTGCCCACGAGTTTCTTGGTGGCAGGAATTACTTCGTTTGTGGTCGGTGCGGCAGCTTCCACGATGGTGATGCCCAGTTTGGCTCCTTCATCGCGCAGATGCTCTAGCGTGGAGTTGGAGCTATCGAGACCCGGATTGTAGATGTAGCCGAGCTTCTTCAGATTCGGCGCGATCTCGTGGAACAGGTTGAGCTGAGCGGCCAGAGGTGGCGCGTCGGACACGCCGGTTATGTTGCCGCCCGGTGCCTTGTACTTCGAAATCAACTTGGCCTTGATCGGATCGATGACGGTGGCGAAGACGATCGGCACCGAGTTGGTGACGCTGGCCATCGCCTGCGCGGTCGGCGTCGTGATGGCAACGATCAGGTCGGCACCGTCGCCGACGAATTTTTTGGCGATCTGCTGCTGGGTCGAGGCATTGCCGTTGGCGGTCTGGTACTCGACCTTGATATTGAGGCCATCTTCAAAACCGCTCTCGGCAAGCCCCTTCAGCACGCCTTCCTTGGTTTCCACCAACTGTGGCACCTCGACGATGGTGGAGATCTTCACCTTCTTCAGTTCGGCTGCTGCAGCCACCCCGCACATCAACGCCGTTGCAGCGCAGGCTAACAGAGCAACCCGGGCCTGCAGCAAAACTCCCTTCATCCTTCTCTCTCCCATCTCGGTTGATGCTCGAAACACGTTCCGTCAGTCCGGCAACAACTTCTCTCTTGCCAATATGTGGCAATCTGTTCCACAATATGAGCAATGAATGAGACGTCTGTCAACATCGGCTCCGAGGAAGCGCCGACCGCTGCCGCAAACACCGCAGGCGTCGGCCTTCTGAAGAAGACCTTTCAAATCCTGGACCTTTTTACCGACGAGCGGCCGAGTTGGACGCAGTCGGAGTTGGCGCGGGACACCCAGCTGGCTCGCTCGACCCTGAGCCGCTTGGTTCGTTTCCTGTGCGCGACCGGCTACCTGATGGAGCAGCGCGGCCGCTACACGCTGGGCTTCGCCGCTATCGATCTCGGCCGCCGCGCCCAGCTGCAATTCGATCTGGTCGACCCGTGCCAGAGCATCCTGGAAGAGCTATCTCAGGCCACCGCCGAGACGGTCATCCTCACCGGCTACGACGACATCCACGCCAGTGTGGTCTGCCTCGCGCAGATCCCGAGCCGCCAGGGCGGCCTCCGCGTGTTCGAGCAGATTGGCACCGCCTATCCGCTGCATTCGGGAGCGACCTCGAAGGCGGTGCTGGCGTTTCTGCCGCAACGACAGATCGACGCGGTGCTTGCCGGCGACCTTACCGGGGTCAATCCGAATTCGACCATGCCTGCGGACGCGCTGCGCGCGCAGCTCGAAGAGGTGCGCGCCGTCGGCTTCGTGGTGACCCACGAAGAAACCTATCCCGGCGTGGTCGGCATCGCCGTCCCGGTGCTGACACCGCGCCGCCAGCCTCTCGGCTCCGTCGCGATTGCGGCGCCGGCACAGCGGATGAACCAGGCCGAGATTGACGCTTACGCCAAACTGCTGGTCGACGCCGGCCGCCGCGTCGCGGCCCGGATCGCCGGCGCCACCAACGGTGATTGAGAGATGACTGCTGCTACCATGCGCGCCTGGCGCTCAGCTACTGCCGGCCTCGACCATCTCGAACAGATCGACGCTCCGATACCCGCTCCGGCCGCCGCGGAGGCGTTGGTGCGGGTAGAAACCGCGGCGCTGAATTTTTCCGACCTCTTGATGATCGATGACCGTTACCAGGTGCGACCGCCTCGCCCGTTCATTCCGGGCCAGGAGGTGGCGGGCACCGTGGTCTCCGCCGGCGAGCACTCCGGCCTCGCAGTCGGCCAGCGCGTCGCCAGCAAGGTGCTGTGGGGCGGCTTCGCTGACTACGTCGCGGTGCGCGGCGACATGGCGATCCGCATCCCGGACGGAATTTCGACTGCGGCGGCGAGCGCGCTGCCGGTGGTCTACACCACCTCCATGGTCGCGCTCACCGAGAGCACGAAGGTGAAGCCCGGCGAGACCGTCCTGGTGCTGGCGGCGGCCGGCGGCGTCGGCCTCGCCGCAGTGGAGATCGCGCGCCATCTCGGCGCACGGGTGATCGCCGCGGCTGGTGGCGAAGACAAGTGTGCGCTGGCGAAAGCCCATGGCGCCCATGAGGCGATCGACTATCGCAACGAAGGCTGGAGCGAACAGGTCAAGAAGCTCAGCGGCGGCCATGGCGCCGACGTGATCGTCGATCCGGTCGGTGGCGCTGCGGCCAAGGAGGCGATCCGGGTGATGGCCTGGGAAGGCCGCTTCCTGGTGATCGGCTTCACCTCGGGTGAAATTCCCCAGATTCCTGCCAATCGCCTGCTGCTGAAGCGTGCCGCGGCGATCGGCGTCTACTGGAATCACGACCGCGACACCGCGATGCTCGCTCGCGTCTCGGCGCGCCTTGCCGAGCACCTGCGGGCCGGCGCGATCCGCCCGCATATCGGCGCGACGTTCGCCTTCGACCAGTTGCCCGACGCGCTGCGCGCGCTCGGCGACCGCAAGACCACCGGCAAAGTCACCATTGACCTGACGCACGAGGCCGCGCGATGAACCAGTTGCTTCCCGCCCATCTGTTCGCCGGCCTGCGCGTGCTCGACCTGACGCGGGTGATGTCGGGCCCGTTCTGCACCGCGATGCTTGCCGACCTCGGCGCCGAGATCATCAAGGTGGAATTGCCAGGCTCCGGCGACGAGAGCCGCTATTTCGCGCCCCACGTCAATGGCGAGAGCACCTATTTCGCGCTGCTCAACCGCGGCAAGCGCAGCATCACCATCAATATGAAGTCGCCAGAAGGCATCGGCCTGATCCGTGACCTCGCGAAGAAGGCCGACGTGCTGGTGGAAAATTTCCGCCCCGGCGTGATGGAACGGCTCGGACTCGGCTACGAAGTGCTGAAGGCCGACAATCCGCGGCTGATCTATGCCTCGATCTCCGGCTTCGGCCAGCAGGGCCCGCTCGCCGACCTGCCGGCATTCGACCTTGTGATCCAGGCGATGAGCGGACTGATGAGCGTCACCGGTGAAGCCGGCGGCCGCGCCACCGCGGTCGGCGAGAGCGTTGCTGACGTCACCACTGGCATGTTCGCCGCCTGGGGCATTGCCGCGGCGCTGTACGACCGCGAGCGCACCGGCACCGGCCGGCGACTCGAAGTCGCCATGCTCGATTCGGTATTCTCCATGCTGCTGACCAACCTTTCGCGGCGGCTGTTCACCGATAAGCCAACGCGCCGTGTCGGCAACCGTCATCCGGAGACCTACCCGGTCGACAGTTTTGCGACCAAGACCGGCGACATCGTGCTGGTCGGCTTCTCCGAGGCCATCGTCAAGCGCATCTTCGAGGCGATCGGCCATCCGGAGCTATCCGCCGATCCGCGCTTCAAGACTAACCACGACCGCAACACCCATGAGGCCGAACTGCGCGCCATCCTTGCCGACTGGGCGGACGGGCTGACGCAGGACGACGCGCTGGCGCGGCTGCGCGCCGCGGACGTGCCCGCCGCGCCGGTGTGGTCGCTCGACGACGTGCTCGCAAGTGAGCATGCGACTGCGCGCCAATTGCTGGTGCCCGGCCACAACGCCAAGCTCGGCGACATCAAATTCGCCCCGCAGCCGGTCCGGTTCGCGGGAACGCCAGCGTCCGCACCGATGCGCGCACCGACGCTCGGCGAGGATACCGAAGCCGTCCTGCGCGACGAACTCGGCCTCGACGAGGCCAGGATTGCCGCCCTGCGTGCGGCAAAGACCGTCTGAAGGAAAGACCATGCGCAAGAACGACCGCATCATCCGCGCTCCGCGCGGAGCAGAGCTCACGACGAAGAGCTGGCACACCGAAGCGCCGCTGCGCCTCCTGATGAACAACCTCGACCCCGACGTCGCCGAGCGGCCCGAGGAGCTCGTGGTCTATGGCGGCATCGGCCGCGCGGCGCGCAGTTGGGAAGCGTTCGACCAGATTGTCGCCGTGCTCAAGCGCCTCGACGACAACCAGACCCTGCTGGTGCAGTCGGGCAAACCGGTCGGCGTGTTCCAGACCCATCCCGGCGCGCCGCGGGTGATCATCGCCAACGGCAACCTGGTGCCGAAGTGGTCGACCTGGGAGCACTTCAACGAACTCGATCGCAAGGGTCTGATGATGTACGGCCAGATGACGGCCGGCTCATGGATCTACATTGGCTCGCAGGGCATCGTGCAGGGCACCTTCGAGACCTTCTCGGAAATCGGCCGCCGTCACTTCGGCGGTAGCCTTGCTGGCCGCTGGTTCCTGACCGCGGGCCTCGGCGGCATGGGCGGGGCGCAGCCGCTCGCCGCCACCATGGCCGGCGCCTCGATCATCGTAGTTGAATGCCAGCCGAGCCGCATCGAATTCCGCAAACGCACCGGCTATCTCGATCGCTCCGCCACCACCCTCGACGAGGCACTGGCGATGATCGACGAAGCGAAAACGACCGGGAAGCCAGTGTCGGTCGGCCTCATCGGCAACGCCGCCGAAGTTTTCCAGGAGGTCCTGCGGCGCGGCCTCGTGCCCGATGTCGTCACCGACCAGACCTCGGCGCATGACCCCGCGCACGGCTACATGCCGCTCGGCTGGACGCTGGAGCAGTGGGCCGAGCGCCAGGAGCGCGATCCGTCAGGTACCGCCGACGCTGCCAAGGAGGCGATGGCGCAGCAAGTGCGCTGCATCCTGGAGCTCAAGGCCAAGGGCGCGATCGCCATCGACTACGGCAACAACATCCGCGCAATGGCGAAGGAGAAGGGCGTCGCCAACGCCTTCGACTATCCGGGCTTCGTCGAAGCCTATGTGCGGCCGCTGTTCTGCGAAGGCAAAGGCCCGTTCCGCTGGGTGGCGCTGTCGGGAGATCCGGAGGACATCTACAAGACCGACGCCAAGGTGCGTGAACTGATGCCGAACGACACGTTCCTCAACCAATGGCTCGATAAGGCGCGCGCGCACATCAAATTCCAGGGCCTGCCGGCACGGATCTGCTGGCTCGGCCTCGGTGACCGTCACCGCGTCGGCCTCGCCTTCAACGAGATGGTTGCGCGCGGCGAGCTGAAAGCGCCGATCGTGATCGGCCGCGACCACATGGATTCCGGCTCGGTCGCCTCCCCGATGCGCGAGACCGAGGGCATGCTCGACGGCTCGGACGCGGTGTCCGACTGGCCGATCCTCAACGCGCTGTTGAATTCCGCCTGCGGCGCCACGTGGGTCTCGTTTCATCATGGCGGCGGCGTCGGCATGGGCTACTCGCAGCACTCTGGCATCGCGCTGATCGCCGACGGCACGCGGGAAGCGAGCGAGAAGATCGGGCGCATTCTCTGGAACGACCCCGCCACCGGCGTGATGCGCCATGCCGACGCGGGCTACCAAATCGCGATTGACTGCGCGATCCGCAATGGCCTCGACATGCCGAGCCTGCGCGCCAAGGCCTCTTGAGGTCTTCGTTTCATCTTGTCGTCATGGCCGGAGCCCACCTCAGCCGTCCACGTTGCCTAGATTCCGTGCTGTGGACGCCCGGCGCGAAGCCGGGCGTGACGATCATTGGCGGCGACATGTCGCGCCGGGTTTCCATCTGACGCGACGCCCGACCTGCCGCCCTCCTCGCACGCATAGCACTGCGCAGATAAAGAAACTCGCGCTGCCCCTTTCCTACGTCGGAGAAGACATAAGCTCGGCAATCACTTGATTTGTGTCTTGCGCCCTGCCCATGGAAGGCAAATGGCGACATTTCTACCCTGCTGAGAAAGCGACTTTTCAAAGCTGCGGCAACAATCATCCTTGCGTTGTATCAATCGAATATAGACTTTGAGTCCCATAACGTTTGTGTTTCGACCTTGGTTTCCAACGGCAGGCCGCTTTGGTTCACCGCGGGGCTTAAGATAGCCGTCCGAAGCCACCACGATCCGAGGTGGGGTGTTGGTGAAAATTCAAATGGTTATCATTACTTGGGCCACAAAATCAGCTGCGTGTTGCGGAAGTAGGCAATTGCGGTGTCATCACCCTCGCGACGCACTTCGGCATCCCATACTTGCGTGGTGCGGCCCCTATGGAGTGGCCGGGCCCTGCAAACCACCTTGCCTTCTCTCGCCGTACCGATCAGGTTGCTTTTTAGCTCCACGGTCGTGAATCCGCTGGCGCCCGATGGTAGGCCGCACACCGTGCCGTAGGCGCAGCAGGTATCGGCTAGCGACGTCACCGTTCCGGCGTGTAGGTAGCCGTTCCAAGCTCCGAGGGCCCGACGCACCTCAAGTGTGGCGATGACTTCGTCTGCCTCCACCTGCTGAAAAATATACCAAGAAGGCCGGGCAGATAGTCAGTGCCACGGGCGTTCCAATCGTCCAGCGTTTTCGGAATGTTGATGTCCATGTTCGCCGTCAGAGCCCTTGAGACAAATTGAGGGACTTCACGAAGGGAGGATTTCTGGTTCATCGTAGCCGCAAGGAGCGAAGATGAAGCAGAAATCCGGACCGGGCAA
>NZ_LGHM01000208.1 GCF_001908185.1 Bradyrhizobium sp. AS23.2
CGACAATGTCCGGAATTGGCCCTTCGCGTCATTTCGTTGCCGCGCAGTAAGCTGGTCGGTTTCGGAGAAGAGCAGACATCGAACGGCGGCCGAAACCCGCAGAGTCGGTCGAGAATGACCCGGAGCGGAAATCACGCAACGCTGCCTGCCGCCCCCGGAACGACATGTCTGACTTCAATGGTCAGGTGCGAAAGTGATCGGAACCGCGCGACCTTGGCCCGGTAGTATTGCTCGTTCCGCTCCGTTACCGTCGCCACGGAGACGATAGCGCCAAGATGACCAGGCCCCAACCGCCAGAGGTGAAGGTCGACGAGCTGATCGCCCTCGTTTTCGATTGAACGCTTGAGATTGTCAGCCATGCGGCGGTCCGGATTCATATCGAGAAGAATTGCGCCGGTATCGCGAATAAGCCCGAACGACCAACTGGCAATAACGCACGCACCGACGATGCCTGCCAGCGGGTCCATCCAGAGCCAGCCAAAGGCGCGGGCAAGTAGAAGACCGACAATAACCAGCACCGATACGGCGGCATCCGCCAGAACATGGATAAGAGCCGCGCGCATATTGTGATCTCGCGCAGCCGATCCATGCGCATGCTCATGCTCCTCAAACTGTACAGGATATGTCTGCTCGCCAATCCTGACGTTGGCGCTAAAGGCGTGCGGCTCGGGAATTTCATCAATGGATTCGAGGTAGGCGCCGCGATCCTCGAGTGCGAACAGTTGCCGGGCCCCATCCGGTCGGACCGTCTCGATCGAAGCAGTAGCTGCCGGCAGTCCGGCACTACTTTCCGCGCGGAGCCGGAAGCGCGGCGGCACGCCGTCCTCGAACACCTCCAGAATCATGTCACCCCCATCGGTGGTGATCCGCTGCGTTTCGTCTTCGTCATGGTGGGCGTGATGGCCGTGCCCGTGGCTATGGCCGTGATGGTCGCCGCCGCTGAGCAGCCACGCGCTCGCGACGTTGACCGCAAGTCCAAGAACCGCAATGGGTATCGCTTCGGTGAAATGGATCGGAACCGGTTCGAAAAGGCGACTGATAGCTTCATAGCAGATCAGCAGCGCGATCATCGCCAGGATAATGGCGCTGGTGAATCCAGCCAGATCGCCCAGCTTGCCGGTCCCGAAGGTGAATCGCGGATCGTCCGCGTATCTCCGAGCGTAGGTGTATGCGAGCGCCGCGAGCAATAGTGCACCCGCATGCGTGCTCATGTGAAGTCCGTCGGCAACGAGCGCAATTGATCCAAACAACCAGCCGCCGACAATTTCGGCGACCATCATTGCGCTGCACAGCCAGATCACTGCCCAGGTTTTCCGCTCGCTTTTCTGATGGTCCTCAGAAAGGAACGCATGGCTATGAAGGGCCGGAATGACCGCGCCATTGGTCTCACTCATGGCAATCCTCGTTCGCTTACTTCAGGTACGTCCGCACGACGTCGATCAGGTCGGCGGCACCTCTGGCCTTCTCGGGATCCTTCTCATGTGCGGGATCGACCACGTGATGGCGGATGTGGTCTTCGAGAAGCTCGGCCGTCAACCCGTTCACGGCGCCTCTCACCGATGCGACAAGCATCAGCACGTCGGCGCAGCCGAGCTCGGCTTCCAGCGCGCGCTCGACCGCCTCGATCTGCCCCTTGATGCGCCGAACCCGGCCGACGAGCTTGGACTTGTTCTTGATGGTGTGCGACATACCGACTATTATAGGGGGGTACCCTATATTGATCAAGCTGAATGATGCCGAGCGGACCAAGTATGAAGACGCGATCCCTTCGCAAAGGAGGACTCCTGATCGTGGCGCTGCTATGGACGCAGTCCGCCCATGGGCACGGCATCGCCGGCAACCGCTATTTCGCCGGAACGATAACCTTCGATGATCCCGCCGTTGCCGACGAGCTCATTCTCAGCTATCTCGATTGCCCCACACAGGGGAGCAACGTCGCCGAGAACCGGATCAACGGAGCTTTCGCTCGGCTGCTCACCCCGACTTTGGCGTTCACAATCGACAGCGCGTGGGTCCACCAGAACTGGCCGACAGGCCACACGTCCGGCTTCGACAAGACGAACATCGGTCTCAAATACGAAGCCTACCGTGACAATCGTCACGAAGCGTTGGTTTCGGTCGGCCTTGCCTGGGGCATAGGTCACTCCGGTGCCGTCGCCATCGGCGCTGATGCGCCCCACACGATCCAGCCGGGCATCTTCTTCGGCAAGGGTTTCGGAGATCTTCCAGACTCGTTTTCGTGGTTGCGCGGGTTCGCCGTCACAGGCTCGGTTGTCGACGAAGTTCCGATAGGCTCTGGCGGCACGGCCCTCGCGCCCAATCCCGTGGCCGGCGGATTCAACAACGTTTTCTCGCCCGCCGTCGAGACGATGCACTGGGGTTTTTCGATCCAGTACAGCACCCTCTACCTGACCAGCCGGTTCGACGGCGGACCGCCGAAAGAAGAGCCACTGAACCAATTGGTGCCGCTCGTCGAATTCAGGTTCGACAGTCCCCGCAGTTAACATACTGCTGCGACCGCGAATCCCGGCTTCGCGTATGTGGCGGTGGCTTGGCAGGTGGCCGCAGAAGCGATCAGCCTCCGCATGATGTCGGCGGTGGTGCGACCCGCCATCTGCTGCGGCGTCATCGGGGCTTCGAAGACGATCAGCTTGATGTCGGGCTCGATGTTGAGCAGATCATCCAGCAATTGGCGGCACGAGGAGAACAGCGCGCCCATGCTCGCGCCCTCGCGCGCCAGGCGGAACGATCCCGACCGGGGGGCTTCATCGCTCGGATAACCGAGCGCCCAGCCGGTGCGGGCGGCAAGATCGAGGGCCAGGATGCGGGGCGCGTAGGTCATGCAAAATAGACCTCGCTCGACGCGATCAAGAGCGGCGGATGCGGCGGGAATGACCGGACATCAAACCATTTGAAGTGCGTACCATCCCCGTTGCTGCCGTCGCCCATGCGCAGCGCGCTGCCGTTGCGGGCCTCGCGGATCAGCGCGGCGCGAAATGCCGCGAGATCGATCAGCCACCAGGGCGATATCTCGAAGCCCTCGGTGCTCGCCGCATGCCCATAGAAGAACCAATCGCCCCAGCCGTTGATGATCTTCGACAATTCAGTTTCGGTGCCGGTGTCGCGCTGACACCGCAGCGTGAACTGATGCGGGTACCGCTCGGCATAGCCAAAGGCACGCACACGGACGCCGATGCGAATGTCGCGCCCGATCACGGTCATCAGATCGGCGGCCTGCTTCTGGTCGATGAAGTCAGGAGTCGCGTCGAGCAGGTAAGGCGAGATCAGCCGCTTGACCTCGGGCAAGAAGCGGTCCGACGTCTGCCGGTCGGTTTCATACGGCATCCGCGACCTCCAGGAATTTGGAGATCTCTTTGCCGAACTGCGCAAAGCCGGGATGGGCCTCGCGAGCAAACACGTCCAGCCGCGATCCACCGGTCAGGCGATCTGCTGCGGCGAGCACTGCCGCAGCGAGACCTCGCATTGCCATGCGGGCGATCACTTCGCCGAGGCCTATCGCGTTCGCAAGTTGCTGGATCGTCACGCCCTTGGGTCCGGTGGAGCTACGGAGGCGGCGTCTCGCACAACGCCGTCGCGCGGTGAGGATATGAGCCAACGACCCGCGCCCCAGACCAAGCGCAAGCGGAGGGCTCGGGCATGATAGCGCGCCGGGTCCTCCTGCAATGCCTTGCGGCAGCACTGGCCTCGCCGGTCTTGGCCGATGAGGGTTTCCAGTCGATGTGGGACCGCCGCATCGTGGGCGATGCCGGGGTAGCTCAGTCGGTAGAGCGGCGGATCGAAAATCCGTGCGTCGGTGGTTCGAACCCATCCCCTGGCACCAATCACCGTGTTCGGCTCGACCGCGACCCGGTCTGCGGGAAGCGCGGTCGCCGCTATTTCCACATCGGTCGCCGTCTGTCCTGGAGGTGCCGCCGTGTCGGTTGATGAAGACAAGATCGCCGACAACGTCGGCAGGCTGATTGCGGCATTCCACCTGACCAGCGCGAACATGGATTGCGACAGTGAGGGCGCGGCGCTGGCCTATCTCGTCGCTGAATACGTCGCCTGCTTCGCGCCCGAGCATCAGCAGGAGATGCACGGGCTGTTCGACCGGTGCGTCGCAGACGAACTCAAGCAGATCAACGCGTACCTGCATCGTCGGAAGGGGGCGCACTGATGATGTCCGCCGCGAAAGCGAAAGCCAAAGCACGCAAGAAGCCCGAGGCGCCGATGACCCAGCTTGCCTACACGGTCCCCGAATTCTGCCGCGCCTTCCGCATCTCGGAGCGGCACTACTTCAACCTGCGCGACGAGGGCAAAGGCCCGAAGGAGATGCGCGTCGGTCGCCGGGTCTTGGTCTCCGTCGAGAGCGCGCAGGCCTGGGTCAGGGCGCGCGAGCTGGAGGGCACCTGATGGTCACCACCATCGACAAGCTGCGCTGCGTGCTGCGCGAGCCGCCGTTCCTCAAGGTGGTGGGCCGCTGGGGCGACCGCGACGGCTGCGATCATCGGTCCTACTACGTCGAGGGGCGCGGCTTCGTCCCGGTGACCTACTATCTGCGCGAGGGCGAGACCGAGGTCGAGTGCGGGCGCTGCCACACCCGGCTCGACCCGATGTTCGTCCTGCGGATCATGGCGAGCGAGGAAACACAGTGGTCCCGCTCGCGCGCTAACTACATCGAGGAAATGCAGCGGCTCCGCGACCGCAAGCGAACGAGGTGCTTCCACTGCGGAAAGATGACGGAGATCAGCCGACGATGAACACAGGGGTTATCGCGACCAAGGTCTGCAAGGCGTGCCGACAGGAGAAGCCGCTCGGCGAATTCTACGTGCAGGTGCGCCCCGGTCTCAGGGACGCGACCATGACGGTCTGCAAGGAATGCCACCGCGAGCGTGTGAAGCGCGCGACTGCAGAGCGCAAAAAAAAGTCCCGCCTGAGTTGGCGTGCGAGTCACTCAACCACCTCTGTGCGATCAGTACGCTGCAAGCGATAGCCGTCTTGCGGCACACGCCTTCGTTTTCCCAGTCGGGAATATGGATGGCCTCCTTCTTACGCAGAGTCGCGACGATCTCGTTCACATCAACCTTGGTGACAACGTTCCGTGCCAGAATCTGCGGCCACAGTTGGTCGTACTGAATGGCGTTTGGTTGCGCTGGCGTCAGCTCAAGAATCCTGCGAGCAGCTGCTTCACGCTCGGATTGCAGATATCTGAGCAGGTCATCCGGCCGCAATTCGTGCAGCGACTGAAAGATCTCGCCTTGGTTGCCGATCCAGGTTAGTCATGGCTTTTGACGTATCGCAAGGAAGCGGTGAACTGGCAACAAAATTGCTGGCATCCGGACCTCCTGAGCGGTGCGCTATCCATGTAGAGGGTATAATTTATTCTTTTGAGCCCTGCGGAGGCACAATGGCGGTCGAAACGGAATTGAAATTCCGCATACCGGCGCGCAGCCTGAAGGCACTAACGAAATCGCAGATTGCGGGCGGCAAGGTCGGTGAGCGGACCGAGGGCGATCTGGTGTCGACCTATTTCGATACCGGAAAGCACAAGCTGAAGCGCCATGGCCTTTCGCTTCGCGTGCGGCAAGATGGCGAGAAGCAGATCCAGACGGTCAAGTGGGCGAACGCTGCGCAGTTTGGCCGAGGTGAATGGGAAACAGAGATAGCGGACCATGTGCCCGATCTCGGCAAGGCCGACGGCACGCCGCTCGAGCAATTCGCCCCCAAAAAGCTGCGCCGCAAGCTGAAGCCGATCTTCAAGACCTCCGTCCATCGCATTACGCTACCCGTCCGCACCAAACGGAGCGAGATCGAGCTTGCGATCGACCTTGGCAGCATCATCGCCGGACGCCGATCGAGTCCGGTCAAGGAGCTTGAGCTGGAACTAAAAAGCGGTCGCCTGATCGACTTGTTCCGGGTTGCAAAGGCGATCGAGCGAAAGTCGGGCGCCGAGCTCGATCTGCAGTCAAAAGCCGAGCGCGGGTATGATCTCGCAGGTGGCAACGGCCAGCACATCGTCTTCGCCGAAGCGATCGAGCTGAACAACGACATGACCGTGGACGAGGCATTCCGGGCCATCGCGCGCTCCGCTGTCCGGCATTTTTCGGGAAACGCCGACGCGGTGCGCAACTCCGATCCGGAAGGCGTTCACCAGATGCGGGTCGGACTGCGGCGTCTGCGCGCGGAGATCTCGCTCTTTTCAAAACTCCTGTCCGGCGCCAGTGCGCAGAAAATCAAAGCGCAGCTGAAGTGGTTGACGGGCGAGCTCGCGCCGGCGCGCGAGCTCGACGTGTTTGTGAATGAGAATATCGGGCCAGCGACGCGCGATGCCCTGCTACGCCAGGGCGGCCAGGCCATCAAGCAGGAATTTTCCGAAAGGCGCGATCAGGCGTTCGCGCGCGCAAAAAAGGCGGTCAACTCGGAGCGCTTTCGGAAGCTGCTGATCGATACGCTGCAATGGATCGAATCAAAACAGACCATCGCGACCGATCAGGCGAACATGCCGATCAGCAAATTCGCCACCCATGTGCTCCATCGCCGCATCAGGAACGTGCGCAAGGTCGGGCGCGATCTCGATGAGATGTCTCCCCTTACGCGGCATCGATTGCGAATCAGGGTAAAGAAGATCAGGTATGCGGTCGAATTTTTTGAGACGCTCTTTCCTTCCAAGCGCGAGAAAAAGCAGCTTGCGCGTTTGACCGGCCACTTAAAAAAGATTCAGGATGCCTTGGGAGCGCTCAACGATTTTGTTGCGCACCGGGAGATGATTGTCGATGCGGCGCTCAAGGCGTCGCGTCAGCATCGGCGTGCTCTTGCCTTTGCGTCCGGCGTGGTGATTGGCCGCGAGGATCAGGCGGTGAGGCCGCTGATGAAGGTCGCCGCGAAGGAAGTGCGCACGCTCCCGACATTTTAGCGGGCGCTGCAAGCTACGCTGGCGTTGCCAATCCGTTCGATGCGCTCGGGCGATGAGGAAAGCTGGATGCTAAATCAAGTAACAGCGCGCTTACGCAAATTTTTCGGAATAGCCAGAAAGGAGCATGGCCTACACGCTCCGTTTCGCGTGACGACTCATCGCGGCCATACCGTGCAGACGTTTCAATCGCTCGAATTGGCGCTGGAAGCCGCCGAAGCGTTGGGGCCAGATCACTACGTTATTGACCGGCACGGCTTGCAGATCTGGAACCCGCAAAGAAAATTGCTGCGTGACGAGGAATAACATACGCGGTGGTGACGGCTGTCTTGGAATTCTTGGAAGGCGAACCTGCCCGGCTGCCAACCTAACAAGCTCCACGCTGCTCGCTGATGCCTTTTGTTGTGGTGCATGAGTCTGGAATTGGCCCCAAGCGGCGGTTGGGGGATGTCGGCTATTCCGCGCTGGTAGGGGATAAGCAGACACGCGGCGAAGCGACCGAAAATGGCGGGATTGACCCACTGCCGACATGAGGGGGCAGTGCGACCCGGCCCAATGATTGCGGATAGACGCCGATACTCCTCAGGGCGGGACTCGAAAAGGGGCGCGAGCCAAGCACGCCACGCGGACCGTGCCGCGTTGATTTCGCTTGATGTGCATCAACGCGCCTTTTCGACCAGCCGGGCAGACTAAATGCGCCTTCGTTATGAGCGCTGGATCGTAGCCTTCGGGAACATCCTGTTCCAAAAACAAATCCTCACTCCCGAAGAACTGGCGCTCAAGATGGAGGACGTGAAAGCACGATTTGCCGCCAACGACTCCAACGAGCCCAAGCAGGCCAACCGTGCATGACGTGCACGGCGCCACCGGTTCTCGAACATGCTTCTTCGAGCGCGACCCCGGGATCACGATCGCCCGACGGGCGGCGGCTGAGGGGGTCGGCACGTTGCTCCTCGTGCTCGCCGCCGCCGGGGCGGGCTTGGCGATGGCGCGCTTGCCGGGCGGCAGCCCGGTGCTCACATTGGCGGTGAGCGCTGCGGCCGCCGCTGAAGCCTCATAGCGGCTTTCGTGGCTGTGGGTGGGGGTGTATGATAGCCCCGTCCACCCCCGGTGCGCCCGCGTTGCCGCGAGCCAGCACAGAGGCATGGCGCAAGATGTCTTCTCGGCAGATCTTGGACAGAGAGGAAGATGTCATGAAGATTCGAATGCTGGCGCCACGAGTCATCTCCGCGCTATGCGCGTGCACAATCCTGCTCGATATCGGAGCGGCTCAGGCGCAAGAACCGACCGGTCGGACCAGCCAACCGCTCGTCACGCCCAACCCGCCAATCGATCAGCAGACGCAGGAGCAGTTCGGGCTGCTGACCTTGTCCAATCCCGAAGCCACGTGCAGCGCCTCGATGTTGAATGATTATTGGGCCATCACCGCGGCCCATTGCGTCTTCTCCTTCTTGACGACCTGCCCGCAATTCGCGGCGAATCAGATTTCGCTGACCGCGAACTGGCCAGGGAACACCAAGACTGTCCAGGCACGGCAGGTTATCCTGTACGGCAGAGCGACGACTTGCCCCCCACGCCTGGGCACGGTCGGTCCCAGCGACGTTGCCCTCCTCCAGGTCGGGCTACACGATTTCGTCCGGTCAGATGCCGGGCCCATGAAACTGGATGACCAACGGCCAATGGCCAACCTGGGCATCAGGGGCTATGGCCGAGGCATCAACGCACTGGCATTTCAGGTGGGCCCGGTCCCAACGCCGACTAACTTGGACGGCAAATTCCGGTGGGCCGATTTCGTCATCTTACCCAATACGATCCTCCCTAACTCGTCTGCTCCGCCGAGCTGGTATTCTTTCCCCGGGACCAGCGGCGCGACTGTGGCGGGAGGCGACAGCGGCGGCCCGTCCTACGTTCAGGACTGGGACGATCCGTTCTCAATAAACCGTAAACTCGAATACCATCTTATCGGCGTGCATTCCGGTTGCAACACCACATGCCTTCCTGGCCAATCGTGCAATTTTCCCAATCCCTGGACCTGGGTGTCCTCGGTCTCCCAGTGTACTGACGCCGCTATCCTGCCGCTACGCAGCCAGATCCTTGCGGCCATCGAAGCGGTTCCCCCGGATACCACGCAGGTTGGTACATTTCCTCCCATCCCGGAATCGGTGCTGAGTCAAAAGAGGGCGCTCTACGCCAAAAGCATTGATGAACCGCTGGTCGCACCGCCCGACGCCGCGATCGATGTCCAACTCACGTTCTTGAGATGCGACGCGTCCCTGCAGGGGTGTCCGACGACACCCGACCTCCAACAATGGGCCTACGACCCTGCAACACACATCCTGTTGCACGTGCCAAGCGGCAAATGCGTAAATATTTCTGGCGCGCGGCAGGATGCGGGCTCCCCGATCATCCTGTATCCTTGCAGCGGCGGTGCGAACGAAAAATGGTCGCTCGTCAATGCGGCGACGACCCTTTGGTCGATCAAGAGCGACCTGACCGCGATGTGTCTCCAGGCGGTACCGGGTCATGCGGCATCGGGGGGTCAGACACCGATCGGCGACGTGGTGGTTCGGCCCCCGGCGGCCGCGTTGGTTCAGATGCCGTGTGATGGGGGTAACGCACAGCTATTCGCCGACGTAAGCCGCTACGAAGCCGAGCACGCGGGCCCTCACTGACGCCGATTTCAGCGATCGATGCCGCGCTTCTCCCGGTGATGGGATGGGCGTGCGGCAACGGACGGCTTGGGCTGCCGCGGCGTAGCACGCCCTCAACGGTCGCCTTCTCGGACCAAACCTCAACGCGCTCGGGCTGACGCTCCCAGAAGTCCTTGCAAACCCGCTCGACCTCAAATTTGATTTGCTGGATCGTCACCGAATGGCTGCGGGCAAAGGGACTGCTGAAATGAAGAGAACAGTGAAGCGAAGGGTGCCGGTCTTTGTCGAGACCTTCGATCACCGAGGCACGACGGTCCGCATTGAAGAGTGGCCCACGAAAAACGGCGCAAAAATCTATGTTGCTCACTATACGGATGCCAGCGGCAACCCGTGCGAGCTTGCGCCGTTCTTCTCGATTGAGGCGTGCCGGGATAGCTTCAAAAAGCAGCTCGACTTCCGCGCATGACCGACGAGCCTTCATTACCGCACTGGACCGCTCTCGCACCGCAACGACATGGCGTGACGTCCGCGCTGCACATCAATCAGCGCATCATCAGCACTGCAGCGCCGTCATCAGCACCGCAACGTTATCATGAGCGCACCTGATGGGAGGGGGGACTAATCTAAATTTAGGCCGCCCCCGCACAGCCGAGCGCGGGCGCGCTAGTCGGCCTCATCATCGCTTTCGGAGAGATCTCAGGCGGCCACTTCAATCCGCTCATCACTGGGCTGCAATGGCTCGCGGGCGAACGCCCGCTTTCTTGCATGGTCGCCTATGTCGCGGCTCAACTTATCGGCGGCATCTTGGGAGCGCTGACTGCGAGGTTACTGTTCGACATCGGTGGACCGACGTCGGAGCCGCAGATGGTTACCTGGCGATTGGCTCTAAGCGAGGTCGCGGCCAGTGCCGGCCTGATGACCGTGGTGTTCGCCTGCGCTCGGAGCGGACGGAAGGACGTGGGACCATTCGCGGTTGGAGCCTGGCTATTTGCGGCGATAGTCGCGACCCCATCCACCTCTTACGCAAACCCGGCAATCGCGGTCGCTGCGCTCTGCACGGGAGGGCCAATCGCACTGTCCCTCTCTCAGGCTCTGTTCTATGTCCCGGCAGAGATCGTCGGGGCCCTGATCGCTCTAGGGTCTGTACTCAATAAGGATTCCCAGGACTAAGGGATTGTGATTCAAGCTTTCCAGCACATGGAGGCTTGGATGGCAAAGCAGGCTTACTGGCTGAGCGATGCGGAATGGCAGC
>NZ_LGHM01000209.1 GCF_001908185.1 Bradyrhizobium sp. AS23.2
CTTCATCAACGAGATCGCCGATCTCTCCGAAAAAGTCGGCGCCAACGTGCAGGAGGTCGCGCGCGGCATCGGCCTCGACAACCGCATCGGCACCAAATTCCTGCATGCCGGCCCCGGCTTCGGCGGCTCGTGCTTTCCGAAGGACACCAAGGCGCTGATCAAGATCGCGCAGGACTATGACGTGAGCTTGCGCATCGTCGAATCCGTGCTGGCGGTGAACGAGAACCGCAAGCGCGCGATGGCGCGCAAGGTCAGCCACGCGCTCGGCGGCTCCCTGCGCGGCAAGACCATCGCGGTGCTCGGTCTCACCTTCAAGCCCGACACCGACGACATGCGCGATGCGCCGTCGATCCCGCTGGTGACCGGCCTGATCGACATGGGTGCGAAGGTCAAGGCTTTCGATCCCGTCGGCATGGAGCAGGCCAAGGGCGAGCTGCCCAGCATCACCTATTGCGAGGATGCCTATTCCTGCGCGCAAGGCGCCGATGCGCTCGTCGTCGTCACCGAGTGGGTGCAGTTCCGCGGTCTGGATCTCGACCGGCTAAAGGCGACCCTGGCCCAGCCCGTCGTCGTCGATCTCCGCAACATCTTCAGCCCCGACGACATGGCGGCGGCCGGCTTCACCTACGAGAGCGTCGGTCGGCCGCCGGTGCAGGGCTGACCATCGCCTTATTGTTGTCTACCGAAACCGTCATGGCCGGGCTTGTCCAGGCCATCCACGTCTGTTTTCTAGGCTAGTCAAACGACGTGGATGCCCGGCAGCTTTCGTGCGAAGACGCGCTTCGCGCTTTTGCTCGGGCATGACGAACGGATAGATATTTGCCCCGCAGCTTCGACACGCCCCTCCCGATCGATGCCGTGCTCGACGATTTGTCGCGCACGCTCGAGACGCATAACGCCGCCGTGCTGGTGGCCCCTCCGGGCGCCGGCAAGACCACGCGGGTGCCATTGGCGCTGCTGGATGCGCCCTGGGCCGCGGGCAGGAAGATCATCGTGCTTGAGCCGCGGCGCATTGCGGCGCGGGCCAGCGCCGACCGGATGGCCAAATCGCTCGGCGAGCGCGCCGGCGAGACCGTCGGCTATCGCGTTCGCTTCGGCTCGAAGATATCGCGCGCCACGCGCATCGAGGTCGTGACCGAGGGCATCTTCACCCGCCAGATCCTCGACGATCCCGAGCTTTCGGGCGTCGCCGCGATCCTGTTCGACGAATTCCACGAGCGCTCGCTCGATGCCGATCTCGGCCTCGCGCTGGCGCGCGATGCGCAACTCGGCCTGCGCGAGGACCTGCGCATCCTCGTGATGTCGGCCACGCTCGATGGTGCGCGCGTCGCCAAGTTGCTTGGGGAGGCGCCGGTCGTCGAAAGCGAGGGCCGCGCCTTTCCGGTCGAGACTCGTTATCTCGGCCGCAAGGTGGACGCGCCGGTGGAGCGGCAGATGGCCGACGCGATCGCCTCGGCTCTTCGCGCGGACAGCGGTTCGGTGCTGGCCTTCCTGCCGGGCGCCGCCGAGATCCGCCGCACCCAGACTTTCCTCAGTGAACGCGTGCCGGACGCCAGCATCGAGATCGTGCCGTTGTCCGGCGCGCTCGATGCCGCCGTGCAGGATCGCGCCATTGCGCCGGCGCCGAAGGGCACGCGCAAGGTGGTGCTGGCGACCTCGATCGCGGAGACCTCCCTCACCATCGAAGGCGTGCGTATCGTGGTCGATTCCGGCCTCGCCCGCGTGCCGCGTTACGAGCCGGATATCGGCCTGACACGGCTCGAGACCGTGCGCGCCGCCCGCGCGGCGGTGGACCAGCGCCGCGGCCGCGCCGGCCGTACCGAGCCCGGCGTCTGCTACAGGCTTTGGGACGAACCGCAGACGGCCTCGCTTGCGCCCTATACTCAGCCGGAAATCTTGAGCGCCGATCTGTCCTCGCTGGTGCTCGATCTCGCGCAATGGGGCGTCGCCGATCCTGCCGCGTTGTCGTTCCTCGATCCGCCGCCCGCGCCGGCCTGGAAGGAAGCCAAGAGCCTGCTCTCCGAGCTCAACGCACTCGATGGCGACGGCCGCATCACCGCGGAAGGCAAGAGCCTGCGTGCGCTGGCGCTGCCGCCGCGTCTCGCACGCATGATCGTGGATTCGCATCGCGCAGGAGCGGGCGAGGCCGCCGCCGAGATCGCGGCCATCATCACCGAACGGGGGCTCGGCGGCGACAGCGTCGATCTCGAGCATCGGCGCGACCAGTTCCGCCGCGATCGCTCGCCGCGTGCCGCCAGCGCGCGCGATCTCGCGCGGCGCTGGGCCTCGCAGGTGGCGGCGTCAGAGAAGTCCGCGGCGGAGCAGGACGATCTCTCGACCGGCCTGATGCTCGCCTACGCCTTCCCGGACCGCGTCGCGCGCAATCGTGGCAATGGCACCTTCGTGCTCGCGAACGGTCGTGGCGCGGCGGTAGAGCCGACCTCGTCGCTCGCGCGCTCGCCCTATATCGCGATCGGCGAAATGACGGGAACGGCGGCGAGCGGGCGTATTCTGCTTGCGGCACCCATCGCCGAGGACGACATCGAGCGGCATTTCGCCGAGCATATCGAGACCGTCGACGAGATCTCCTTCGATCGCGGCGCGATGGCGCTGCGCGCACGGCGCAAGCGTGCGCTGCACGCGATCACGCTCTCTGAGGCTACGCTTGCCGTGTCGCCCTCGGAGGAAACCGCGCGCATCTTTGCAGATGGGCTGATCGCTGCGGGCCTCGACCGCTTGCCCTGGTCGAAGGCAGCAAAACAATGGCGCGACCGCGTGATGTTCCTGCGCAAGGCCGAAGGCGAGAGCTGGCCCGATCTCTCCGACGATGGGCTGATTGCGCGACGCGAAGATTGGTTGGTGCCTGCGCTCTACGACAAGACCACGTTGAAGGACATCTCCGCCGGCGATCTCTCCGATGCGCTGATGGCGCTGTTGCCCTGGGAGATGCGCGCGCGGCTCGACCGCGAGGCGCCCACGCATTTCGAGGCCCCGACCGGGAGCGTGCTCGCGATCGACTATGAGGCGGAGCAGGGGCCGACCATCGCGGTGCGGCTCCAGGAATTGTTCGGTCTCAACACCCATCCGTCGATCGCAGCCGGAAAGGTGCCGCTGGTGCTGGAATTGCTGTCGCCGGCGCAACGTCCGGTGCAGGTGACGCGCGATCTCCCCGGCTTCTGGCGCGGCAGCTACAGCGCGGTGCGCTCAGACTTACGCGGCCGCTATCCGCGCCATCCCTGGCCGGACGATCCGGCGAGCGCATTGCCGACCCGGCGGGCGAAGCCGCGCGGGACGTGAGAAGCCTTCTCCCTCGCCCCGCTCTTGCGGGGCCGGGACGAGCTTCGCTCGCCCTGAGAGGGTTGGGGTGAGGGCTCTCTCCGCAAGCTGATCTCTATCGATAGACCTGTACCCCCTCAGCCGGATTGCTTCGGACGATGCTTCGCATCGCCGAGCGCAATCCGACCTCTTCCCGCAGGCGGGGAGAGGTTGAAGTCACGGATTAACCGTTCGCTCATCCTTTTCGTCAAAATAGCACCGCTTGGCGGCGGCTTCGCTCGCGGCCAGGCGTGCCGCGTGGTGAAATCGAGCTTTCGGCTCCGAGTGGTATGATGCGTAACATTATGATCTTCGCGGCCGTCATGATCGGCCTCGGTACGTTCATGGCGCAGATGGCGGACAAGATGAGCTCCGCTTCCGCAACGTCAGCGCCGCGCACGACGGTCGCGGTCGCAACGACGGCGCCCGCCGGCGGCCGCAGCCTCAACATTCCCCGCGACGGCCGCGGCCATTTCCAGACCGAAGGCCGGATCGACGGCCAACGCATCGGCTTCATGGTCGATACCGGTGCTTCCGTGGTGGCGCTGAACGAGACCTCGGCTGCCCGCTTCGGCCTGCGTCCCTCGCGCAGCGAGTACAACGCTACCGTCTCCACCGCCAACGGCACCATCAAGGCCGCGCGCACCCGCATCGCCATGTTGGAGGTCGGCGGCCTCGTCGTACGCGACGTCGACGCGATGGTGCTCCCGGACGAAGCGCTGTCCGAGAACCTGCTCGGCCTCTCGTTCCTGTCCCGCCTGAAGCGCTTCGAATACGCCAACGGCCAGATGGTGCTGGAACAATAGTCCGGCATTGCCGTCGAGTGGCTCGACGGCGGAAAAGTCTTACACGCGTCGCGGCCCGACAGCGTTCCAGTATTTCGGATTGCCGGGCGACTGAACCCGGATCCATCGATAGGGTGCACGCGACCACGGTCTGATCTGCGGAGTCAGATTGTCCAGCACCAGGTCGCCGCTCTTCGTACGCACCAGCAGAATCAGATGGTGCTTGCCCGAGACGGTCTCGACCTCCGCGAGCAGGAGCGTGCGCTGCGGCCACCCACGGCTCAGAAGCCGGTGGCGCTTGCTGACGGCATAATCGTTGCAATCGCCGCGCTTCGGGTCGACGAGCCAGGATTCCACCACCGGGCCGAGTTCAGTCGGGTCCGGGATGATGGCGCGGTTGATGGTCTGGTTGACTTCTTTCAGATCTGCCAACCGTGTCTCGGTGAGCCGGACCGGTCCACCGCGAAAGAGCATGCGGGCGCGGCACTCGTCACGGTAGCGCAGGCAGAATGCGGTGTGCGCCAAGGGCGGAAGGGCCGGGTCCTCAAACGTGAGATACGGGCGCGCGGTCGGCGAAACGGTCGGTGCGCGCAGAGATCGCTCGCTCGCCGCGTGAGCCGCGGTCATCATTTGAGCGACAGTCATCATCATGGCGGCCGTGACCGCAACCGGAATCGACACCCTGCGCATGCGTTGTCTCCGACGTTCGCGCCGTGAGCAAGCTCGAGAGGCTTTGAGTCAATGCTCAAATTGAACGATCAGGTCGCAATCGAATGCCGGGGCACCGCCGAATCTTCGGCGGCGAGACGGAATACTCCCGAACAGCATACGCACAGCGGGGCAGTGGTTTCAACATGATTTGCGATCAGAGATTGTGTCCGCAAATCCTGGTCGATGGCGGCGCGGATCGAGCGCCGCCGGGAGCGCTGGCTATCCATTCCGCGTCGTCCCAGTTTCGTCCGGCAGCTTTAACCGTCCCCGTTACCAAACCGCCGCAATTATAAGCCATAAGCTGCCATTCCCGCCTTCCGCTGCGGCCCGGCATTCGCTAAGGCTGCATCAATTCCTGCCCTTTTCACGAGACCGTCTCAATGTTTCCCAAGCCGAAATCCGTCTTGTTGCCCAACACCTACGCCTTCGAATCAGAGCCGATGGTGAAGCCCACCGGCTTTCGCGAATACGACGCGCGCTGGTTGTTCAACAAGGAAATCAACCTGATGGGGATACAGGCGCTCGGCATGGGGCTGGGTGCGCTGATTGCCGAACTCGGCGTTAAGCAGGAAATCGTCACCGGTCATGATTTCCGCGGCTATTCGGCCTCGATCAAATATGCGCTGATCTCCGGTCTGATGGCTGCGGGGTGCAAGGTGCACGACATCGGACTGGCGGTGACGCCGATGGCCTATTTCGCGCAGTTCGATCTCGACGTGCCCTGCGTCGCGATGGTCACGGCCTCGCACAACGACAATGGCTGGACCGGCGTGAAGATGGGCGCCAACCGCCCGCTGACATTCGGTCCCGACGAGATGACGCGGCTGAAAGAGATCGTGCTCAACGCCGATTTCAAGAACAAGGCCGGCGGCTCCTACCAGTTCCACGAGAATTATCCGGCACGCTACATCGCCGACCTCACCAGCCGCCCGAAGCTGACGCGCAAGCTCAAGGTCGTCGCGGCTTGCGGCAACGGCACCGCCGGCGCGTTCGCGCCGCAGGTGCTGGAGGCGATCGGTTGCGAGGTGATCCCGCTCGACACCGAGCTCGATCACACCTTCCCGAAATACAATCCGAATCCGGAAGACATGGAGATGCTGCACGCGATCCGCGACGCGGTGCTGCATCACAAGGCCGATGTCGGCCTCGGTTTCGACGGTGACGGCGACCGCTGCGGCGTCGTCGACAACACCGGCGAGGAGATCTTTGCCGACAAGGTCGGCGTGATGCTCGCGCGCGACATGTCGGCGATCCACAAAGACGCGCAGTTCGTCGTCGACGTGAAGTCGACCGGCCTGTTCGTCACCGATCCGGTGCTGCAGAAGCAGGGCGCCAAGACCGCCTATTGGAAGACCGGCCATTCCTACATGAAGCGCCGCACCAACGAGATGGGCGCGCTCGCGGGGTTCGAGAAGTCGGGCCACTTCTTCTTCAACAAGCCGTTCGGCCGCGGCTATGACGACGGTCTGGTCTCCGCGATCGCGATCTGCGACATGCTTGACCGCGCCCCCGGCAAGTCGATGGCCGATCTGAAGAACGCGCTGCCGAAGACCTGGTCGTCGCCGACCATGTCGCCGCATTGCGCCGACGAGGTCAAATACGGCGTCATCGACAAGGTGGTGAAGCACTTCGAGGGCCTGCAGGCCAAGGGTGCCAAGATCGGCGGTCAGGCGATCCGCGATCTCGTCACCGTCAACGGCGTGCGTGTTACGGTCGAGGACGGCAGCTGGGGCCTCGTGCGCGCCTCCTCCAACAAGCCCGAGCTCGTCGTCGTCGTCGAAAGCCCGGTCTCCGAGCAGCGCATGCGCGACATGTTCGAGATGGTGGACAGCGTGCTGCGCACGCATCCTGAAGTCGGCGAGTACAATCAGAAGATCTGAGGTGGCTTGGAGGCCTAATCCAAGCCTTCCTCTCCGCTGTCATGCCCCGGCTTGATGTTTAGTCTGAGGACATGGCCGACCCCGTTCCGGGGACATCCGGGGCATCCAGTACGCCGCAGCTTCTCCGTATCCCATCGCTGTCTCTGGAATACTGGATCGCCCGGTCGAGCCGGGCGATGACAACTTTCTTGGCGTGAGCCCTAAGCCGCCACCACCGCCGGGATCGGCAGCGCGGTGACCGACTTGATCTTCTCCATCGCGAAGCGCGAGGTGACGTTCTTCAACGGCACGGCGCTGATCAGCTTCTTGTAGAAGACGTCATAGGCCTGCATGTCCGCGACCACGACGCGCAGCATGTAGTCGACGTCGCCGGCCATGCGATAAAACTCCATCACCTCGGGCATGGCGCTGACAGCTTCGGCGAACTTCTTGAGCCAGGCGTCGGAATGGTCGGCGCTCTCCACCGACACGAACACGGAGATGCCGAGCCCGATCTTGTTCTGGTCGACCAGCGCCACCCGCTTCAGGATCACGCCGTCGGCCTCCAGGCGCTGGATGCGCTTCCAGCAGGGGGTCGAGGACAGGCCGACGCGGTCGCCGATCTCGGCGACGGACAGGGAGGCGTCTTCCTGGAGGACCATCAGAATCTTGCGATCGATGGCGTCGAGGCGACGGCTGGTCTCGGGGATCTGGGCGGCGGCATCAGTCATTTGAAGAACTTTGTTCCATTATCGAGGCAAGTTTCACTCATATATAGAAAAATCTTCTACCGCAAGCCCGTACTCTTGGCGCCCAAGCCGGATCAGTGTCCGGCTATCTGGCTAAAAGCTCTTCAACTTCAATGCGTTGTGGGGCCGCTTGGCCGCCGCCATGGCGGGCGCATTTCAGGGCTGCGGTGGCTGCGGCGAATCGCAGCGCCTCCGGGGTGCCGCCGCCTTCGGCGAGGCGAAGCGCAAAGGCGCCGTGGAAGACGTCCCCGGCCCCGAGCGTATCGACCGCCTGAACCGGGAAAGCCGGCGTTTCCTCCGGCTCGCCTGTTTCGTTCAGCCAGATCGTCCCGCGCGGCCCGCGGGTGGCGGCGAGGAACGCCGGTGTCAGCGCAGCCAGACGCTTCAGCGCCGCGGCATCGTCGCCCACACCTGCGGTCTCCTGCACCTGCTCGCTGGCAAACAGGAGATGCGAGGCGGCCGTGAGCAGGCCGTCAGTCAGCGCCATCGCGCGGTCGACGCCGACGATGACGGGAACGCCGCGCCGGCGTGCTTCACTGCAGAGATCGATGCAAAAGGCGCCGCAGCGGCTCTCGACGAGGACCGCCTGGCAATCGGTCAGCAGGTCGTCGGCATCCGGCAACTTCACGTGCCACAGGGCAGGATCGCGATAGATCGTGAGCGTCCGTTCGCCTGTTCCGTCGATCATGATCGCGGAGACGGGCGTCATGAGCCCCGGCATGCGCACGATATGCGTGGTTTCGATGCCCTCGGCAGCCATCCGTTCGAAAATGAAGCCGCTCGACGTCTCCCGCGCATCGCCCATCGGCCCCGCAAACGCGACGCGGCCGCCGAGCCGGGCGATGGCAATCGCGGCATTGAGCGCGTTGCCGCCGCAGATCTCCGCGAGATGGCTGGCGTTCGCCTTGCTGCCGCGCCCGGGCACGGCCTCGACCCGAAAGCTCAGGTCGCGCACGGGAATGCCGATGCAGAGGATGCGCGGCGCGATCCCTGATGCAGCCATCGATGGTTGCCGCCTAGGCGCCGCTGCTGTCGCGTACCCAGCGGCCGAGCAGGTGATGGGCGATGGCGAAGGGATGCGGCCCGGCGAGCCCGTCGGGGTGGGTCCGCTTCAGCATCAGAGCCGCCTCGTCGCGTGTGAACCAGCGCGCGTCCTCGAGCTCGGAGTGGTCGACGACGATGTCCTCGTTCAGCGCGCGCGCGCTGCAGCCGATCATCAGCGATGACGGGTAGGGCCACGGCTGGGTCATGTAATACTGCACGTCGGTGCAGCGGATGCCGGATTCTTCGACGATCTCACGGCGCACCGCATCTTCGATGGTTTCGGCGGCCTCGACGAAGCCGGCAAGACAGGAATACATGCCCGGCGGAAACTGCTTCTGGCGGCCGAGCAGGCACTTGTCGCCGGAGGCGACCAGCATGATCACGACCGGATCGGTCCGCGGAAAGTGCTCGGCCTTGCAAGCAGGGCAGTCGCGCTTCCAGCCGCCTTCCTTCATCGCGCTGCGGGTGCCGCAATTGGCGCAATAGCCGTGGCGTTGATGCCAGCCCACCATCGACTTCGCCATCGCGATTGCCGAGAGCTCGTCGGGCGGGATCGTGCCCTGCATCGCCATGCCGCGTAGCTCGGTGACGGCATAGTCCTCGCGGCCGATCAGTTTTTCGGCAGCGGCTTGTGACAGGCCCATGCCGAACATTGCGGCGCCGTCGCGCAGGCCCAGGAAGATCGTGCCTGGATTGGCGCCGCATTTCAGCGCCTCGTCGATCGACAGCAGCGCCCGCATCTTTTCGCCCTCGCGCTTCACCAGCAGCGAGTCGCGATAGACGACATAGGCACGCGAGGATGGCTTCTGCTCCATCGCGAACAGCTTTTCGTCGTCGCGGCGCAGATGGGCGGCGCGATCGAGGACATTGGTGACGAAGGCCGGCTGTCCCAGCGGAAACGAGTCGAATGCTGACATTATTGTTCTTTCAACCCAATCGTTCTTTCAACCCAACCAGATCTTGCGCCGAAGCGCGCTGATGAAATTCTGCACCTCGGCGGCGTCGTGTGCCAGAGGTGGCATCACGCCCCAGACTGGCCGCGGCCATGCCGCGTCACTGGTCCGGCGCGCGATGATGTGGACGTGAAGCTGCGGCACGAGGTTGCCGAGCGCTGCGACATTGAGCTTGTCGCATTTGGTGATCTCCTTCAGCGCGCGCGAGACGCGCGAGATCTCCGTCATCAATTGCGCCTGCTGCACCTCGTCGAGATCGATGATCTCGACCGCATCGGGCCGCCGCGGCACCAGCAGCAGCCAGGGATAATGCGCATCCTTGATGACCAGCACCTTCGACAGCGGCAGGTCACCGATGTCGATCGTGTCTTCTTTCAGGCGGGAGTGCAGCGACCAGGCGGGATCGGGCATGAAGGTTTCCGGATGGCCCGATGGGTCGGGCTTGTTGGTCCGACCATACGATACGGAGTTAGCGAGGGGAAGGATCGGAGCCGCTGCATAGGCATGCTCAATCGTCGTCCCGGACAAGCGGAGCGCTGATCCGGGACCCATAACCACAGGATGAAGTTTTGCGAAGACTCGCGGTTACCAGCTCGCTCGGCAACTGCTCCCTGTGGCTATGGGTCCCGGGTTGCATGTTGTTGGCGTCTTCCTGATGGAAGATGAGACGCTGGCGGGACCTCGCGGTCCCGGAAGATCCTGACGATCGTGCAGATCTGGAGGCCCG
>NZ_LGHM01000021.1 GCF_001908185.1 Bradyrhizobium sp. AS23.2
CGCGATGTCGAGGCAACTTGGCGCAAGGTCGGTGAACTCCTCGACGTCTTCTCCAAGGAAGAGTGCGCCAACTATCTCAAAAACTCAGGCTATGTTTCCGTATAAACACAGCACGCTCTAGAGCTCCGGCAAAACCGACGAAGACCGCTACGACGACAATGGTCACCAGCCACGCGCCAGTGGGCATGATACACCCTCCCCGATTGTTTTGGGCACTATCGGCGGCACGTGGACGGCGTCATTGATTGGGATCAAAATCGCGGAGCGCCGCATATGGATCAGGCGTCAAGCAGCAGCCAGGGCCTCGACGCGTGCAGGGTCAAGCAGGCTGATGCCGCCGTGAATGATCTCGATTGTGCCGTGGCGCTCCAGCTTGGTGAAGGTGCGGCTGACGGTTTCGATGGTCAGGCCGAGATAGTCCGCAATGTCCTGGCGGCTCATCGGAAGTGGCACCGTGTCGGGCAGCCCCTTGAGCGCGAACAGCCGTTCGCGCCAGCCGAGCAGAAAGGTCGCAACCTTCTCGTCCGCCGAGCGGCGGCCGAGCAGGACCATGTGGTCGCGCGCTTGGCTCAACTCGCGAATTGCCAGCTCGTTGATCCGTCGGAGCAGATGCGGCCGGTCCTCAATGAAACGGCCGAAGGGCGCCTTTGCGAACTGGCACACGGTCACCGGGCCGATCGCATCAGCCGAGAAATTGTGACGGCCGGAAAGATTCATCCCCAGGAAATCGCCGGGCAGGGCAAACCCCACGATCTGCCGCCGGCCGTCGGGCAGCAGCTTGTAGAGCCGCATGACGCCTTCGAGGAGATTGTAGAACGAGGTCGTAATATCTTCCTCGGAGAAGACGGTCTCGCCCGTACCAAAATGGACTCGACGCCCCAGATGCTCGAACTCCCTGAGCTCGGCCTGGTCCAGCGACGAACACACCGCGAAGTCGCGGACCGCGCAATCACTGCAGAAATGCCCGTTCGGCTCAATCGTCACCACGGAAGGCTTCATCCACCGCTCCAAGCGCCGGTTGCCTCCGCATCGGGCCGAGTCTACCGCGCAGGCTGCATTTTACTGCACTGCGCTAAAGCCAATTGACTCAAATCAAATTTGGCGGGTATCCCCGCCTTATTCTGCTTCCGGAGTTCAAGGGGATCACGTTCGATGCTGCAAGGCGCGCTCCGCCAAGGCCTGATTGCGCTGCTTCTGGCCACCCCTGCCCTGGCCGGACCGACCGCCGCCCAGAGGGGTAAGGCCTTTGCTCGGGCCAATTGCGCACGCTGCCACGCGATCGATCGCACCTCGGTGAGCCCGCTCAAGATCGCGCCGCCCCTGCGCAGCCTGCACCAGCGTTATCCGATCGAGACCCTCGGCGAGGCGCTGGCCGAAGGCATCTACACCGGCCACGCCGACATGCCAGCCTTCGAGCTCAATCCGGACCAGATCCACGATCTGCTGTCCTATCTGAAGACGCTGGAATAGCCGGCGTCACACCGCCTGCACGGTCCAGCCGATCAGCTCCTTCGCGACACGAGCAAAGGCTGCGTCGAACGCTGCGACTGCTGCGGCCGGCTCGACCTTGTCGAGCTTCTCCCGGGTCTCGACGAGGCGCGAGGCAATCACCTTGCCGGTCTTGTCGACGATCCGCACCGATAGACCAATCTCGACCCTGGTCTCGCCTTCCGTGACAATCCCGAAGCGCCTGATGTCGATCAGGAGCTGATAATCCGCCTGCCCGAGATCGGTCGTGCGCAACGGCGCGTGGGCGATGTCGTAGTTCTCGAAACTGTCGATCAACCGCGCCTGCACTAGTTTTGGGATGCTGTCGGCCCAGAGGAAGTCGGCAAAGCCCGGATTGTCCCCAGCCGGCGAGAACAGCATTCGCTGCGTCTGGAGCATCGCGACCGCGGTCGGTTCGGGAATGGCCAGTGACGCCGAGAGCGTCTTGCCGGCCGGCCCCAGGTTTTGCGGCGTGCGCAGGTCGTAGGTGATCTTCTGCGCGGGCGCGCCGCCGCCGGTCATCTTCTCGAGGCCCGCCAGGATGCCGTCGAGCTTGCCGGAATTGCGCGCGAGGCCGTCGGAGAACGTCTTGAAATTGGCGATTGTGTCCTTCAGCGGCCCGGAATTGTCCTCCAGCACGGTGTCGACCCGCCGCAGCGCGTCGCGCGCCGCTTGCGTCATGCTCTGGCCGGCGCTGGCCTCGGCGATCAAGGTCGGGGTCTCGCCGGATTTGGCGACGATCATGCCGCCCTCCAGCGTCACCACCGGCACGCCGGTCAACCCCTGGAAATCGAGCCCGACCTTGGTGTCGGCGCGCACCGGCGTCGTCGCGGCAACCGAGATCGTCGCATTGACGAAGCGCGGGTTGTCCGGCGCGAGGCCAAGCTGCGTCACCTCACCGACGCGGATGCCGTTGAACAGCACGCCGGCGCCGACCAGCAGGCCCGGCACCGGTCCCTGGAATTGCACGTGGTAGTTCGTGCGCGGCCCGATGCCACCGGTGTTGTTCAGCCAATAGACGAAGCCGAACACCGCGAGAATCGCGGCCAGCACGAAGGCGCCGATCAGCACATAGGGAGCGCGGGTTTCCATGTCTCATCTCATCTGGTGTTGCAGCATCTGCGAGCGCTTGCCGTGGAAATAGGCGCGCACCCAGGGATGCTCGGATTGCAGCAGCTCGCGCATCGGGCCGATAGCCACGATCTTGCCGTCCGCGAGCGCGGCGACGCGGTCGCAGACCGTGGTGAGGCTCGCAAGATCATGGGTGACCATGAACACGGTCAGTCCCAAAGTCTTTTGCAGTGTCCTGATCAGCGCATCGAAATCACCGGCGGCGATGGGATCGAGGCCGGAGGTCGGCTCGTCGAGGAACAGGATCGGCGGATCGAGCGCAAGGGCGCGCGCCAGCGCCACGCGCTTGGTCATGCCACCCGACAGTTCTGCCGGATATTTATCTGCGTCCTGCGGCCGCAGCCCGACCATTTCGAGCTTGGCAATCGCGATCTCGTCCATCAACTCCTGCGACAGAACAAGATTTTCGCGCAGCGGAAACTGGACGTTCTGCCGAACCGTCAGCGAGGAGAACAGCGCGCCCTGCTGGAACAGGATGCCCCATGTCGTCGCCGCACCTAGCGTGCGGCCGCCGATCGGCTGTCCCATGACTTCGATGGTCCCGCCTTGGCGTGGGATGAGACCGATGATGGTCCGCATCAACACCGACTTGCCGCCACCGGACGCACCCACCAGCCCGAGGATCTCGCCCCGGCGGACATCAAGCGACAGATGGTCGAGCACTGTCTGACGGCCGAAGCCGACCACGAGGTCGCGGACGCGGATCGCGAACTCTTCCTGCGTTCCTTCCATCGTCACATTCCGATCGAGGCGAAGAAGATCGCGAACAGGCCGTCGAGCACGATCACCAGGAAGATCGACTTGACCACCGACGTCGTCGTCTGCCGGCCGAGCGACTCGGCGCTACCCTTCACGCGCAGTCCCTCGCTGCAGGCGACGATCCCAATCACCAACGCCATGAACGGTGCCTTCAGGATGCCGACCTCGAAATGGGTGACGGAAATGGCCTCATGCAGCCGTGCAATGTAGATCCCAGGTCCCATATCGCCGTAGAATTGTGCGACCAGACCACCGCCATAGAGTGCGGCAATCGATCCGATGAAGGCGAGGATTGGCAGCGCAATGACCAGGGCCGCAACGCGAGGCAGGATCAGGACGTGGACAGGGTCGAGCCCCATAGTCGAGAGCGCGTCGATCTCCTCGCGCATCTTCATCGACCCGAGCTCGGCCGTGTAGGCGCTTCCCGAACGGCCGGCGACCATGATGGCGACGATCAGCACCCCGAGCTCACGCAGCACCAGGATGCCGACCATGTCGACCGTGTAGGACTCGGCACCGAATCTGCGGAAATGGAAGAAGCCCTGCTGGGCGATGATCGCCCCGATCAGGAAGGTGATCAGCACGATGATGGGAATCGCCTGCCATCCGATCCGGTAGAGCTGGTAGACCAGCGACGTCAGTCGCAGCGATCGTGGCCGGCGCAGCACGCCGATCACGGCCGTGAACAGTGCACCGAGCATTTGGAGAAAGACCGCGATGTCTTCTCGCGCACCGATCGTGGACTTGCCGAGATCGTTCAGCCAGAGCAGAATCGGGTTCGGCGCGGCCGCCGGCGCCGGCGTATGGCGATTGACCTGACGCACCTCGTCCATCAGCCCGCTGAAATGATCGGCGACGCCGACGAGTTCGGCCGATCTGCCGGCGGATGCGGCCCTGCGCGACAATTTTTCCAGGACCCAGGCGCCGAGCGTGTCGAGCGCGCTGACGCCTGACATGTCCAGCGTCACGGCTCTGGATTGATCGACATCCGCCCCGACCGATCGGGACAGCGTTTCGAGCGTCGCCACATTCGCTGCGGTCCACGGCCCTTCCGGGCGCAAGTTCAGCGCATCGCCGGACGGCGTCGCTAGCAACAGCGGTTCGGAGTTCACACTTCCTCCTCTTCGGGACAACTGGCCCCTATTCAGCCGGTATTTCTAGGCCAGCATGTGGCGATCGGTTTGACCTGTCTCAAGACCAGGACCACGCACCGCCCCTTGACGCAAGTCAAGCGCGACCGCTCCCGCAGGTCTTAGGTTCATTTCGATTCAATGGAGACAACAAATCCATGTTCGATAGCGACAGGATGAGCGAAGAACTGCGGGCGCTGAAGGTCGACGTCACGCGTCTGTTGAGCACCGCCGGCGAGGAGATGTTCGACAATTCGAAAGATCGTGCCGAGGCTCTGGCCGATCAGATCAGGGCAGCGCTTGCCGAACTTGGCGAGACCGTCAGCGACGAGCAGGAGCAGCTCCAGGGCCTCATCACGGAGCGCCCGGTTGCATCGCTTGCGTCCGCCTTCGCGCTTGGCGTGGTCGTCGGCTTCATGCTGAGGAGGCACTAGGTGAACACGGAAAATGTCGTCAAACATCTGCGCGCACTGTGGCGCACGGACAGGATCATTGCGGACATCAGGCTGCGCAATCTGCTGGTCGGGCTGGGCCTGCGCGCCTTCGCGATGCTGATCGCAGCATTCGGGCTCCTGATGCTGGAGCTTTCGGCCTATTTCGCACTCGTGCAGATCTGGAGCGCAATTGCCGCGGCCGGCATCCTTGGCGCCGTCAATTTTGCCATCGCGGGAGTTCTCTTCGTCATTGCTGGCCGTCCCCCCTCCGGCCGCGACCTTGAGCTCGCCAATGAAATTCACGGCACATCCATCGAAGCCCTGCAGCTTGAGGCGCGGGCGTTCCAGGCCCAGGTGTCCGGCGCGGTGCATCATCCGCTGAGCACGGTCGTGCCGGTGCTGGTGCCGCTGATCGCCATCATCATCAAGAGCCTGCGGAAGTCGGCCAGGCAATCCGCCGCGGCACCGTCGGCCGACGCGCGCTCCTAACCCCGCGCTTAGAGCTTCAGCCGGACGTCACAGATCTCCGGCTCGCTCGGATCCGGCTTCACCTCGAAACCGAGCTGCCGGCACATATCGAGCATCACCGTGTTCTCCTGGAGCACGTCGCCCGATATGACCTTCAGCCCTTCCGACTTTGCGTAATCGATGATCAATTGCATCAGGGTCCATCCCAGCCCCCTGCCCTTGAGATCGGACCGCAGCAGGATCGCGTATTCGCCGCTCTCGTAGATCGAGTCCGAATGGAGCCGGACCACGCCGACCATCTCGTTGGTGGGCTCGTCGAATGCGATGAAAGCCATCGCGCGCGCATAGTCGAGCTGGGTCAGGCGCGCGATGAACTCGTGGGTGAACTCCTTCATCGGCGCGAAGAAGCGCAGGCGGAGGTCTTGCGGCGTGACGTGGCGCAGGAATTCATGGATGGTCGGCTCGTCCTCGGGGCGCAAGGGCCGCACAAAGATGCGCCAGTCGTCCTTCAACGCCAGCCGACGCTCCCATTGCGACGGATAGGCGCGAACGGCGAAATTGGCGGGGCCGGAGCCTGCGAATTTCCGCTCCGGCGGTCCCACCGCGACGCGGGCATCGACCGCCGTCACGCCGGTTTCGTCCGCGAGCAACGGGTTGATGTCGAATTCGCGTATCTCCGGGATGTCGGCCGCCATCTGCGCGAGCTTGACCAACACCAGAGCGACGGCATCAGGCTTCACCGCCGGCACGTCCCGATAGGCGCGAAGCAGCCGCGACACGCGCGTGCGGTCGATCAGGTCGCGGGCGAGCTGCAGATCGAGCGGCGGCAGCGCAAGTGCCTTGTCGTTGATGATCTCCACTGCGGTCCCGCCCCGACCGAAGACGACGACGGTGCCGAAGGTGGGATCGTCGGCAAGACCGAGAATCAGCTCGCGTGCCTTCGCCTTGACGACCATCGCTTGCACGATAACGCCCTCAATGCGGGCTTCGGGACGCAGCTTCCTCGCGCGGGCGAGAATGTCGGTGGCAGCCGTGCGTACAGCGTCTGGCGTCGTCAGATTGAGGACGACGCCGCCAACGTCAGACTTGTGGACGATGTCGCGC
Organism: Bradyrhizobium sp. AS23.2; assembly: GCF_001908185.1. Classification (GTDB taxonomy): domain Bacteria; phylum Pseudomonadota; class Alphaproteobacteria; order Rhizobiales; family Xanthobacteraceae; genus Bradyrhizobium. The sequence continues at coordinate 6,515 of NZ_LGHM01000021.1, forward strand.
GACATGATCTTCAGCACGACTGTGGCGCCTTTCGCAAACATCTCGTCGGCGTAGACCACCGCCTGCTCGACATCGGTCGCGGCATAGGTCGGCACCATCGCGATGTCGTAGGCCTCGAGCAGATGCTTGATCTCGACAGGCTCGAGCCATTTGCGGCCGTCGGCGATCGCAGCGGTGACGATCTTCCTGGCCGCCCGGGCGTCCGGCGCGAACCTATCTGGCATCGCCGGCGGAACCTGGCTCAGCTCCTCTACCACTTCGCGATACCTCACGAGATGCATGAAGCCGCGCACGGCGTCATCTTCGGTCGGATAGTTCGGAATGCCGGCGTCGGAAAGCGCCTGAATGATGTTGTGGTCAGCTCCGACCCAGGCGGCCAGCACGGGCTTTGCCCATCGGCGCTGCCGCTCGCGGTATTTTCCGACGAGCTCCGTCACACTCGCCGCTATGTCGGCTGCCGAAGCGATCGCTGTCTGCACATTGAGGACGAGGACTGCGTCATTATCGGAATCGCTGAGCAGCACCTCCAGCGCCGCCGCGTAGCGCGGTGCATCGGCATCGCCCACGATGTCGACGGGATTTGCGCCGGACCAGGTCGGCGGCAACACGTCATCGAGTTTCTTGCGAGCGTCCGCCGAGATGGACGCCGGAATTCCGCCAAGATCGACCAATCGATCGATAGCGAGGACGCCGATGCCACCGCCATTCGTCAGGATGGCGAGGCGCTTTCCAGTCGGAGATTCGACACGGCCAAGCGTCTCGGCGCAGTCGAACAGCTCGCGCAGGTCGGAGACGCGCAGTACACCCGCGCGGCGGAACGCGGCGTCATAGACGGCGTCGGCACCGGCCAGTGCGCCGGTATGGGTGGCAGCGGCCTTCGCACCCTGCGCCATGCGGCCGGACTTCACCACGACGACCGGTTTTACGCGTGCCGCGGCGCGCGCCGCCGACATGAACTTGCGCGCGTCCTTGATGGCCTCGACATAGAGCAGAATCGCACGGGTCTTGTGATCCATCGCGAAATAGTCGAGCAGGTCGGCAATATCGACGTCGATCTGATCGCCGATCGAGACGATGCCGGAGAAGCCGACGCCGCGCTGCGCGGCCCAGTCCACCATGCCGGCGGCGATCGCACCCGATTGCGAAATCAGCGCGAGATTTCCTGCCCCCGGCATGTGCGCGGCAAAGCTGGCATTGAGGCTCACGCCGGGCATCATAATGCCGAGGCAGTTCGGCCCGATCAGCCGCATGCCATATTTGCGGGCCGCAGCGATTGCGGCCTCTTGCAGGGATCCCGGTCCGAGCCCCAGTCCAGCCGAGACGATGAGCGCGCCCGCCGAGCCGCGTCGCCCGGCCTGGTCGATGATGCCGGGAACCTCTCGAGCCGGCGCGGTGATGACCACGAGCTCGGGCACGAAGTCCAGCCTGTCCAGGCTCTTCACCGCGGCAATGCCGCCGACCTCGGCGTGACGCGGATTGACCAGACCGAACTGCCCCTTGAATTCGGCCCTGTGAATGTTCTCCAGAATGGCGCGTCCCACGGAGACCGGACGGGCGCTCGCCCCGACGAGCGCGACTGAGCGCGGCGACAGCAGGTTCTTCAGGCGATAGGTGGACATGACAGCAAATGCGCCCCGTCGGCGGAGGTTCCGAAGGTTAAGACCAGGCCGGGAAGTCGGCTAGTGTGAAATCATAACCCAGCACGGTGGCTCGCCAATGACGGTCTTTGTCACACCACCCCAAACGGTCTCGTTCAGGCGCGAATGGCGGTAGGCTCCCATCACGATCGCATCGATGGCATGGGAGTTCGCCCAGCTTCCGAGCACCTTGCCGATCGAGCTGCCGCTAACCTTCGCAGTTTCGAACGAGGCGTAGACCCCGTGTTCCCTCAGATGGTGGATGAGGGCAGTTCCGGATTGCACGATCGCGTCAGTGTTTTCATCCGCCACGGTCACCACCCGGACAGAGGCGGCGGCCTGAAGGACCGGCAGCGCATCTCCGACCGCCCGCGCGGCGCGTGCGGAGTGATCCCACGCGATCATGACGTTGTCGAATTCCGGTCGCAACTCGTCCACAGTCTGTTCCGGGCAGAGCAGGAGCGGCCGGCCTGATTCGAACAGGAACGTTTCGATGATGTGCTCTGTTCGGCTGTCATGCGACTTGACAGGGACCAGCGTAAGATCGCTGAAACGCGCATGCTCGGCCAGGGTCGACGCGATCTGGTCGGCCGGCACCTTGCCGGAGCGGCTTTGGGCGCGAACGCCGGTGCGGGAGGCTGCATTGACGAAGGCATTCAGGAGTTGCTGCATGTCGCCCGCCTCCCGCGCGCCCACGGCTTCGGCGGTTTCCGGATCGGCCGGAACCACTGTCGGGCGCACGAAAACATCGTCTTCCAGTGCGAACGCGGTGATCCTGGCGCCGAGGCCCGCGGCCACAGCCACGCATTTCTCGATCGCAGCGAGGGCCGGCCCGCGCGGCTGGCCTACAAGCGGCAGAAAGACATCCTTGATGGGCATCGGAGTTCTCCTTACCGATCATGATAGGCCCGCTTTCGCCGGGCCCCTTGATTCTCCTCAAGGCGGGAATACCGCTCAGGCAGCCGACGGCAGGCCTTGACGGAAGTCAAGGACCGGCCGCGTTCCCGCTCTAAGAGTTAGCCCGCTTCCCGAGCGCTTGCCGATGCATCTGGATATGCCCGCAAAGATGACGGACGATTCTGCAGCCCAGGAACGGGTCTTCCAAGCGCTAAGCGCGCGTCCCGACGTAAAACGGATCGACACCCACGCGGCTTCGGTGTTTCTCGATGGGACCCGCGCGTTGAAGATCAAGCGGGCCGTCAGGTTTCCGTTCCTCGACTATTCGACGCTCGAGAAGCGCAAGGCGGCCTGCGAGGAGGAGATCCGGATCAACCGGCCGCTGGCGCCACAGATCTATCACCGCGTCGTGGCGATCACGGAAGAGCCGGACGGATCGCTTAAGGTCAACGGTCACGGCCGGCCGGTCGAGTATGCAGTCGACATGTCTCGCTTCGACGAACGCCGGACGCTGGACCATCTGGCAAAGGCCGGCTCGCTGAATCCGAACCTTGTCTCGGCTGCCGCCGACGCGATCGTGGCTTCGCACGCGGCGGCGCCCAGTGCCGACGGCAAGGCATGGGTTTCCTCCATCCCCGGACTGATCGATGGAAACAGCAACGGCCTGCGGAAAGGCCGCCATTTCGAAGCCGAAGAGATCGAGCAGCTCAGCAGAGCCTCGCACGAGGCATTCTTACGCACCCGTCCCTTGCTCGAGGAGCGCGGCCGTCAGGGCTTCGTGCGCCGCTGCCACGGCGACCTGCATCTTGCGAACATCGTGTCGATCGACGAACAGCCGGTCCTGTTTGACGCCATCGAGTTCGACGCGCAGATGGCAACTGTCGACGTGCTCTACGATCTCGCATTCACGCTGATGGATCTTTTGCACTACGATCAATCCCTCGCGGCCAACATCGTCCTGAACCGATATCTTGCTGCGACGTCACCGGAGAATCTCGACGGGCTCTCCGCCCTGCCGCTTCTCATGTCCATCCGGGCGGGGATCCGCGCCCAGGTGGCGCTGGCACGGCTGAAGCCGCCGCATTCCCATGATCCCGGGATTCTTGACGACGCACAGCGCTATTTTAACCTCGCGCGGACGTTGATCCATCCTCCTGCCCCGCGCCTGATTGCGGTCGGCGGACTCTCGGGCACTGGAAAGTCGGTTTTGGCACGCGCGCTCGCGCCGATCGTTACGCCGCAGCCGGGAGCCGTCGTCCTGCGCAGCGATCTTGTCCGCAAGCAGATGTTCGGGGTCAAGGACACGCACCGGCTGCCGCCATCCGCATACACACCAGAGGTCACGGCTCGCGTTTACGAAACATTGACCCAACACGCCCGGCGCGTGCTGGCGCAAGGTCATTCGGCGATCATCGACGGCGTATTCGCCCGCGAGGACGAACGGAAGGCAGTCGCCACATTGGCGCGTGAACACAACGTGCCGCTGAGCGGCCTGTTTCTGGTTGCAGACCTCACGACGCGGCAGGCGCGGATCGGAAGCCGCCAGGGAGACGCATCCGACGCCACGCAAGAGGTTGCCGCGCTGCAGGAGCACTATAATATCGGCCACGTCGGTTGGGCGACCATCGATGCATCCGGGACACCAGAGCAGACGCTCCAGCGCTGCCGCGACGCGATCGCTGCAGGAAAATAAGGCAATCTGATTGGCGCGGGCAAGGATGTCGCGACCCACCACGAGTTCGACGACGACCGCGCACGCCAAGCCGGCGACGCGGCGCAACGCCCTGCCCGGCCGCCTCAGCCCCGGCATGGCTTGCGATACGGCGTTCCGGATTATCGCCCGCCGTCACCTCGATGCGGTCCTCGCCCAGCATGAGGGCACGTGCGGCGGCGACCCGGAGGCGCTGCATCAGATCCGGATCGCCTTGACTCATCTGCGCACCGCCATCCGCTTCTTCTCGCCGATGGTCGACGACGCGCTGCGACCGAATGTCTGGGCCGAACTGAAATGGCTGAATAGCCAGCTCGGCATGGTTCGAGACCTCGACGTGGCGATTGAGCGGGTCGTCGCAGAGAGCGGCGACGAGCTTGCCGTGATCGCCGAGCTCCAGCACTGGGATGAGAAGCGCGCCGAAAGCCACCGCCTGCTGGCACGGGCGCTGCAATCCGTGCGCTATCGCCGCCTGGTCGAGCAGACCTCGACCTGGATCGAGAGCGGCCCCTGGTCGACCCGACGCAGCAAGGAGGCCATCAGGCTGCGCCGCTGCCCGCTTGCCGACCACGCGACGGCGCAGCTGACCGAATGGGAAAAGACACTGCTCAAGAAGGCGCGGAAGCTTCGCAAGCTCGACGTCGAGAAGCGGCACAACCTGCGGATTCTCAACAAGCGACTGACCTATTCGATCGAGTCGCTTCAGGATCTGTTCGCCGATAAATCGCTGACCAAGCAGAAGTCCATCCTCAAGCAATTGCGCAAGGCGCAAAAGTCCCTCGGACAATTGAACGACGACGCGCGAGGGCAAACGCTGGCAGCATCTCTGAACGGCGCGGGCCCCGAAGCTGGCATTCGTTTCCTCAACCGCAAGCGGAAAAAGAAGCTGCTGCGAACCGCCTCGGAAGCCTACCGGAAACTGGACAAGGCCAGGCCCTTCCGATCCTCCGATCTCGCGCCGAATGCGGAGCCTGAGGACTAGAGCCATGTCCGTTTCGATCGAATCGGAACGGGGCTCTAGATTCTTAATTTGACGCGTATTCCTTACGCGAACCGGTCTCCACTTCGCTCAAAACGCTCTAGGTGTGGACGTAGTCTCCCGGCGCGTCGGGAAGACTGTCGGCGTCTCCGATCCCGATCTGCGGTGGGGCGCAGGGCTCGCCCGAGCGGGCCGCGAGCCAGCTGCTCCATTCCAGCCACCACGACCCCTCGATGTGCGGAGCCAGCTTCAGCCATTCATCGGGACCGACATAGGGCGCATCCGCCGCCTTGGTCAGCACTTGATAGCTATGCCAGGACTCCTCTGGAGGCGCAACGACACCGGCATTGTGACCGCCGCTGGTCAACAAGAACGTCACGTCGGCGTCGACCTGGTAGTGGATCTTGTAGACCGATCGCCAGGGCGCCACGTGATCGGCACGCGTGCCGACCACGAACATCGGCGCATGGATATCAGACAGCGAGATACTGCTGCCTGCGACCCGATAGCGGCCCTCGGCCAGGTCATTGTTGAGAAACAGCTTGCGCAGATATTCCGAATGCATGCGATAAGGTAGCCGCGTGGCGTCGGCGTTCCAGGCCATCAGGTCGCTCGGTGGCGCGGACTCTCCCATCAGATAGTCATGCGACAGCCGCGACCAGATCAGATCGTTGGAGCGCAGCAGCGCGAACGCGCCGGCCATTTGCGTGGTATCGAGATAGCCCCGCTTCCACATCATGTCTTCGAGGAATGCGACCTGGCTTTCGTTGATGAACAGTGTCAGCTCGCCGGCCTCGGTGAAGTCCGTCTGAGCGGCAAGCAGGGTGATCGTGCCCAGTCGCTTGTCGCCGTCGCGCGCCATCGCAGCAGCGGCGATCGACAGTAACGTGCCGCCCAGGCAGTAGCCGAGCGCATGGATCTTCCGACCCGGGATGATTCGGCCGATCGCATCCAGCGCCGCCATCACGCCCAGCTTGCGATAGTCGTCGAAGGCAACATCCCGATCCTTCGCTTCGGGATTGCGCCACGAGACCGCAAACACGGAAAAGCCTTGGCCGGTGAGATATCTGACCAGCGAATTCTCCGGGGATAGATCGAGGATATAGTACTTCATGATCCACGCCGGCACGATCAGTATCGGCTCGGGCCGCACTTGCGCGGTCGTCGGATAATACTGGATCAGCTCGATCAGCTCGTTGCGGTAGACGACCTTGCCAGGCGACGCTGCCACAGTCTTGCCGACGACAAACTGCTCGTCGCTCACTGGCTTTGAGACAGACAGAAGGCGCATCAGGTCGCTGCACCAGTTCTGCCATCCGAACACAAAATTCTCTCCGCCGCTCTGGAACGCCTTTTCCAGAACCTCCGGATTGGTCGCTGCGAAATTCGACGGCGCCAGCACGTCGAGCATCTGGCGGACCGAGAATTCGACGATGGCCTCATTCGCGCGTGACACACCACGGACGCCGGTCGTGGCATCGTGCCACCAGCGCTCTCCGAGCAGAAACGCCTGGGCGAACAGATTGAACGGCGCGGCTTCCCATTGCGGCTCCCTGAAGCGTCGATCCCCTCCTTGCGGCTGAATCACGGACCACGGCCTTTGATCCGGGGACGCAGCATGGAGTGAAGCCTCGAGGAAGCGGCCGGTATCGCGAAGGACATTGCGGGCGATCTCCGCTTGCCGCTGCGGCGCTACCGCAAGATGCGAGCTCCAATCGAGCCAGGCGAGCGACAGGGCTGCCGGCGAAATCCCGCCTGTAAATCGTGCCAGCATTGCGTGAAATGCGCGGTCAAGAGGATACGGCTCTGACGCCGGCGTTGGCTTCATGGCCGGCTTTCCGGTCGGAGGGGCGATGCTCACAACCGGGTTGACGGAGGGCTCCCCTGCCGGCCCTTCTATTCGTGGGACAAGCTGCACAACGCTCATGGCTGATTATTCCTGCGCACTTCCGGTTTGACCTCCCCGGACGATATGGCGGTCCGTTTCGGACGCGTTGAGCTGTGTCAAGTTCGCACGCCGATCACGATTGCTTCACCACCATCGGCCGCCCCGCCTGCTTGACCTGCGTCAAAACAGGCCTCCAAGCCTGAAATAGGTTCAGCCCATCGAAATTCGTCGAACCTGCGGAGCTCCCCCATGCGCGCCCACCAGATCATGACCCGGTCAGTCATCTCGGTTACTCCCGACACCAGCATCGTCGAAGCCGCGAACATCATGCTGAAGCGGCACGTCAGCGGCCTCACCGTGGTCGACGATGCGGGCAAGCTGGTCGGCGTCGTCTCGGAAGGGGATTTCATCCGCCGCAGCGAGATCGGCACCGGACGCAAGCGCGGGCGCTGGCTGAGTTTCATCCTCGGCCCCGGCAAGTCGGCCAGCGACTTCGTTCAAGAGCACGGCCGCAAGGTCTCGGAGGTGATGACCGACTCGCCCGTGACCATCACCGAGGATACCGCGCTCGCGGAGATCGTCGATCTCATGGAACGGAACAACGTGAAGCGCCTGCCGGTGGTCCGCGGCGACAAGGTCGTCGGCATCGTCTCGCGTGCCAATCTGTTGCAGGCGGTGGCAGGGCTCGCCCGCGAGGTGCCGGATCCGACGGCCGACGACGATCACATTCGCGTCCGCATCATCGACACCATGGAAAAGAACGACTGGTGCCCGTTCGGGCTGAACGTCATCGTCCGCGACGGCATCGTTCATCTCAGCGGCGTCATCACCGAGGAACGCGCGCGGCAGGCCGCGGTTGTCGCAGCGGAGAATGTCGAGGGCGTGAAGAAGGTACACGACCACCTGTGCTGGGTCGACACGATGTCGGGCGTCTATCTGAATTCGCCCGAGGACGACGATCTCGCCAAAGCTAGCTGAAAAGGCGAGCCGAACGCGGTTCAGCGGGGAATGACGGCGGTGGCCTCGATCTCGACGCGCGCAGCCTTCTCCACGAGGCGCACAACCTGAACCAGCGCCATCGCCGGATAGTGCGCGCCGAAGATGGTACGGTAGATCTTGCCGAGCTCCTTCAGGTTCGCCAGGTATTCGTCCATGTCGACGACATACCAGGTCAGACGCACGAGGTGCTCGGGACGGGCGCCAGCTTCGGCGAGGATCTCGACGATGTTGCTCAGCGTCTGGCGCACCTGCGCGACAAACCCGTCAGCGAGATGCTCCTCGGCATCCCAGCCGATCACGCCGCCGGTGACGACGATGCGGCCGTCTGCGGCAATGCCGTTGGCATAGCCCTTCGGCATCGGCCAACCGGACGGCTGGAGAACCTGCGCCTTCGAGCAGGTCTTATCATCGTCGGTCGGCAGCATCGCGAGCTGCGGGCCTTTCGGCGTCGTCACAATTCTTTGTCCTTCTCTCATTCTGCCGCGACGCCCGAGGACGTCGCCGCAGCCAGCGCCATTTGCCGCAGGGCAAAGCGCTTCAACTTGCCGGTCTCGGTCTTCGGCAACTGCGTCACGAACTCGATCGCGCGCGGATATTTGTACGGCGCGATCTCGCGTTTGACGTGTTCCTGCAACTCGGCCGCGAGCTGTGCGTCCGGCGTCACGCCCGGTGCGGCAATGACATAGGCCTTCACGATCATCCCGCGCGCCTCGTCCGGCGCACCGACGACGCCGCACTCGACCACCGACGGATGCGTGAGCAGCGCCGCTTCGACATCCGTGCCCGCGATATTGTACCCGGATGACACGATCATGTCGTCGGAGCGCGACTGGTACCAGAAATAGCCGTCGCTATCCATCAGATAGGTGTCGCCGGTGAGGTTCCAGCCGTTCTGGACGTATTTACGTTGCCGCTCGTCGGCGAGATAGCGGCAGCCGGTCGGCCCGCGCACCGCGAGCCGGCCCATGGTACCCGGCGGCACGTCGTTCCCGGCATCATCGACGATCTTCGCTTCATAGCCCGGCACGGGCTTGCCCGTCGCGCCCGGGCGGATCTCGTCTTCCGTCGCACTGATGAAGATGTGCAGCATCTCGGTCGAGCCAATGCCATCCATCAGCTTGATGCCGGTTGCCTTGAGCCATGCGTCGAATGTCGGCTTGGGCAGCGTCTCGCCGGCGGAGACGCATTTTCGGAGCGAGGAGATGTCGCGGCCTGCGAGCTTGCCAATCATGGCCCGGTAGGCGGTCGGCGCGGTGAAGCAGACCGTGGTCTTGTACTGCTCGATCGCGGTCAGCATGTCATCCGGCGTCGTCTTCTCCAGAACGACGAAGGAGGCGCCGATGTGCATGGGAAACAGCACGCCGCCGAAACCGAAGGTGAAGGCGAGCGGCGCCGAGCCGATAAAGCGATCCTTCTGCTCGGCCCGCAAGATGTTGTGCGAATAGCCGTCGCAGACCGCCAGCATGTCCCGGTGGAAATGCATGGTGCCCTTGGGATCGCCGGTCGTGCCTGACGTGAAGGCGATCAGGCAAATGTCGTCGGAGGCGGTATCGACAGGAGTGAACTCAGGGCTCGCATCCGCGATCAACGCCTCGAGCGAGTCGGTCGCGCCATTGCCCCAATAGACAACATGCTTGAGACCGGGCGCCGCCGATTTCGCCTTCTCCATCTCCTCGGAGAGTTTTCCGTCGCACAAAGCGAGCGTGATCTCCGCTTTCTGGATCGGGTAGGATAGCTCCTTGGCGCGCAAGAGCGGCATTGTCGCGACAACGATCCCCCCGGCCTTGATCACCGCGAGATAGGTCGCAACCATCATCGGGTTGTTGGCCGAGCGCAGCAGTACGCGTTCGCCGGTGACGAGACCGAGCTTGCCGACCAGCACATTGGCGATGCGGTTCACGAGCGCCTGCAGCTCGCGATAGGTGTAGCTGACGGCGGGACTGATGACGCAAGCTGCGTCGCCGTGCCCCTGCTCGACCCAACGATCGAGGAAATAGCTGACGCAGTTCAATCGCGGAGGATAGTGCAGTTCCGGCCGCGTGAAGATGAACTCGGGCCAGAGCTCCTGCGGCGGCAGATGTTGCCGCGCAAATGGATCGACGTGGGCCGTCGCAGCATTGCCGTCACACGAGCTCGACACTTGAACCTTGGCGGCGTTGGCCATCGCACGCTCCTTTCAGCATGGAAAGCACCCGGCAGCACTAACTGGGAAAACATTTTAGGCTTAAAACAATTCGGCGCAATAGCGGATTTTGGGCATGCCGTGCTTTTTCCTGCGGCAAGGTGGGACTGGGCGGCTAACCCGCCCGCGGACTTAAGGCCGGCGGCTCGCAGCCGATTTCTGCGCCGACGCCTTGGTCTTGGCGAGGAGCCGCATCAGCTCGCGCACATCCTTCGGCGTCAGGTCGGCGAAGAGATCGGCGATCCAGGTCTCGTGTTCCGCGGCCATCCTGCGAAACTCGGCGCGCCCGAGTTTTGTGAGGCGGATCACCTGGACGCGACGGTCCGTCTCCGAGGTGCGCCGGTCGAGATGGCCGGATTCCACCAGTCGCTCGACGAGGCCGGTGACGTTGCCGTTGGACACCATCATGCGCTTGGAGACGTCGGACAACGTCATGCCGTCAGGCGCCTTGTCGAGCTGCGCCATCAGATCGAAACGGGGCAGCGTGACGTCGAACCGCTGCCGCAGCCGGCCGCGGACCTCGCCTTCGATCAAGGTCGTGCAGGTCAAGAGGCGCAGCCACAGCCGAAGCTCTTCGGCATGGTCCTCCGGGGTTTCGACGGCCTTTGTCTCGGAATCGAGCATGTGGATGCGATCACTCAGGGCCGGCATTGGCGCCGGCACGGATTCCCCAACATTTTGAGCTTCAAATATATTGGCCCCGGCCGCAAGTCCAAAGCTGCAACAATCGCCCGCACGTCAGTTTCTTTAGGCTTCAAATAATTGGCGCGCCGCTTGCATGCGCCGCCTCCTGCAGGATGACGACGCGCCTTGAGCTTTGCTTGCCGCGGCAGCCATCATCGGCATAAGCTTGGTTTGGAGTACGCGGCTTGCAACGCAAGCCCGATCGTCACGGGGGACAGATGATGAAGACGCAATGGACCTTGGCTGCCGCCGCCTTGCTGCTCGGCACCGCAGTGAACCCTGCCTTCGCCCAGGAAAAGATCAAGGTGGGTGTGATCGTGACGTTGTCGGGACCTGGCGCGGCGCTTGGCCAACAGGTTCGAGACGGCTTTGCGCTCGCGGTGAAGGACCTGGGCGGCAAGATGGGCGGCCGCGATGTCGAGGTGATCGTTGCCGACGACGAGCTCAAGCCGGACGCGGCGGTGACGAAGGTCAAGGGGCTTCTGGAGCGCGACAAGGTCGACTTCGTGGTCGGCCCGATCTTCTCCAACATCCTCCAGGCGATCCACCGACCCGTCACGGAATCCAAGGTGTTCCTGATCAGCCCCAATGCCGGCCCGTCCACTTTTGCCGGCAAGGACTGCAACCCCTACTTCTACGTGACGTCGTATCAGAACGATCAGGTGCACGAGATCCTCGGCAAGGTCGCGCAGGATCGCGGCTACAAGCGCATGTACCTGATGGTGCCGAACTATCAGGCCGGCAAGGATTCGGTGGCCGGCTTCAAGCTCGACTACAAGGGCGAGATTGTCGAAGAGTCCTACATGCCGCTCAACACACTGGATTTCCAGCCGGAGTTGTCGAAGATTTCGTCGCAGAAGCCCGATGCGCTCTTCACGTTCATGCCGGGCGGCCTCGGCGTCAATCTCGTCAAACAATACCGGCAAGCCGGCCTCGCCGACACCATCCCGGTGCTCTCGGCCTTCACGGTGGATGAATCGACCCTGCCGGCGCAGCAGGACGCAGCCGTCGGCATGTTCGGCGGCGCGAACTGGGCTCCCAATCTCGACAATCCCCAGAACAAGAAATTCGTCGCGGCCTATGAGGCCGCCTACAACGTCGTGCCCGGCACTTACGCCTTCCAGGCGTACGATGCCGCGATGCTGATCGACAGCGCCGTCAAGGGCGTGAAAAGCGACCTCTCCAACAAGGACGCCGTCGCGGCCGCGCTGAGGAAAGCGGACTTCACCTCGCTGCGCGGCGCCTTCAAGTTCAATACCAACGGCTACCCGATACAGGATTTTTACCTGACCAAGGTCGCCAAGCGTCCGGACGGCAAGTTCCAGACCGAGATCGTCCAGAAGGTTTTTGAAAATTACGGCGACCGCTATGCCAAGGACTGCAAGGCGGCAAACTAAACCGCATCGCGTTACGGGAGGACTGCAATGAAGAGCGAAATCACCGGCATCACGCGGGCCAATGAAGGAATCCAGGGCATTTCCTGGAACATCCTCGGCCAGACCTATGTGCCGAAGAGCTACGCCGAAAACAGCTTCTCCTGGCACGCGACATTGCCGCCAGGGACGTTCGTGCCGCCGCACATCCATCCCGACCAGGATGAGTATCTCTACATGCTGGAAGGCAAGCTCGACTTCATGCTCGGCAATTCCGAGTCGCAGGCAACCGCGGGCGATCTGATCCGTCTCGGCATGGGCGTGCCGCACGGCATCTTCAACAAGTCGGAGCAGACCGCGAAAGTGCTGTTCTGGGTCGCGCCGAGCCGCAAGCTGTTCGACCTGTTCTGGGGCCTTCACAACATGAAGGAACAGAAGCCGGAGGACGTGGTGGCATTGGCCGCCGAGTTCAACATCCACTTCTTGCCGCCGCCTCCCGGCGGCTAGCAGCTGTTTCAGGCGCGCACCGCCGCAAGTCCCGGCACTGCGGCGAAGCCGGCCTTGGTTGCGTAGCCGCGCACGATCGCTTCGCGCTGGGAATAACTCAGCACGTTGTCGATATTGTCGAAGCCGTCCGGCGCGAGCTGCTCGACGGCGTCGATGACGCCCTCGGGGCCACCACGGCGGTTGGAACGGACGATATCCGCCGTCATTGGCAGACGCTTCTTCTCGTATTCAACCAGGGCCTGGCGTGGATGCTCAGCGCGCACCAGCGCGTCCGCAACACAGCGCGCATCGAGGATGGCCTGCGAAGCTCCGTTCGAGCCGACCGGATACATGGGATGCGCAGCATCGCCGAGCAGCGTGACGCGTCCCGACGACCAATAGGGCAAGGGATCGCGATCGCAGGTCGGATATTCGTAGAATTCGGGCGTTGCCGAGATCAGGCTCTTGACGTCGATATAAGGCACCGAGAAGCGCGCAACATGCGGCATCAGCTCCTCGCGCCGCCCGGGCCGCGACCAATCTTCTTTTCGCGGTGGCGGAGCATTGCCCTCGCCGACCTTCACCAGCACCGCCCAATTGGTAAGACGGCTCGCCGGGCTCGATCCCTCCGCGATCGGATAGATCACCACCTTCGCGTTGAGACCACCGGCCACAATCATCGATTTGCCGGTGAGGAAGAGCGGCCAGTCGCGCGCACCGCGCCACAGCATCAGGCCGTTCCAGCATGGCGGCCCCTCGTTCGGGAACAACGTGTCGCGGACGCGCGAATGGATGCCGTCAGCGCCGATCAGGATATCGCCGCGCGCAGTGTGGACGTGCGCGCCGGTCCGATCGAAGAAATAGGCCGTGACGCCGCCCTCGTCCTGCGTGAACGCGCCGAGCCGGCAGCCGGTGTGAATTGCTTCGGGCCCGAGCCGTTCTTCGACGGCGTGATGGATGACCCCTTGAAGCCGGCCGCGATGAATCGAGAATTGCGGCACGTCGTGACCGGCATCGATACCTCGGGCTTCGCGCCAGACCTCCTGGCCGTGCCGGTTGAGGTAATAGAGCTGGTCGGTGCGGATTGCGACGTCGTCGAGCTTCTGCAGCAAGCCGAGCCCGGCGAGCTCACGCATGGCGTGCGGCAGCGTGTTGATGCCGACACCGAGCTCGCGGATGGTATCGGACTGCTCGAATATCTCGCAAGCGAGCCCGCGGGCCCGCAGCATCAAGGCCGTGGTGAGACCACCGATGCCGCCACCGATGATAATCGCCTTCATCGCCCCTACTCCACTCGAAATACGCCAGGCAATGGAGTTAACGTCGCACGGGCGGTCACTCCGCCGCAAGCGGCTTTGTCGCCTCCGCCTTGAGCTCGGCCCGGGTCTTGGGCTTAGCCTTAATTCGCAGCTCCTCGAGATCCTGCCGGTCGCGCACGCTGTTGCGGAAAATCTGATCCTTGCCTGGCAGATATTGCGGCGGGCAGAAGGCGTCGTCTGCCCCGTACCAGGCCGCCGCCTTCATGGTGAAGAAGGGATCGACCAGATGCGGCCGGCCGAGCGCGACGAGGTCTGCCCGGCCTGCAGCCAGGATGGTGTTGGCCTGGTCCGCCGTCGTGATGTTGCCGACGCACATGGTGGCCACGCGCGCCTCGTTGCGGACCTGGTCCGAGAACGGTGTCTGGAACATGCGCCCGTAGACCGGCTGCGCATCGCGCACGGTCTGCCCAGTCGAAACGTCGACGAGATCGACGCCGGCCTCGGCGAAGGCGCGCGCAATGGCGACGGCGTCGTCGCCGGTGATGCCGCCGTCAGCCCAGTCGGTCGCGGAGATCCGGACCGACATCGGCTTGTGCGACGGCCACACCGCCCGCAGCGCCTCGAAGATCTCCAGCGGGAAACGCAGGCGATTGGCGAGCGTGCCGCCATACTCGTCCGTACGGGTATTCGTCAGCGGCGAGATGAAGCTCGCGAGCAGATAACCGTGGGCGCAGTGCAGCTCAAGCATATCGAAGCCGCAGCGCTCGCCGCGCTCGGCCGCCGCGACGAAGGCATCCCGCACCGCATTCATGCCGGCGCGGTCAAGCTCGCGCGGCACCTGGCTGTCGGGGAAGTAAGGTAGCGGCGATGCCGAGAACACGTCCCAGCCGCCCTCCTCCAGGGGACGATCCATGCCATCCCACATCAGCTTGGTCGCACCCTTGCGGCCGGCGTGGCCTAGTTGCAGGCAGATTTTTGCAGCCGAATTGCCGTGGACGAAATCCACGATGCGCCGCCATGCGGCTTCCTGCTCGTCGTTCCACAGCCCGGTGCAGCCAGGCGTGATCCGTGCATCGCGGCTGACGCAGGTCATTTCGGTGAAGATCAGGCCGGCACCGCCGATCGCCCGCGATCCGTAGTGCACCAGATGGAAATCAGTCGGCACGCCTTCCTTCGCCGAGTACATACACATCGGCGACACCACCGCGCGATTGGCGATCTCCATCTCGCGCAGCCGGAACGGCTGGAACAGCGGCACCATCGGCTTCTTGGTGTCGACGTCGAAACCGCTGTCGCGAACCTGCTTGGCAAACGACGTTTCGACCTCGGCAACGAAATCCGGCGCACGTAGCTTCAGATTGTCATAGGTGATCGCCTTCGAGCGCGTCATCACACCGAAGGCGAATTGCACGGGATCGAAGTCCCAGAAGCGATCGACGTGCTCGAACCAGACCAGCGAGACGTCCGCGGCGTGCTGCGTTTTCTCGACCTCCTCACGGCGGCCATGCTCATAGACGTCCAACGCCGCCTTGATGTTGGGCGCCTTCTCCATCGCCTCGGCCAGCGCGATCGCATCTTCCATGGCAAGCTTGGTGCCGGAGCCGATCGAGAAATGCGCACTCGCCTTGGCGTCGCCGAGCAGGACCATATTGTCCTTGACCCAGCGCTCGCTGCGGATCATCGGGAAATTGCGCCACATTGAACGGTTGGTGAGCAGCTTGTGCCCATCGAGAAACCATCCAAAAATTTCGGTCATCCGCGCGGCGGATTGGACCTCGTCCAGCCCCGTCAGGCCCGCCCGCTCGAACGTCTCCGGATCAGTCTCGAAAATCCAGGTCGAGTGCCCGGCCTCGTACTGATAGGCGTGCGCGATGAACGGCCCCCACTCCGTCTCCTGGAAGATGAAGGTGAAGGCATCGAGCGGCCTGGTCGATCCCATCCAGGCAAACTTGTTGGACCGGAGGTCGACTTCCGGCTGGAAATGATCGAGGTATTTCTCGCGGAAACGGCTGTTGATACCATCCGCAATCAGAATGAGATCGGCGGCGGCGAAGCGGGACTCGTCATCGATGTCCACTTCGAAATGAAAGTTGACGCCGAGCTCGCGCGCCCGCTCCTGCAGGATCAGCAGCAGCTTGCGCCGCGAGCAGCCGCAAAAACCGTTGCCACCGACCCGGTGCACGGTGCCGCGGAAATGTACGGCGATGTCGTCCCAGTACGCGAATTCCTGGGTGATGCGGCGGTAGCTCGGGAGGTCGTGTTTCTCGAAATTGTCCAGTGTGGCGTCGGAGAACACCACGCCGAAGCCGAAGGTGTCGTCGGCACGGTTGCGCTCGTATACCGTGATGTCGGCGCTTGGCCGCTGCTTCTTGAGGAGGATCGCAGCATAGAGACCCGCAGGTCCGCCACCGATGATCGCGACTTTCATGGGAGCCTCGCCAATTGACCCGGCGGAAATTATTTTAACCCTAAAATAATTTCGCGCAAGTACCTGTTGCAGGCCTTCCCGCAGGAAAGTCCCGCCGGCTCAGTCGCCCCTGAAGACCGGTTTGACCTTGTTGGCGAAGGCCTCGAAAGCGCGCTCGAAGTCGGCCGTCGTCATGCAAAGGGCTTGAGCAACGGCTTCCGCCTCGATCGCCTCTTCCACCGACATCGCCCATTCCATGGCCAGCATCCGCTTGGTCATGGTGTTGCCGAAGGTCGGCCCCTCCGCGATCTGTTTTGCGAGCAGCTGCGCTTGGGGCAGCACCTGCTCTGGCGTGACGATGCGACTGAAGAAGCCCCAGCGCTCCCCCTCCTCCGCGGTCATGAACCGGCCGGTGTAGAGCAACTCGGAGGCGCGGGACTGGCCGATGATCCGTGGCAGGATCGCGCAGGCGCCCATATCGCAGCCGGCAAGGCCCACCTTGTTGAACAGAAACGCGACCTTGGCACCGCTCGCCGCAAGGCGCATGTCTGACGCCATCGCGATGATGGCACCGGCGCCGGCGCAGATGCCCTCGACCGCGGCCACGATTGGCTGCGGGCAGGCGCGCATCGCCTTGACGAGGTCGCCCGTCATCCGCGTGAAGGCCGTCAGCCCCTTTGTATCCATCTTCACGAGTGGACCGATGATCTCGAACACGTCGCCGCCGGACGAGAAATTGCCGCCGGCGCCGGTGACGACGATCGCCTTCACCGCATCGTCGAAGGCGCAGGCGCGGAAGAAATCCGTCAACTCCCGGTAGCTCTCGAACGTCAGCGGATTCTTCCGTTCGGGACGATTGAGCGTCACCGTGGCAACGCCGTCGACCACGGCCAGCAGGAAGTGTTGCGGCGAATAGTCCGCGAGGGGCACGGTGACGGGATTGGCTGGTCTACTCATGCGATCTCCTTAGCTTTCTTGTTCCGAACCCGCGTCACGCTAGATCTCACCACCAGCAACGGCGATCGCCTGCCCAGTGATCGCACCGGCGCCCTCACCGCACAACCAAAGCACGGCATCCGCCACCTCTTGAGGCGTGATCAGCCTTCCTTGCGGATTATGCTTCGCAAGCTCGGCGATCGCCTGCTCGCGGGTTCGTTCTGTCTTCTTCATGATGTTTTCGATGCTGCCGGCGACCAGATCGGTGTCGGTGAAGCCGGGACAGACCGCATTCACGGTCACATTACTGCCGGCCATTTCGAGGGCGAGCGAGCGCACGAGACCGACTACAGCGTGCTTGGCGGCCGTGTACGCGCTCACGTAAGCATAGCCCTTGAGCCCCGCCGTCGACGCAATCGCGACGATACGGCCGTAGGGGCGATCCTTCATCCCCGGCAGCACAGCGCTGATGGCATGGACCACGCCCATGAAATTGACATCCATCATGCGTGAAAAAAGAGCACTGTCCGATTTCGCGAATGGCGCGGATTCAGCACTGCCCGCGTTGGCGATGAGGATATCGATCGGCTTCCGCGCACTCGCTTCCGTGATGACGGCCTTCAGCGCAGCTTCATCTGAAACGTCGGCGACGGCCGAAAAATGCGCAGCTCCCGCACTGACGGCCTCTTCGAGAGTTGCTGCGTTCCTGCCAAGCACCGTGACAGTGGCACCCGCACCGACGAGGGACGCCGCAATCGCGCGTCCGATGCCGCGACCACCACCGGTCACCAGCGCGTGAGGCGAAAGCGGCAATGCGGACATGCGCGGGCTCCCTCGGATCTACTGATCGTTAGTCCGATATATTTTAACCTTCAAATTTTTGCAACGAAAGCGCCCGATCGACGCTGCGAACGCCCGCGAGAGACCGGCCCGAATATTGCTTTAAGTATAAAATTATCTCTTCCCATCCCCCACAGGCCTGTTAGCATCGACGAGCCAAGCAAAGGGATGTCGCGTGTCGCAGCCTGCGCCAATGATAACAAAGGACGGACGCTTCGCCTATGAAGCCGCGGGCGACCCGGACGCGACACCCCTGATTTTCCTGCATGGCATTGGCGGCGCGGCACGGGCCTGGCGGCAGCAGCTTGCTACATTTGGCAATCGCTTCCACGCAATCGCATGGGACATGCCGGGCTATGGCGGATCGGCGCCGCTTGCCAGCGTCAGCATTGCGGCCCTGGCCGATGCGCTCCAGCAATTCATCGAACAGATCGGCGCAAGCAGGCCCATTCTGGTCGGCCATTCGATCGGCGGCATGATCGTCCAGAAGTGGCTGGTGCAATCCCCCAAAATGGCAGGCGCGGTCGTCTTGGCGCAGACCAGCCCTGCCTTCGGCAAAGCTGATGGCGACTGGCAGAGATCGTTCATCTCGGCCCGCCTTGGACCGCTCGACCGCGGCGAGACGATGAAGTCGCTCGCGCCCTCCCTGGTGAAGGAGCTTGTGGGCGACGATCCGGATCCGCAAGGAATGGAGCTTGCGCGGGAGTGTATGGGAAGCGTGCCCGAGGCGAGCTATCGCGCCATGATGCTGGCCTTGATCGGGTTCGATCAGCGCAGCACGCTCAAGGATATTTCCGTCCCGACGCTGCTGCTGTCCGGCTCCAAGGACAACAATGCGCCAGCGCCCATGATGGCCAAGACAGCGACCTACATTCCCTCGGCCGAATATGTCGAGCTGGCCGGTGTCGGTCATCTCGCCAACCTTGAACGCCCCGATGCTTTTGACGAGGCTCTCGGCCAATTCCTGAATTCCGTCGCGACCAAAGCGTAAGGTGACTGCGCAATGACTATGCAAGTCAGCAAGAACATTGGCGCAACCGACAAGGTTGCCCTTGATGTCCCGATCTTCGATCCCGTGGCGTTCCGCTTGAGCGACGAGCAGGCCGGCATCGTCACGCGCGCAAGAGAGATTGGTCAGAGCGTGTTCGCCAGTCGCGCCGCGACTTACGATCGCGAGGCGACCTTCCCGACTGAGAATTATCGCGACCTGCATCGCGTCGGCCTGCTCGGCATCGCCATTCCCAAGAAACACGGCGGACTTGGTGCGAACTACCAGACCTATGCCTTGGCTGCAGCCGAGCTCGGCCGCTATTGCGGTGCGACCGCCCTGACCTGGAACATGCATGTCTGCTCGACGCTGTGGTCGGGCCCGCTGGCTGATGATCTCGACATGGATGCGGAGACACGCGCGGAACACGAGAAGCGGCGCGCAGTCCACTACAAGCGCATCATCGAGGACGGTGCGATCTACTCGCAGCCATTCTCCGAGGGCGGTGCGGCAGCGGCAGGCGGCGTTGCCTTCGGCACGGAAGCAAGGCCGGTCGAGGGCGGCTGGGTCGTCAACGGCAAGAAGATCTTTGCATCGCTCTCCGGCCACGCCGACTATTACGGCGTGCTCTGCACCGAGATCGAGGAAGGCGAAAAGGCTTCGCGCCGCAACACCCTTTACCTGGCGATCCCCGCGACATCGGAGGGCGTCTCGGTCGTCGGCGACTGGGATCCACTCGGCATGCGCGGAACGGTCTCGCGGACGCTCCTGTTCAAGGACGTGTTCGTGCCGGATGATTCTGCGCTGATGCCGCGCGGCGTCTACTTCCAGGCCGCGATGCGCTGGCCGCACATGTTCCTGACGCTGTCGCCGACCTATATGGGCCTCGCGCAAGCCGCCTACGATTTCACCGTGCGTTACTTGCGCGGCGAGGTGCCAGGCATGCCGCCGGTCAAGCGCCGGATGTATCCGACCAAGCAGATCGCGGTCGCGCAGATGCAGATCAAGCTCGAGCAGATTAAGGCGATCTGGTTCCAGGCTGTCACGGAGGCGCGCGCCAATCCGAGCAAGGAACAGGTGCTGCGGGCCTATGCCGCGCAATATTCGGTGATGGAAGGCGCCAATGAGCTCGCCGCGCTCGCGATCCGCACCTGCGGCGGTCAGGCCATGCTCCGGGCGCTGCCGCTCGAGCGTATCTATCGCGACAGCCGCTGCGGCTCGCTGATGCTGCCCTGGACAGCCGAGCTCTGTCTCGACCGCATCGGGCGCGAGGCGCTGTACGAGGCCGGCGAAACGGACGATTGACGGTGGACCTCTGTAGTCTGATCGATCGCAACGCGGCGTTCGCGCCAGACAAGACGGCCATCGCCTTCGAGGGGCAGCGGCTGAGCTACGCCGCATTCGCCGCGCGAATCGAGCAGACCGCCACTGCCTTGAAGCAAGAATTTCGCGTCGGCCGCGGCGACCGCGTCGCGATCCTGAGCCTCAATCGGCCGGACTATCTGGTTCTGCTCTATGCATGCGCGCGGCTTGGCGCCATGCTGGTGCCGCTGAACTGGCGATTGGCCGTCGCCGAGCAGCTCTTCATTCTCACCGATGCGGGCGCCAAGGTCCTGGTGCTCGAGCAGGCGCTTGAGGCAGTTCTTCCAGAGCTTGCGCGGACTACGCCGGGGACTGCCGTCGTCGGCCTTGATTTCGAACCGCCTGGTGGCACCGCATTCGAGACCTTGCTGGCGCGCGGCGACGGCAGCAGCCAAAATCCGCACACCGACCTCTCCTGCCCACTCCTCATCGTCTACACGTCGGGAACGACGGGACGGCCAAAGGGCGCGGTGCTCCGTCAGGAGGCGCTGTTCTGGAACGGCGTCATGAGCCAGCACATGCACAACATGACGTCCGACGATCATGTGCTGACGGTGCTGCCGTTCTTCCATGTCGGCGGCCTCAACATCCAGACTACGCCGGCGCTCCAGATCGGTGCGACAGTCACGATTCATGCCCGCTTCGCGCCGGACACTACGCTCGCGGCCATCGAGCGAGAGCGGCCGACGCTGACCGTGATGGTTCCGGCGATCATCCAGGCCGTGAGCGAGCACCCCGCCTGGGCCACGACCGACCTCTCGTCGCTAAAGTCCGTCGCCACCGGTTCGACCATCGTGCCGCCACACCTGATCGACCGCTTCGTCGCGCGCGGCGTTCCGGTGCTCCAGGTCTACGGCTCGACGGAAACCTGCCCCATTGCCGTTTACACCCGCCTCGGGGGCGATCTTTCGCGGGCAGGATCGACCGGACTTGCGGGCCTGTGCTGCGAAGCCAAGGTGATCGATCAAGCCGGCACCGAAGTACCCGCAGGCACGCCGGGCGAGATCGCGGTCCGTGGCCCCAACGTGTTCTTCGAATATTGGGGCAATGCCGACGCCACGCGCGATGCGCTGCACGATGGCTGGTATCGCACTGGCGATATCGGCTTGTGCGACGCGGATGGCTATTTCTGGGTCCGCGACCGTAAGAAGAACATGATCATTTCCGGGGGAGAGAACGTTTATCCGGCCGAGGTCGAACGGGTGCTGCTCGAACACCCTGACGTCAGCGAATGCGCAGTGATTGGCCGGCCGGATCCGCGCTGGGACGAAGTGCCCGTTGCCTATGTCATCCAGCGGTCAGGATGCCGGCTCGAAGCGGACGAACTGAGAGTGCACGTGCAGACGCAGCTCGCGCGATACAAGGTTCCGCGCGACATCGTCTTCGTCACGGACCTGCCGCGCACGGCGCTGGGCAAGGTCCAGCATTTCCTGCTGAAGCAGCTCGATGCGCAGTCGCGCGCGCAAGGAGAAGCAT
Source organism: Bradyrhizobium sp. AS23.2 (assembly GCF_001908185.1). Lineage (GTDB taxonomy): Bacteria > Pseudomonadota > Alphaproteobacteria > Rhizobiales > Xanthobacteraceae > Bradyrhizobium. Next base: position 28,619 of record NZ_LGHM01000021.1, read on the forward strand.
CTTGAAGATTGCGGTTCTGGGTGGAGGAAACGGCTCTTTCGCGGCCGCAGGCGACTTTGCGCTATCGGGGCATGAGGTCCGGCTCTGGCGCCGCAACGCTGATCAGGTCGCAGCACATCGCGCCGCCGGCTCCCGTATCGTGGTGAAGGATCATAACGGCCGCCACGAGACGCAATTGGCACTGGTCACGACCGATATTGCCGAGGCCGTCAACGGTGTCGAGTTGATCCTGTGCCCTGCCCCCGCCTTCGCACAGCCGGACATTGCCCGCTCGCTTGCTCCGCATCTGCGGGATGGCCAGGTCGTGTTTCTGCCGCCGGCCACATTCGGCTCGATGATCTTCGCCCGAGCTGCGCGGGATGCCGGCAACCACGCCAGGGCGAGCTTTGCCGAGACCGGGACGTTGCCCTGGCTGACCCGCAAGCACGGACCATTCGAGGTCGCGATCACCATCCGCGCCAAGCGGCTCCCGGTCGGCGTGTTCCCGCTCGACCAGGCGCCGCACGCGCTCGAAGTCATCGGACGCGCTTTCCCTGATGCGATCGAGCCCTGTGGGGACGCGTTATCCGGCGCGCTGATGAACGCAGGCCCGATCATCCATCCGCCGCTGATCGTGATGAATGCGGGCCCGATCGAGCATTTCGAAAAATGGGACATCCACAAGGAGGGAACACAAGCTGCGATCCGCCGGGTGACCGATGCGCTCGACGCCGAGCGGATCGCGGTGCGCGAGGCGCTCGGATACGGCGCGCCGCATTTCCCGCTTGCTCACCACTACGCTAAGGAGGGCGAGATCTGGATGTATGGCCGCGGCTCGCATGACCGCCTGACCGACTCCGGCGACTGGCGTGAACGCATCGTGCTGACCGAGCACCGCTACATCCGCGAAGACTTGCGGCTTGGGCTGTCGCTACTGGTCTCCGTCGCCGGGCTGGCGGGCGTGGACACACCGCTTGCGAAGGCTTTCCTGGCCATCGGTGGTGCAGTCTGTGGCGAGGATTTTGCGCAAAGCGGCCGAACGCTCGAGGCGCTGGGACTCGGCAATCTCGGCAAGACCGAACTGCAGACGCTCCTTCGCAGGGGATTTTGACCGATGACCGGCCGCGCCAACATCGCCTGCCTCGGGGCCGGACGCATGGGACGCGGTATCGCCGTCGCGTTCGCCTATGCGGGGCACCGGGTTACGATGATCGACGTCAAGGCGCGTTCTGCGGAGGATTTCGTTAGGCTGGAAACGGACGGGCTCGGCGAGGTCAGGAAGACGTTCGCCAGCCTGTCAAACCTGGGGCTGCTGACCGAGGCAGATGTCGGCCCGCTCATCGCACGGGTCTCGGTTGTGCCGGCCAGCCAGAGCGGTCCAGCGCTTTCCGACGCGGGAATTATTTTCGAAGGCGTTCCCGAGGTCGTCGAGCTCAAGCGCGAAGTGCTGGGGTCCGCATCAAGGCAAGTCGGCCCGGATACGATCATTGCATCGACCACGTCGACCATCCTCGTCGACGATCTATCCGGCGCGATCGTGAACCCTCGCCGCTTCCTCAACGTGCATTGGCTCAATCCGGCCTATCTGATTCCGCTGGTCGAAGTTTCGCCCGGCAAGGCTACCGACCCCGCCATCATCGACGAGGTAAAGGCGCTGCTCGAGGGCATCGGCAAGGTGCCGGTCGTCTGCGCGGCAACACCAGGCTTCATCGTCCCCCGCATCCAGGCACTCGCGATGAATGAAGCCGCGCGCATGGTCGAGGAAGGCGTCGCCAGTGCGGAAGAGATCGACAAGGCGATCCGCTACGGATTCGGCTTCCGCTACGCCGTACTTGGGCTGCTCGAGTTCATCGACTGGGGTGGCGGCGACATCCTGTACTATGCCAGCCGCTATCTCGAGGGCGCGCTTGGCAGCGACCGCTATCGCGCGCCGGACGTCATTTCCCGCAACATGCATGAAGGCCGGATCGGCCTGCGAACGGGCGCAGGCTTTCTTGATTATTCGGGCATGGACGTCGATGCCTATCGGGTAAAGCGGCTTCAGGCCATGGTGGACTTGCTCCGGCACTTTGACCTGGCTCGCCCGCCCGTGCTCGACGGCAACTAGCCGAAGACGTCCTGCAGCACGCCTTCCCGCACCACCGCGACGCCATCGAGCTCGATCGTCGTTCCCATCATCGGCAGATCGAAATGCCCCGCGGTGTAGCGGCCGGCAAATTCGTTCGCGCCGGTCGAGAACAGGAAATTGCCGGAGACGGCACGAATCTCTGTGCCGTTGGTGTCGCGCTGATCGTACATCGATAGCGCTTCGTAGCGCGCGCCCGGATTCATGCCGAAGCCGACATGCGACACCGCATAGGCTTCCCGATCGCCCCAGGCAGCGAGATAGGCGCGCATCATCGCCGCATCCGTGCCCTCGCCTTCCAGCTCGACGACATAATCGTCCTTCAGCGTCATCTTCACCGGCGACGCCAGGTAACGTTTGAAGGTGAGGTTGATGTCGCCCGGCGCCATCACCAGCGTGCCGTTTATCGTTCCGCTCTTGGGAAAGCTGACGACGATGCCGCCCGGCCAGTGCGCGAGCGTGCCCGGCTTGTCGGTCCAGCCCCATACGCCGACCGTTGAAGCTCCAACCATATCCACGTCGAGCGCCGTACCGGCCTTCGAAGTCACGCGCATCCGCTTGGTCCCGCGCAGCATCTTTGCCGCAGCACGAACACGCTTCTCAAGTGCCGGATCCGGCACCATGCGCTCCAACGCCTCAGGATGCTCGTTGGAAATCACCAGGATTCGCGCACCGGCCTTCAGTATCTCGGGCGTTTCCACGGCATGCATCAGGCCCTCGATGGTGCAATCCACCACAAAGCCGGCCTGCTGAAGCGCAGTGATGACTGGACCAAGTCGCTGGATCGCCTCGCTCGCCCCTGTCGAGCGAACCGGCACGACGTGGCGGTTGCGTGGGGTCGGCATCACCACATGAAATGGCCGCGCGCCCATGCGCAGCAGCGCGAGCTCCGCCAGATGAACATTCAACGCGCGCGATTGCGTCTCCGAGAGGATTGCCGCGGTGTCGCCAGCTTTGACGGCGCATCGCTCGAAAATCTCGCAAAACGCGTCGATCCATTTTGCTTCGATGCGATCAGCCAGCATGTTTCACTCCCGGTACGTGGTTTCTTGTTCAATTCGTTACGCCTCGGGGAAACCCCGAAGCAGATATGACCGCACGGCTCCCAACAGGCCATTCAGGATCAAGCCCAGCAGCGAGATCGTAATCAGTGGCACGAACATGTCCACGGCCTGAAAGGTCCGGGCCGCCGTGACCAAGGCATGACCCAGTCCATCCGTCGACGTGATCATCTCGGCCAGAAACACCACGATGCAGGAAATGACAAGGCCGATCCGGCAGCCGGTCAGGATTGACGGCATCGCCGCCGGCAACACCACCTTGAAGAGGATTTCGTAGCGCGGTGTTCCCGCCGCCATGGCCGACCAGATCAGCTTCTGCTCGACCGTCGACGCGCCGTAATAGGTGGACAGCAGAATAGGAAAGAGTGCGTCCGCAGCGACCAGCGTGATTTTCGATCCGTGGCCGAAACCGAGCAACAGCAGGAGTGCCGGATAGAGCGCAACCTTGGGCAACGGCGCCAGGACGCGCACGATCGGCCGAACCACAGCATTGATTGCAGGGCTGGCGGCGGCCGCAATGCCCATGCCGACGCCGAGCACGACCGCGATCGCAAAACCGGCAAACAGCCGGATCAGGGTCGCCGCAATCTCCTGCTGAAACGTCCACGTCACGAGCTGCTGGAGCAGCCGGCTGAACACGAACCCGGGCGGCGGCAACAAGACGGCCGGTGCGAGGCCTGACGAGACGATGCCCTGCCACACAGCGATCACCAGCACGATCGGCGCGAGCCCAAGAATGACGTTTACTGAGAGAAGTCGCGATATCATGAGAAGCTCAGCGGCATGTCGAACTGAGGCTCGGACCAGCGGACGAGCCTGGCTCGGATCCGCTCAAAGATCGCATCGAGGCAGATCCCCATGGCCCCCACGATGATGATCATCGCAAAGACGGTGTCGTATTGGCCCATGTCGAGCGCATTGAACAGGATGTTCCCGGCCCCGGACTGGCGGGCGATCATCTCGCTGGTGATCATCGTGATCAGCGCCAGCACCAGCCCGGTACGGCACCCGGTCAGGATCTCCGGCAACGCCGCAGGCAATACGATCCGCACCAGGCGTTGCGCAGCCGAGAGTCCCATCGCTGCACCAGACCACAGCATCTTCTCTTCGACCGCCTTGGCGCCCTCGAAGCTGTGATAGATCACGGGCAGACTGACGCCGAGAAAGATCACCAGCGTCTTCGTGATGTCGCCAACGCCCAGCCACAGCATGATGATGGGCATCAATGCCGCCTTCGGCACCGGATAGATCACCATCAGCAGCGGATTGAAGAAAGCGGCGACCGCCCGGCTCCGCCCCATCAAGAGGCCCAGTGGAACCGAAACAAGCACGGCGACGCCAAACCCGATGGCCATCCGGCGAAGCGAAGCCAGGATGTTGATCAGCGATTCCTTGTCACCAAGGATGTCCGGGATCGCGCGGATCGCCTCGATCGCCGTTGGAAAGCTGTCATTCTTCAGCGCCAGCGACGCGACCTGCCACACTGCCAGCAGTCCGATGCAAGCCAGCACCGGGGCAGCCCGTCTGGTCAAGGCAGCCGCCGACATCATGAGGGAGATCCGGTCTCGTCGCTCTCATCGAACATGCGCTCGATATCAACGACATACTTCTGGTAGCGCGGATCGAGCAAAAGCTCGTTGCGGCGCCGCGGCCGCGGCAAGTCGATGTCGATGACCTGCCGGATGCGGCCGGGCGATTTCGACATCATCACGACCTTGTCCGACAGGAATACGGCCTCGTCGACTGAGTGGGTGACGAACAGCACCGTCTTGCGGTCACGCTCCCAGATGTTCAGGAGGTCGTTCTGCAGGCGCGTCCGGGTGTGAGCGTCGAGCGCTCCGAACGGCTCGTCCATCAGCAGGACTTCAGGATGGTAAGCCAGCGTCCGGGCCAGTGCCACACGCTGCTTCATGCCACCCGAAAGTTCCTTGGGATAGAAGTTCTCGTAGCCTTTGAGGCCGACCATCTCGATCAAGGCCCGACTCTGCGCTTCAGCCTCGGTGGCGCGCACACCTTTCTGGCGCGGGCCATACATCACATTGCCCAGCACGGTCTTCCACGGAAACAGAGCGAACTCCTGGAACACGGGACCGCGATCCGGCCCCGGCCCCGTGATCGCCTGTCCCTTTATCTTGGCCGCGCCGCTGGTTGGGCTGACGAAGCCGCCGACGATGTAAAGCAATGTCGACTTGCCGCAACCGGATGGGCCGAGGATGGAGACGAAGGCTCCTTCTTCGATCGTCAGCGAGATGTCTGATAACGCCAAATGATCCTTGCGCGTCGAGGTCTGAAAAACCTGCGAGACGCGGTCGATCTCGATAATCGCGGAAGCCGGTTTTTGCGATACCACCGGTCTCACCCATTCACTCGATCTCGAAGGCAATACCTTCATCCCGTCTCTCGCTTCACTCGCGCACACACGTCGCTTCGTTAGCCTGCTGAAAGTCCTTCTTCAGCGGCACGAGCTTAGCAAGAAACTTGCCAGACCACTGGCTGCTTCCACACAGGCACGGCGCGTCATTCGAACCAGGGCCATTCTGCCGGGCCCTCATGCGTAACGGCTCCGCCCGGAGCCTGGCCGACCAGTCGCGCGTATTTCGCGAGCGCACCTGCGCGGTGACGAGGCGGCCGTGGCTTCCAATCACGCCGGCGTGCACCGAGTTCCTGCTCGTCGACCAGCACATCCATCCGCCGGTTTGCGGCATCAATCCGGATCCTGTCTCCGTCGCGAACAAGCGCTAGCGGACCGCCAACAAACGCTTCGGGGGACACGTAACCAATGCACATGCCGCGGGTCGCGCCGGAGAACCGGCCATCAGTGATCAAGGCCACCTTCTCGCCCATGCCCTGCCCGTAAATCAGCGCGGTCACGCCGAGCATCTCGCGCATGCCGGGGCCACCGACCGGCCCTTCATTGCGGATCACCAGCACCTCGCCCGCCTTGTAGCTGCGGCCGCGCACCGCTGCTACGCAAGCCTCCTCGTCCTCGAACACGCGCGCCACGCCTTCGAAGAACTGGCTCTTCAGGCCTGCGACCTTGATCACCGCACCATCGGGACAGAGATTTCCCTTCAGCACGGCCACGCCACCGTCGGGCATGATCGGTGCGCGAGCCGCGTAAACAACCTCGCCATCGGGCGCGTTGGCCGCGCCATATTCTTCGGCAAGCGTGCGGCCCGTGACGGACAAGCAGCTGCCATCGATATGCCTGCTCTGGATCAGCTCGCGGATCACAACGGCCGCGCCGCCGATGTCGTAGACATCCTTTGCCGTGTACTTGCCGCCTGGCCGCAGGTTTCCGATCAGCGGCGTCCTGGCAAAGACCTCGCCGACATCATCGATCGTGAACGCGATGCCGGCCTCGTTCGCGATCGCCGGCAGATGCAGGGCGGCGTTGGTCGAGCCGCCCGTGGCGGCGACTATCGCTGCGCCGTTCTCCAGGGATTTCCGCGTCACGATGTCGCGTGGCAGTGGCCCGCCACGTTCCAGCATCTCCATGATCAGCCGCCCGGCGCGTCGGGATATCTGCGCGCGTTCGGCATAAACACCTGGCACCATCGAGACGTTGGGAATGGTGAGGCCCATCGCCTCCGACACCATCCCCATGGTGTTCGCGGTGAACTGGCCGGCGCACGCGCCGATGGTCGGCAGGCAGGCTCGCTCGATCCGCTCGAGCGTGGCGCCGTCGATCTCTCCGGTCATGAAGCTGCCGACAGCCTCGTAGGAGTCGAGCACCGTCAAGGTCCGCCCGTCCACGCGCCCCGGTAACGAGCTGCCGCCGTAGATGAAAATGGATGGCACGTTGCAGCGAACCATGCCCATCATCACGCCGGGTAGCGTCTTGTCGCATCCGCCGTATCCGATCAGCGCGTCGTAGGCGAGACCATGGACGACGGCCTCGATCGAATCGGCGATCAGCTCGCGCGAAAACAGGGAGAACTTCATCCCCTCGTGATTCATGCTGATGCCGTCGGAGACCGACACGGTCGAGAATTCACGCGGCGTGCCGCCGGCCTCCTCGATTCCCGTCTTGGCCGCGGCCACCTGGAAGTCGTGAGTCATGTTACAGGGCGTCTGTTCGCCCTTCATGCTGACGACGCCCACCATCGGCTTGGCAATCGCAGCGTCGTCGAGACCCATTGCGCGCATGAATGCACGGTGCGGGGCCCGGTCGAGGCCGTCTGTCGTGACCCGTGATCGCAACTTCTTCATGTGTGCGTCTTCTTGATGCAACGTCCCGAACCAACCGGGACGTCGCGGTCTCCTTCTGCGATTAATTGGCTCTGTCGCCTATTGCAGCGGTGCGACGATCGTCGGATGCTTGAACTGCGCGGCGTCCAGCTTCGGCAGCAAGCCCGTCTCCGCATAGATATCCAGCATCTTCTGGATCGCTGGAAAGTTTGGCGCCGCACCTGGTTCGCGACCAAAATCGTTATCCTTGAGCAGATAGGTCTCGAGCACCGGAACGGGCGCCTTCAGCACTTCGGACACGACCTTCAAGGTCTCTTCGCGGTTTGCCAGCGCCTTCTTCATGCCCAAGGTAATGTCGCGAACGTAAGCCTTGACCAGCTCCGGATTCTTGTCGACGAAATCGGCGCGGCAAGCTTCCAGGATGTGCACGATGTTCGGCATGGCCTGCGATAACGAAAACAGCTTTCGGGTGCCGCCCTTCGCCTCGGCGCGCGCAGCGAACGGCTGGTTCATGTTGACCGCGTCGACGCGACCCTGGCGCAGCGCATCTTCGGAGACGGCAAAGCCGACCTCGACCAGCTTGATGTCCTTGGCCGGATCGACGCCATTCTGCTTGAGTAGCAGGTTGAAGGGGCCTTGCGTGCCGCCGCCAATGACGGAAATGCCGACCGTCTTGCCCTTGAGATCGGCAATCGTCTTGATCGGCGAGTCGTCCTTCACCGCCCAGTAGACCGAGAAGCCGCCGGGCTTCTCGAAGACATGCTGCGCTACGATGTAGGCCTTGAGATTGCCGCCCACCACGCCGTTGGCGAGCGACAGCGGCGCTTGCGTGGCGCAATCCAGTGCACCGGCTGCCAGCGCCTGCGTCATCGGCGCGGTGCCCTGGAATTGGGTCCATTCGATATTGTAGGTCTTGCCGATATCGGGAAATTCAGCCGGGCGGCGCATCATCCAGTATTTGGATTCCTCGGCCGGGATCGTCCAGCCGACGCGGATCGTTTGCTGCGCCCACGACGAGGTTGGACCCGCGCTCACCGCCGCTGCCGCCCCCAAAGCCAGGATCCACTTCGAAACGGTTCGCATCGTGCCCACTCCGCTGCTCCGGCGCCGACCGGCGCCACCCAACCCGACCGCCTCAAATGTTTCATGGTTCAAACAGTCAGGCAAGCCATGCGAGCCGGGCGGTTTCGCGGTGGGATGCGCCATGTATGGTAGAGCAACGGTCGCGCAGCGCTACACCGCGGCAGAAGGAGGCAACCTATGGCTGATGTGAGCAAGGCAAACCCGCAAGGCGTCGAGAGGCTCGGCTATCTCGGCCTTGGACTCATGGGGACGCCCATGACCCGGCGTCTGCTCAAGGCTGGCTATCAGGTCACGGTCTGGAACCGTTCGGAGGGCAAGGTCGCTCCGCTCGTCAAGACCGGCGCCAAGCGCGCAGCCACGCCTCGTGACCTGTTGGCGAACTCGGAGATCGTCTTCATGTGCGTGACGGATGCCGCTGCCGTCGAAGAGGTGATCTTCGGGCCTGAGGGTCTTGCAGCGGCTCCGGGCGCAGGCAAGCTTGTCGTCGACTTCTCGTCGATTCATCCGGACGCCGCGCGCGATCTTGCAACGCGACTGAAAACTGCGAACGGCGCAGGCTGGATCGATGCGCCGGTGTCCGGCGGCACCAAGGGCGCCGAGGAAGGCACGCTCGCGATCATGGCCGGCGGCGAAGCAGCCGACATCGAGAGGGCACGGCCTTATGTGCTGGCCATGGCGCGCAGGTTCACCCATATGGGTCCTACCGGCTCCGGCCAGACCACAAAGCTCTGCAATCAGGTGATCGTCGGATGCGCGATGGCTGTGCTTGCCGAGGCAACGCGCCTTGCCGTAAACGCCGGAATCGACGCCAATCGATTGCCTGAAGCGCTCGCCGGCGGCTTCGCGGATTCCATTCCGCTTCAGCTCTTCGTGCCGCGAATGGTCCAGGGGATTCACTCACCGCCGCTCGGTCACATCGCAACGATGCTCAAGGACCTCGATACGGTCGCCGATGTCGCGCAGACGACGTCCACGCCTGTGCCAATGGCCTCGCTTGCAGGACAGCTTTTCAGGCTCGCCAAGGCCGCGCGAGGGGCGGATGCGGATGCGCTGGAGATCTACAAGCTTTCAGCGGCAGAGCGCTAAAGCTGTCGAGGCGACCTGAAGCCCGTTACGGCGATTTCTTGCGCTCGTCATCAGCAAGAAACCGGCCGTACGTCCCTCGCGCAAACAGCAAAGCGTCCTTGGTATTGTAGGCATAGGCCTCGACCGCGCCGAGAAAGATCACGTGATCGCCGCCATAATAGCGGTTGACGGATCGGCACTGAAAATTGGCAACGCTCTCGGCGAGCACCGGCGCGTTGCCGAGGCCCGGCGCCCATTCTATTCCGGCGAACTTGTCGTCGGACGATTTTGCGAATTTGTTCGCAAGCGCCTGCTGCGAAGTGCCGAGTACGTGGACGGTGAAATGGCTGGCGTTCTGAAACACGGGCAGGCTCGAAGAGTAAACTCCGAGGCTCCAGAGGACCAGAGGCGGATTCAAGGAGACCGACGCGAACGAGTTGCAGGTGATGCCATAAGGCCTTCCATCAGGGGCCGCGGCGGTGATGATCGTTACGCCGGTGGCATAGGTGCCGAGCGCGTTGCGAAAATCACGGGGATCGATCGGCGAGCTGTCGCTCGCAAGTTCGTTGGCTGGATCAGGGACGGCCGGCTGCTTCGGCAGATCGTTCATCGGCCGGCCTCACAACGTGAGATTCTCGGACGGCAGGCCCAGCGCCACGCGTCCATAGTTGGTACCGGCCGCATCGAAATTGAACGCGAGATGCGAGTTGATTGCGTGAGCATCGCGGAACTGCCGCTGCAACACGCCCGTCGTGAACAGGCCGCGCGCCCCGCTCGCCGCAAACAGCATCGAGACCGCGTCCGTACACAAGTTCACTGAGAAAGCCCCGTCGCGTCGATATCTGGTCTTGGCCGCCATATCAGGAACATGACCACGCCTGGCATCTTCCATGGCATCGATACAAGCCGAACGCATGATCAGGCGCGCAGCGTCGATCTTGGCCGAGGCCTCCGCGATCTTGATTTGCGTGCTTTGGAAGTCGCTCAGCTTGGCACGGTTGTAGGTGGAAATGCGGTGCCGCACGACCTCGACATAGTCATTCAGACACGCCTGCGCATTCCCCAGCGCGACGCCGGACAGCACGTAAGGAAACAGCGAGAACACAGGTAACGCATACAACGGATTGGGATTGATCTTGCTTCCCGGCGACCGACCACCGATGAGCTCACCGACGGCGACCGTCATGTGGTCGGCCACGAAGGCGTCCCGCACTTCGACGTCGCAGGATCCCGTACCGCGCAATCCCGCGACATTCCAGGTGTCGAGGACTTTGTAATCGCCTTTCGGGAGCAGGAATATCCGATACTCGATGCCTTCCGCTTCATCGTCAGAGGAGACCACGCTTGCGAGCATGTTCCATTCGCAGGACGCGACGCCCGAGGAGAATGGCCAGCTTCCGCGTAGCCGGTATCCGCCGTCGACCTTCGTGGCGCGGCCGGCAGGAAAGATGAATGAGGATGCAATCAGCGTATCCGGATCACGGCCCCAGACGAGATCCTGCGCCTTTTGCTCGAACATACCGAGCATCCAGTGATGGCTTGCCAGATTGGCGAGATTCCAGGCCACCGACGCGTCTGCCTGTCCGAGCAGGTCTGTGCAATCGATCAAGGCGACATAGTCGAGCTCAGCCCCGCCAATACGCCTCGGCTGGAGCAACCGGAACAGGCCGGCGTCGTGCATGTCTCGTTCGGTTTCGGGCGGTAGATGCCGCAGCTCTTCGGTCCGGGCCGCCCGCTCTCGCAACCGAGGCACGAGCGCCCGGGTCTTCGCGAGCATTGCCGCATAGGCGCGTTCGCCGGATTCCGAACCGGTGGGCTGGCCCATGCTTGGCTCTTGACCAGGCGCCATTTGTGTCCCTCGCTTTCACACAGTTATGCGGCGGGAACCTCGCTAAATCAAGCTGGGGCAGCGTTGACGGGCCGCGGTTGCCCTGTACCCCGAGCCCAAAAGGATGCGATGTCGCGAACGCCGGCATCGCGAAGCAGCGATCCGCAAGCCGCGCGATGCTTGGTGCCGCGGAATCAACCTCTCCGGTTCAAGCCGGCGAAGGCTTGCCTGAACCAAAGACTCCCTTTTGGGCGAGCTCCGTGATCTGACGCTCGTCATAACCAAGTGTGTCGCGCAAGACATTCTCGGTATGCTCGCCGAGAAGAGGTGCGGCAACAGGATCAATCGCGCTGGTCAGGCTCATGGTAATCGGGGTCTCGATATTGGGGACCCAGTCCGCCGTAGGGTGCGGAATCCGGCTCAGGCGGTGGCGCTGACGCGCCTCGGGCGCGTTGAAGCCCTCCTCGACCGTCCGGAGATAACCGACTGGAATATTGGCCAGCTTCATCTTCGCCATCCAGTTCTCGAGGGTATCGCTCGCAAAGACCTCCGCGATGGCCGCCCGCAAGAGTTCCTTGTTCTCGGAGCGCGCCTTGCGCGTGGCGAACTGCGGATCGGTGATCAGGTCGGGCCGGTCCAGCACCTCGACCACCAGCCGGCGATAGAGCCGGTCGTTCGCGCAGGCCATGTAAAGCGGCCCATCGGAGGCCTCATAGACGCCGACCGTGGGAGACCCGCTCGGCGAATTGCCGAACCGGCCAGGGTTCTCGCCGTTGATCAGATAGGCCATGCCGTAGAAGCCGGTCATCCCCATGGCGATGTCGAACAGGGCGACTTCGACATGCTGTCCGCGGCCGAGCCGATCCCGTGCCAATAGCGCCAGCAGGATGGCGTTGCAGGCAGACATCCCTGTCGCCATGTCCACGATGGGTGGGCCGGTACGAACCGCGGGGCCATCGGCGAACCCGTTGAGCGACATGAAGCCACTTTCCGCCTGCGTGATGGGATCGAAGCCGGGCCGCGAGGCGAACGGGCCGGTCCGTCCATAAGCGGAGATCGAGCAATAGACCAGACGCGGATTGAGCGGCGCGACAGCCTCATAGTCGAGGCCGAATTTCTTCATGACCCCGCTCGAAAAATTCTCCACGACCACATCCGCCCTGCGGATCAGATCCAGCGCGATCTCGCGGGCCTCCGGCACGGCAAGGTCGAGCGCAATGCCTCGCTTGTTGCGGTTCAGGCTGAGATAGGCCGCGCTTTCGCCGCCGATTTCGGCATGCTCATAGGCGCGCGTGTCGTCGCCGCCGTCCGGATTTTCGATCTTGATGACGCGCGCGCCAAAATCGGCAAGCGTCTGCGTGCAGGCTGGCCCCGCCACGACGCGCGTAAAGTCGACGACGAGAAGACCATCGAGTGCAGTCGGCCCTCCCGTCGCCCGCGACGAACGTTCCGGCAATTGAGGCTTGGTGGACATCGACAGCGCTCCCTTACATCGGCTTATGGTCGCCGAATTTCCTGAAGGAGCAAACTTAAAGCCCGGCGCCGCCGACTTCGCAAGTGCTTCACTAACCTCACCTGAAATGGAAAAACGGCCCGGCAGCCATCAAGCTGCCGGGCCGTTGGGCATTCTGGGGCTACCGAAGCTACGCCACGTCTCGCACGCCGTTCCAGTTTGCGAAAGTGACGTTCCACATCAGGGAAACCTGCTCGAATTGCTCAGCGAAGCGACCTTCGCCAATAAAGCGAATGCGACCAAGCCCAGGGCACCTCGGGTTCGTAGAGCCGATAGCCCGCCTGGATGAAATTATTGGCAGACACCGGATTGTCCGTCGTGTCGGAGACAATGCTGTCCCACTTTTGCTCGAATTGTGCGGGCGCAATCGAGGCATTCGGACAGCTCAAGGTATTCATGAGCGAGCGCCGGCCGAGCTAGCCCGCGACACCCACATTCGCTCTAACGAGGATGCTTCCCGCGCCTGATCCTTAGCCGTGCCAAATGCCGATACAGACCGCACACAAGCCACCCATGTTCGAAATCCACGTCGACGACCTCACCAGCGATCCGACCCGCCGCCTCCTCGCCCTGCACCTTGCCGGCGTGCACGCGAGCTCGCCGCCCGGCAGCGCGTTCGCGCTCGACCTCTCCGGGCTGACGACGCCGGGCGTCACTGTCTGGTCGGTACGCTACGGCCTCGAGGTGGTCGCCATCAGCGCGCTGAAGGAGCTGGGCGACGGCAGCGCCGAGGTGAAGTCGATGCGGACCCATCCCGATCATCTGCGCCGGGGCGTCGCGGCGCTGCCGCTGGACCACATCGCAAGCGAAGCCAAAGCGCGCGGGCTGACCCGGCTGAGCCTCGAGACCGGAAGCGGCCCGGCGTTCGAACCGGCGCTGGCGCTCTACCGCAAGTATGGTTTTCGTGAACGGCGAGGCCTTCGCCGATTACGAGCCGAGCGCCTTCAATCAATTCCTGCACCTGAAACTCCCGGACTGATCGCGTCGCATGGCCTCGTCGCCATCGTCCGGTTCAGCGGGCGAGAATGAGTAAACAGCGGAGCGCCAGCAGATGCGCAGCAGCTCGCTGCGCGGAAGTCAGTCCAGTGCAACCCCGAGATATGTTGCGTAGATCATCGCGGCCACGAGGGAGAGCAGCAGGCCCGCCCCCCAGAAGATCACCAGCACTTTGAGAGTTTCGACCTCGACGTTGGCTCCCGTTGCGCGGGATATTGCCTTTGCAAGTGCAGTCATCATCGGCAGCTCCAGCGTGCGCCTGAAGGGCGCCCGATCCGGTTCTAACCTAGCGGCACCAGCAGGATCGGCATGTGAACTGGATTACAGCCGCGGCGAGGACGCCGGCGTCACTCTTCCGCAAGCTTCCGCGCGATGTAGGCGTCCACCGTTTCGGCGAACGATCGCTGCACGCCGACCGCGGCAATGTGCTGGTCGAGCGCATCACGCTGGAGCACGCGCAGGCCGCGCCCGCGGAGGCTGACCGGCGTGATGTTCAGATATTGATCGATGGCGCCTTCCGCGAGCGGGATTGCTCTCGGATCTCCCCTTGCGATCAACAGCCTCAAGAGGCTCTGGCAATCTGCCAAACCCGGCATGGGCTCTCACCCGCGCGAGGATTTCGGCCTCGGCTGCTTGACCGGCGTGGTCTGCCTGCCGAACAGCGCCAGCAGCAGCGCGACTTCTTCCTTCGAACCGACCTGGATCATGACTTGTCTCCTTTTCGCTCCGTTGGTCGCGGCGAGCGGGCGGGGCGTTCAGGATGATCTGGTTTCAGCAATGTTTCAGGCGTGTTTCGTCGAGGCGGTGACGCGCAATCAATGCGCGCGACCTTCGGTCCGCCAGCAGCCGGACGCGGCCATGCCAGAAGCATCCGACGTTCACTCTCGAGCCACGAGCCAGCGTCAGAGCCCCGGACCGAGGAGCTCGATACATGCCAAAGGCGAATCGACAAGAAGTGCCCCAACACAAAATCCCATAGTGCCAAGCACGACGGCCCCCAGCTAGTGCTCAGATCAGAAGCAGTGATGGACCGGAATCGACGCGGCGTCCGCTAAGGGCCCAAGCAGACGTTTCGCAAGCAGCTTCTAGAAATTATACTCGACACGCAGCAATGCTTGATGCCGCGTGAACTTCGCGAGGTCGAGCGAGGTGGGCATGTCGGAGGAGCGCCGAGATGTGCGAATCCCAGGCCGTAAATTTCCGCCAACCTTGCGGCCGATTTTGCGGGCTGACCCGACAACGACTGATGCTCCCTCGAAACCATCAGCATGTCGTACACTTGGCGCGGTGAAGCCTTGAAGGTGACCGTCTGTTGCGGCGTCTTGGTCTTCATCTGAGATCTCCCCCATCAAGCGGTTTGCCTTCGCGATCCTAACTTGAGACGGGAGTGGAAACGATGGAACTACTTGGATCCGCATATCTGTACACGCTTGCGACTCTGGCAATGACATTTGCCGGCTTCTGCGCAATCGTCATCGTCCTGCGTCAAACGACTCGCCACGGTATATCGGGCTTCCACCTTGTTCTGACCCGATTGTACCTGGAGTCTGGACTCTTCTCGGCGGCATTCTGCATGTCGCCTCCATTGTTGGCACTTTGCGGCCTGACTGAGACCGCGGTTTGGCGTACCTCAAGCGCAATCATAGCAACGGTATTCCTCTGCTTCGGCGCGACCTATCCAATGCGTCGCGCTGCCATCACGACAGGCCCAGTGCCGCGCGCTCGCTGGATGCCAATCGCCTCAGTCTCGATGCTCGTCGTCGTCGCGCTCGTCAGCAACGCCGCCGGGTTTCCGTATCGACCGACAATTGGACCGATAGCTGTCGCTGCGACCTGGACTCTGGGCTGTGGGGCAACGGTCTTCGTACTGGCGCTCAATGCAGTCTGGACGGACACTGCCGAGACTGAGACCGACCGCTGAAGTCCGTTTCGGGTCCACTAGCTGCCATGGGAAAGACCGCCGCCAGGACCTTCCATCGGCCAGTAGCTGCCTCGACACCGACCGTGAACGCTTCCGTGCAGGGCCCGGCGGGCTAGACGTCCCGCAGACGCAGCCAGATATCGGCGCTCGAAAATGTGCGCGATTCCGTCAGCATGATGATGTCGACCACCCGCAGTGAGTTTGGCGGATCGTAGATAAACTTCAGATGCGAAGGACGCGTGGTGAAATCCGGCGTCATCTCGAAGTCGCCCGACTCCAGCGCGGCGGTTATCAGCCGCGCCACATCACGTTCGCTCAGCGGGGCGGACAGCAGCGCATCGATCAGTGCCTCAACGCTGAGGCCATCGCGGAGCAGCAGGCGCGCATGGCTGTCGCCATACGCCCGCCGCAACACATCAACGATAGTGGCAACTGCATGCGGATCGCGCATGTTCTGTCAGAACATCAGAACGAGGACCGCCCTGAGGATCACTGGCAGTGTCCCCGGAAGAATGACCATCACGCGGTGTTTCGCCCGTTGGACGAACAGTACTCCGCGATCGGGCCGCGGTGATGTGCAGTTTGTGCCAAAATCGAAAAGCGCCGCAATCATGACAACAGCGTGAGGTAGTGATTCGTTCCGGTAGCCGGCGTTCGTGGGTTGCCCCGCGATCCCCAAGAACTCACACTCAGGGCAACCGACGATTGGGCGTGCAAGGGCGCTTGGTCCCCATACCTCGCGCCCTTGTGCTGCTTTTGACCGCCGCCCGCCGCACATTCGCAAGCGAGCCGAAAGCTATAGAACGCGCCCAGCGTTTCGTCCGCTTCTAGCGACCGGAAGCCGACATTCGCGAGGGATAGGCTCCCATGCTGCCATCTTGCCGGTGTTTTGCCCGACGGGTCAAACTTTATCTAAAATGCAGCGACGCGGATTTGGCGAAATGAAATCTCTTCGCGCCATGCTGGGACATCCCCCTTGCGCAGACGCAATCGGGACAATTTCGGAGAGATGACCGATGTACTACGTCGCCGCTGCATTGCTGGTGCTGTCGGGACTGTTCTACTCAGCGAGCCAGCACGAGATCGGCTCGTTCGGCGTCACCATGTGCACCTATGGCAGCTCGTTCTGCGAAAACCCGATGATTGTCTTTTCCGGCGCGGCGCTGGCCGCCGCCTGGGGCATGTTCGTCAGCATCAAGTAGGGCGAAGCCCGGCCCCCGCTCGAGGCCGGGCTGCATCGTTCAAGTTTCCGCCAGGCCTACTGCCGGCTAGCGCCGCTCGATCCCGGAATCTGGCCGCCGAACTTCGCCGGGCCGGTACCGCTGACGCTCGTCGGGCCGCTGGCCGTCCCGTTCGGATCGGTTCGCGCGGCGGTGCGGCCGGGGCCGCGCATCATGTTCATCGAATTCCACCAGCCATGATGGTGTCGCTTGGCGCTATGGGCCGAGGCGTAGCCGGCGGAGATGGCGAGCAGGACGGCCAAAACAAGAGCTGTCGCTTTCATCGGTGATTCCTCCTGCCGAGCAAACGTCCCTCCGCCTTGCTCGTTCCTTGCTGCCGATGAAGTCCTACCTCTCGTTCTGCTTTACCGTTCGCGCACGATGCGCTCGGCGACATGGCGTTCGGTGCGGCTGCGGCAGTGGTTGCGCAGCATGCGATAGATCAGCGCCGCGAGCAGGATGAAGGCACCGATGAAGACGACGCTTCCAGGCCCACAATACCCTCCAGCTAAATACGCTGCCCAGCCAGCTCCTTGCGGACGGCGGCGGCCGAATTGCCGACCTTGTCGACGGCCTTTTTCAGCTCGTCCTTCGACACGCCGAGCGCGTGCGTCCAGTACTTGACCTCGAAGGCCTGGTCCATGTTGATCTTGCTGCGGTCCGGTTGCTCGCGCTTCGTCAGGCTGTCCATGGCGCTTTCCTCGTTCTGCACAGGACAAACGCCGCGATGAACCGGCCGTTCCCAACGGGCCTCGCTCGCGACCGGCCTTGTCATCAACAATCCTTCGCGATTCCCGCGACGCAAATCGTCCCGAGCAGACGGAGGCGATCGCTCAGGGGATGAACACCTCGCCGGTGTCCATGCGCACGTTGCGAATGGCGCGGCAGGCCTCCATGCTTGCGCGATTGCCTTCCTGCATGAAGCTCAGCAGCAGCGAGCGTCGCCGCGCGCCGGAGTGATTGCAGGTCGCCCCGTGCGGCAGATCGGCGTCGAACACCAGGATGTCCCCCGCCTCGCCCGCCGTCGTCAGGGACAGGGTCTCGTCCGGCTCGCCGCCGTCGAGATGACGCGGAACGATACGCGTGGCGCCGTTGTCCGGCCCGTAAGCGTCGAGGAAGACCAGGGCGGCGACGGCTTTCATGCCTGCGCCATCGCGATGCAGGGGCTGGTGGCCGCCGCCAGCAGCGACTGCAGGCGGCAGGTTCGCTGCACCGTCGGATCCAGATCGACGAGGGCGTGGCGCCAGCCGGCGCCGCGCGGGGCGGCCCATTGGTCGCCGGTCCCCACGCCGGCATCGAAGGCGGCGCGCAGCGCATCGCGCCACCCTGCAGGAACTGCGCCCCGCAGTAGGAGATAGCCGTCGCGGTCGAGGGCAGCCGCCTCTTCCGCGTTCAGCGCATCGACCTTGGTGGGGGGCACGCTAAGGCTCATGGTGCTCCCTACAATCTCAACGTGCTCCACGCAAGTGCTTCGCGCACCCGCCAGGGGCGCGAGACTCGTTTCAAGGTGGAGCGAGGCAACTGCAAAAGAAAAGCCCGCGACTGGTACGCGACCAGTGACAGTGCGGGCTCGACGAGTTCTGTGATGATAGAAATCTACTGGTGTTTTGCCCGACGTGTCAAACGCATGACGGACCGGCCGCTTCAGCAGACGGCGCGACGCTCGCCGGCGATGGAACTTTGCAGCGATGATCGCAATTGAAGCGTAAATTCGCAATTCCGGAACATCAGCCCTGTCGAACCGATCGCAACACCGCACCGCCAAGAACGACCGCTCCGACGCGCCGACGAAGTCCGGGCCGCCACTGCTGCGGCGGCTTGGTCCCGGCCTCATCACCGGCGCGGCCGACGACGATCCGTCGGGCATCGCCACCTATTCGCAGGCCGGCGCGCAATTCGGCTTCGGACTGCTGTGGACGGTGTTTCTGACCCTGCCGTTCATGATCGCGATTCAACTCGTGAGCGCGCGGATCGGCCGGGTCACCGGCAAGGGCCTCGCCGCCAACGTCATGCAGCTCGGACCGCGCTGGATCGTGATGGCGCTGGTCTCCCTGCTCGTCATCGCCAATACCTTCAACATCGCCGCCGACATCGCCGCGATGGCGGAATCGCTCTCGCTGGTGATCGGCGGACTCAACCACGAGCATGCGCTGATCTTCGCGGCCGGCTCGACCCTGCTCCAGGTCTTTCTGCCCTACCGCCGATACGCACCAGTGCTGAAATTCCTGACGCTGACGCTGTTCGCCTATGTCGCGACCGCCTTCACGGTGAAGATTCCCTGGGGCACGGCGCTACTCGCCGCGGTGTGGCCGGAGGTGAATGTCAGCGCCGACTATTTCATGATGGTCGTTGCCGTGCTCGGCACCACCATCAGCCCCTATCTTTTCTTCTGGCAGGCCTCGCAGGAGGTCGAAGAGATGAACCAGGGCAAGCGCGACAAGCCGCTGCGCGATCTTCAGAGCGGCGGCGATCCCGAGATCGCGCGCATCAGGGCCGATACCATCGTCGGCATGCTGCTCTCCAATTGCATTGCCTTCTTCATCATCCTGACCACGGCCGCGGTACTGAACGCCAATGGCGTCACCAACATCAATTCGGCAACAGAAGCCGCCGAAGCGCTGCGACCGCTCGCCGGCGACTTCACTTTCGCGCTGTTCGCGCTCGGCATCATCGGCACGGGCCTCCTGGCGATCCCGGTGCTGGCCGGCTCGGCGGCATACGGCGTTGCGGAGATTTTCGGCTGGCGCGCCACGCTGGAAGCCAAGCCCGAGAAGGCGGTCGGCTTCTATACCATCATCGCCGCGGCGACGATCATTGGCTTCGGTCTCGGCTTCACCGGGATCGACTCGATCCGCATGCTGGTGTGGAGCGCGGTGCTCAACGGCATTGTCGCCGTTCCCATCATGGCGATGATGATGCTGATCGTCTCGAGCGCCGCCATCATGGGCCGCTTCAGGGCTCGCTCATGGCTGATCGCGCTGGGCTGGCTCGGCACCGCGCTGATGGCGCTCGCTGTCCTCGCCTTGCTCGGGTCGTCCTTGTTCGGCTGATTAGACCGGCGATAGTGCCGTCATTGGCTAACCCCACTGGATTCTACGGAGCTTTCCGCTGCAAAAGACCGGATGGCGCTTCCCGCGGTACTTGGCGGGCTTCACGGAGCAGTGCCGTTGGCTTAACAATTGCGGCTGGGGCCGGGCTTGCTACCGGACCATAAGAAAAACAGGCAAGGCCGGACGACAGGGAGCGACATGACCAAATCATCAAAAGCAACAAGCCTCGAAATCCTCGCCTGCGATGCCGGCTGGAGAAACTACCACTTCGTCAAGCTGACGACGGAAGACGGCGTCGTCGGCTGGAGCGAGTTCGACGAGGGCTTCGGCTCGCCCGGCGTTGGCGCTGCGATCCAGCGCCTGTCCGCCCGGGTCATCGGGCAGAACGTCTTCCAGCATGAGCGCATCTACGCCGAGTTGTTCGCGGCTACGCGGCCCGCCGCCGGCGGCGTGGTGGCGCAGGCGCTCGGCGCGATCGAGAATGCCCTGCTCGATGTCAAGGCGAAGTGCCTTGGCGTGCCTTGCTACGAACTCCTCGGCGGCAAAATCCGCGACCGCGTCCGGGTCTACTGGTCGCATTGCGCGACGTGGCGGATCAATCACCCGTCCTGGTACAAGCCACCGATCGAAAACCTTGACGGCGTCAAGGCGATCGGGCGCGAGGTGCGCGAGAAGAAGTTCACCGCGCTCAAGACCAACATCTTCTCCTATGACGACGGCAAGCCGGCCGGCTGGCGCCCTGGCTTCGGCTCACCTTTCGCGCCCGAGATCAACGTCGATCGCAAGATCCTGCGCGACCTGCGCGTGCATCTCGAGGCAATCCGCGACGGCGCGGGGCCCGACGTCGATATCCTGCTCGACTGCAACTTCAACGCCAAGACCGAAGGCTATCTGAAGATCCTGCGCACCATCGCCGATCTCGACATGTTCTGGATCGAGATCGACAGTTTCAATCCGGAAGCACTCGGCTATATCCGCAGGCAGAGCCCGCATCCCATCTCATCCTGCGAGACGCTATTGGGCCTGCGGGAATTTCTACCCTATTTCCATGAGCAAGCGATGGACGTCGCGATCATCGACACGCCCTGGAACGGCGTTTGGCAATCGATGAAGATCGCAGCCGCCGCGGAAGCGTTCGAGGTCAACGTCGCCCCGCACAATTTCTACGGCCATCTCTGCTCGATGATGAACGCGCATTTCTGCGCCGCGGTGCCGAACCTGCGCATCATGGAGATCGATATCGATCGTCTCGCCTGGGACCGCGAGCTCTTCACGCACGAGCCGGTGTTTCAAAACGGTCATCTGGTCATTCCTGATCGGCCCGGCTGGGGTACCGAGCCGAACGAGGAAGCCTTGCGTGCGCATCCGCCGAAGACGAGCGGCGGGCTTCTGAGCTACGGTCGCAAGAGCTGAGGCCTGCTACGGCGTCACGGGATTGACGGTCGAGGACGTCTTTGGCCCCGGCCGCTCCGGCTCGACCGGCGATTTCGGCTCGGTCGGAAGCACCTTGGCGCCGACCGCGTGCGCAGCCTCGCCCGTCGTCGCATACATCGCGACGTGGGCCGGCTGCGTCTTGGCGCGGCTCCACGGCCCGTGATCGACGATCAACATCGCAGCAATCGTCAGGCCGGCCACAATCAGCGCGATCACGCCGGGATGGCGAAGCGCTGAGGACATCGAGTTTGCGAAGCGATCAGTTGTCATCGAAGGACCCACACTTTTTCCTCTCGCGGGTTAATTCAAATGCGTCCCGCGAGTTCCGCTTTTGCTCAAGCAAGTTCCGAGCTACCGCGCGGAACTCGATCGTCTCCTCTGATTCATTTCACGTCTGGACGTGCATCGCCGACGAACCCATCGCGGTTCGGCATTTTGACCCCCGCAAGCGATTTGGCGTCGAGCGTGGCATCCGCTGCCACCAGCCCGTTGAGGTTCAGGACATAGGCGGACACTGCATAGACGTCGTCATCGCTCAGCGACTGCGGCGCGTTCTGCGGCATGGCGCGGCGAATGTAGTCGAACAATGTCGGCGCATAGGGCCAATAGCTGCCAACGGTGCGGATAGGCCTGGCCGTTCCGATCGCACCTCGACCACCGACAAGCCGGTCACCCAATCCGCCCTCGCCTTTGTCGCCATGGCATGAGGCACATTGCTGCGCAAACACCTCGCGTCCATGGCTGACTGAACCACTTCCTGTCGGGAGATTGCTGCCGTCGCGTCCGATATCGATATTCCAGCCCGCGATCTCGGCGGCCGTCGCCGGCCGCCCGATGCCGTAGGGACTCTGCGCCTGCGCTCCGCTCGCCCAAGCACCGAGCAGGATCGCAAAGGCAACGCCGCAGGTCTCACGCCAGCGCATTTGTCACCTCGCCGTCGGCTGCGATGCGCCAGGGCCAGATCGCGTTGTTGTGGTAGAAATAATTCTCGCCGCGTACTGCAAGCAGCTCGGCCAACGTCGGCTGCACATAACCGGTCTCGTCGATGGCGCGGCTCTGAATCACGGCGGGCTTGCCGTCCCATCGCCAGGGCAATCGGAAACGCGTCAAGGCGCGAGTCAGCACTGGCTCCTGCAATCGCGCCTCCTGCCAGCTCTTGCCGTCATCGACCGATACTTCGACGCGCTTGATCTTGCCATGGCCACTCCAGGCGATGCCGGTGATCTCCTGGAAGCCGGGCGCGCTTAGACGCTGGCCGCCCGAGGGACGGGTGATGATCGACTTCGCTTCCATGTAGAAGGAAAACTCGCGCGCCGTTCCATCCGGCAAGAGGTCGGTGTATTTCGAGGTCTCCTCGCGCGAATAGACCGGCTCCGCGGTCACGTGCAGGCGGCGCAGCCATTTCACGCTCA
The DNA here is from genome assembly GCF_001908185.1 of Bradyrhizobium sp. AS23.2. Taxonomy (GTDB): domain Bacteria; phylum Pseudomonadota; class Alphaproteobacteria; order Rhizobiales; family Xanthobacteraceae; genus Bradyrhizobium. The sequence continues at coordinate 51,497 of NZ_LGHM01000021.1, forward strand.
TATTGCCTTCAAAGCCCGGCAGGAACAGCCGGAGCGGATAGCCCTGCTGTGGGCGCAGCCGCTCGCCGTTCTGGCTGTAGACCAGCATCGCGTCCTCGAGACACTTCTCGATTGGGATGCTTCGGGTCAGAGCTGCCGCGTCGGCGCCTTCGGCAATGACCCATTTGGCCTCCGGCTTCAGCCCGGCCTCCTGAAGCACCAGCTTCAGGCTCACGCCCGTCCATTCCGCGCAGCTCAACAGACCCACGAGGTCCGATGCGGTCTTGCCGTAGGGCTTGGCGTAACCGGGATTGCCGGAGCATTCGAGAAAGTGGACGCGCGACTCCGACGGAAAGCGGCGCAGATCGTCCATGCTGAAGATCAGGGGCCGCTCGACAAGACCGTGAAGCATCAGCCGGTGCTGCGCCGGATCGATGGTCGGGACGCCGCCATGATGCCGCTCGTAGAACAGGCCGTTCGGCGTGATGATGCCGTCGAGCTCCTGCAACGGCGTCCGGCCGGATGCGGAAATGTATTGCTTGAGATTCTTCGAAATGTTCTTGACGACGCCCTTCTCGAACGGCGACGGCGTGCCGTAGGGCTGGCTTCCCATGGGCTCGCCCGGCGTTTTCATCCATTCAGGGACGGCAGGCGGAAGATTGTCTCCGCTGCGACCGCGGCGTTTGCGCCCAGCACGGCGCCTCCCGCCACCGCGGTGCCACTCTGCAGGAAGCGACGGCGTGTTGTTCGCGCGGATTTATGGTTGGCGTCGATCATGCTGCTCATTGCGGGCCCTCGGCTGAAGCTCGACCCGCATGAAACCCTCCGCGAAGCGGATTTGCAATTCGCAGCTATTTCAAAAGCAGGCGATTTCGATCGGGACTGATCCAAATCCGGCGGCCACGACAGCAGTTCTGTTCTTTGCGATGCACAAACGGCTCGCGCTTCACTCGCCCGGCGCGATGGCATTGCTTGGCGTGGGCCGGTCGGTGATCTGCTGACCGAACAGGCTGCCGATCAGCTCGACCGCGGTGCGCGCGGTGCGGCCGCGCTCGTCGAGGAACGGATTGAGCTCGACGATGTCGACCGATCCTACCACCCCGGAATCGTGCAGCAGCTCCATGATCAAATGCGCCTCGCGATAGGTCGCCCCGCCCGGCACCGTGGTGCCGACACCCGGCGCCACACATGGATCGAGAAAATCGACGTCGAAGCTGACATGCAGCACGCCATTGCTCGCTTTGACCCGCTCGATGACGCGCCGGATCAAAACGGCGACGCCGAACTCGTCGATCTGGCGCATGTCGACAACCCTGATCCGGCGCGTGCGCATCAACTCCTTCTCGAGCTTGTCGATCGAACGCGCGCCGAACAGATCGAGCCTGTCAGGATCGATCGAGGAGCGCGGATCGTCGCCTAGCAGGCCGTCGAGGCCCGGCTCGCCGCACAGAAACGCCGCCGACATGCCGTGCATGTTCGCGGTGATCGTCGTCTCCGGCGTATTGTAATCGGCATGCGCATCGAGCCAGAGCACGAACAGCTCGCGCCCGCGCTCCTGCCAATGACGCGCCATCGCATTGGCCGAGCCCATGGACAGCGTGTGGTCGCCGCCGAGAAAGATCGGGAGCGCGCCGGTTTTCGCAATCTCATAACCTCTGCGGCTCAGCACGCGCGTCCAGCGCTGAATTTCGCGGTAGTGATTGGCCTTTTCGGGCGGCCTGTCAGCAAGGTCTGCGATCTCGGCCACGGAGAGATCGCCGAAGTCGACGACTTCGAAATCCAGGCTTTCGAGCAGTGTCGTGAGGCCGGCGGTGCGCAGCGCCGCAGGGCCCATCAGGGTGCCGCGCTGCGAAGCTCCCATATCGATGGGCGCGCCCAGCAACGCGATGCGCCGGGCTCGATCCGTCATGGTTCGATCGGTCACGGCTGTCTCCCGAGATCAGCAAGGTTCAGCCAGCCTAACAGAGATTCGCATCCGTCGTCGCACGGGGATCGCTCCGCCCCCCGCCCGCAGGAACAAAATCCCGCGCGCCGAATTGCACATCCAAGGCCGGCACCCGCCGTAAGACCACGGCGCCTGTAGCGGATAGCCAAAGGTCGTCAGACCCGCTGTTCAGAACGAGCGCTCGCGCGGATAGCCAAAGGTGCCGGCCTCCATCATATTGTCTGACCTGGAGTTCGCGCTTGAGCACGGAAATACCGCAGCCCACTCCCCAACCCGGCATGGCCGAGCGCGCCATCGATGCGGCGACGGATGTATCCCGCACGATCGGAGAAGTCGCCGGCGGTTTGCATGCAGCCGTCGACCGTCTCACAGTCGCGATCGAGGAAGCGCGAAAGCCCGGCCGGCCACTCGCGACAGTCGCGGCGATCACGCGCGAGGCACCCTTGGCCAGTCTCTTCGTGGCCTTCCTGTTCGGCGTCGCGGTGGCGCGCCGGCGCTCGTGACTGGATACGCGACAGTCCAGGCGGCGTCGACGACGGCGCGCTCGGCCGCCAGAAACTACTGCTCGAATGCTTCCGCTTGCATCGGACGGCCGAAGAAATAACCCTGCCCTTTCTCGCATCCCATGCTGACGAGGAAATCGGCCGTGGCGCGATTCTCGATTCCCTCGGCCACGACCGGCGGCGCGCCACCGGCCCGGGCGATAGCGCAGCCGAGATCAGTGGCAACAACGACGGCTCGCTCGAACTGCGCTTCGACCAGAAGCTCAATTTCCGCTACTGGACCGGCTACCAGCTCTACGCGTTCGGGGACGCTGGCGCAGTCTGAAACGACGGTTACCGGCTAAGCGACGACCTGTCGCTGACATCAGCCGGAGCCGGTGCACGGTTCTTTCTGTGGGAGGATCTCCAGGCTGATCACGGCGTGGCCGTCCCTCTGAGCTACCAGGCGCCGGACAATGAGCGCCGCAGCCCGCGCTTCCCGTTCACACTGTCGAGCGCGCTCCGGCTCTGCCCCGAACGCGGCAAGTCCGGCTGCCTCTAACCCTTGTCCTTCGCGCGACCGACCGGCATACGGCCCTTTTGAGGGCTTGCTCACAGACTTGCCTAAATTTAATCCCGTAGCCTGCTCACGATCGCTCGCATGACCATGTTCAGTCAAAAGTGATCTGGGACGGAACCATGAAGAGGGTGTTTGCAATCCTGGCGTTTCTCTGCGTCCTCGGCGCCGGCGAATATTTTGTCGTCAGCCGGCTCGCGATCCGGCATGAGACTTTGACCCTGTTTGACGCCTCGCGTCAGCGGCCGGTCTCGGTCGAGATCTCCGTGCGGCGCGATTACGAGACCAAGGCCAATCTCGGCCTTTGGAAGCTTCCCCTTGCCATCATCAGCAACGGCAACACCGTCAAGGCCACCGAGTACTCCTTCCTCGCCAACGTGCTCGCGGCGCGCGGCTATCTCGTTGCCAGCATCCAGCAGGACCTGCCCAGCGATCCACCGCTGATGACCCATGTCGGCCAGCAATATGTCGGCGCGAGGTCTATATGCGCTGCGAGGCCAACATTCTTTACGTGCTGGGCATACTGAAGAGCCGGCAGGAGAACGCCGACTACGACCACATCACCCTCGTCGGCCATTCCAACGGCGGCGACGTGTCGATGTATGTCGCCCATCAGCATCCGGAGATGGTGTCGAAGGTGATCACGCTCGACAATCTGCGGGTGCCCTTCGTGCTCAGCGACAACATGAAGATCCTGTCGTTCCGCTCCAAGGATCCGCACTTCCAGACCGACCCCGGCGTATTGCCAACGCCGGAAGAGGCAAAGGCTCTCGGCATCGACATCGTCCACACCGGCGCGCAGCACACCGATATGAGCGACCGCGGTCCCGACGCGGTCAAGCAGAAGATCCAGGCGACGCTCGATCGCTTCCTGCGTGACAGTGCCAGCAGCGCGCTCGCGCCGGCCGACACGAAAAGCCCGATGATCATGAATCCCGGAGACTATTAGCCGGGAACCCTTTGCGGCAGATCAAGGCAGCTCCAGGCCGGCCATGATAGCAACGGCCTTACAAGCTCGGAGAGGCACGTGTCGCACTATATCGAAAGCCTTGATACGAAAAGCCTTGATACGGCAAGCCCTGATACGACAAGCCTTGGCCTGCCCGCCGCGAGGACGCCGGGATTCGTGCGGCATCTCTATCGTTCGGCCCGAAGGCTGCTGCGGTCGATCATCGCCCGCATCGATCTCTCCCAATTTCCAGGATCGTGTTGCGGATGAGCATGGTGACCGCAAGCGAGCGCAGGAAGGTTGCCTGATGCACCGGCATTTGAAACGAATTTGCCTTCCGCTTGCCGTGGCCTCGAGCTTCGGCACGTCGTGCGCTCTCGCCGCCGACGCCAATCACGGCGCCGACCTCGCCAAGCGCTGGTGTGCGAGCTGCCATGTCGTGACCAGTGGCCAGACCACGGCGAGCGCCGACGTCCCTTCCTTTGCATCGGTTGCGCGCAGGCCGGACTTCAGTCCAGAGAGGCTCGCGTTCTTCCTGCTCGACCCGCATCCGAAGATGCCGAACTTTCCCCTCAGCCGGATCGAAGCCGCCGACATCGCGGCCTATATCGGATCGCTGCGTCCGTAAGTCACCGGCCCATCGCGATACCCGCCACAAAGTGCAAATCCCTGCCGGAAGACCGGCAGGGATCAGCAGAAAGGATGATGGACGGCGAATGGGAACCATTCGATGGTCCATCATGGACCTGCGCGAGCATCGAAGTGCGGATCGCCTCGCTACGCAAGATCAGTCTGCAGGCACGTAGCGCGCACGCCAGGAATCAGGATTTGCCCTTGCCCGGTTGCATGAAATTGCCGGTCATCTGGCGCATGTGGTCCCCGGCACTGGTGAACTGACTGCGCAGGAAATCGGACTGGATTCGCATCGCCTCCTGAAGGTCGGTGGCATGAACAAGCTTGCGTGCATGCTCGAACGCCGACTTCATGTTCTGCTCGGTGAAAGCAAGCGCCTGCTTCGACACCTCCGTGCCGGAGCCTGGAACGGACGACATCGATTTGGTGGCGGCCTCGAAAAACATGCCGAATGCCTTTTCCGCCTGGTCGATCGTCTTCTCGGCCAAGTCGCGCAGTTCGGCCGGAACTTCGAGCTTCGGTTCGATCATGGTCGCACTCCTCCCTTTTTTTCAACTGAATACCACACTTGCCTGATCGCGTTCCAGCGGTCTGCCTTGGGGCAGACGTTGCCCGGCGTTCCGGGATCCGGCGGGAAAGCGAGGGAGAAGGCGTAGCGCCGGCGCGCGGCCTGGCTCAGGACAGGGGGCGCTCGGGAAGTGCTTCTTCGGTAGCGAGGTCTTCGACGAGCTTGATCACCTCGAAACGCTGTCGCGGCTCAAGCTTCAGAAACGCGCGAAGCAGGCGCAGGCTTTCGACGGTACCGCTCGCAGGCGCGCCGAGCTTGAGGTGCAGTTCAGCCGCGAAATTGAGGTTCTTCATCTCGCACCTATGAATCTCGCACCCATGACAAGTATCGGTCTTTGTGATCCTGTCGTCGAGGTCCCGCTCAAGACCCGAACGCCATAGCCCGACGCCATGGTTGACCACAAACTCTCGGCTGGCGGCCCCGGAGGGTTACCGGGCCGAACGACATGTCCGAACGGACAGGCTCAACCCAACAAGTTGCACTTATGCCAAAGAACAACCCTTCCGGCAAGCCCAACCAGTGGCGTAGTGATGCTTCGCATGCATCGCGCCACGGCAATTCCCGATAACAGGAATATGGACCGCCGTCACCCACCTGCGTCAAGAAGCTGCATCCACACGCGCACAGCCTTGATCGCAGTCAACCGGCGCGACGTTTCACCATGTTTCTGATGTGAACGGACATCGGCTGACGCGAATTAGCGCTTCTTCAGCGTATACACGTAATTGTTGAGTCCGACCTCGGCGGTTGTCTCGTCGACGAAATGAACGTCGATCTCGCAGCCGGTCTCCAGCGTCTTGATCACGGCACCGGTGAAGCCGAGGGAGGCGGCAATCGCCTTCGGATCGGACTTCTTGTCGGCACGTTGCATCTCGTCGAATGCGCCCTGGAAGATCATGTCAGGACCATAATCCGTCACCTTGTACTGCGGCCTGGCGCAGGCAAAGGGACGAGGCCCTGAGATCTCTCTCGCCTTGAAGACGACCGCCCGTCCCATCAGCCGCGCCCGCTCGGTATCGTCAGGCTTGCGTTGCGGATCGGCCCATGGCGCGACCACAGCGGTCGTGAATGTCCAGCTTCCGACGTAGAACTGATCGCCGGCCAGGGCAGTGCCTGCGATACCCAGCGACACCAGAAGGCAAGCGATGCCGGTGAATTTCATCTGACGAATCCCCTCGAGCTCCCGGCTTGGACGCATGTCTTCGCATCGAGGTTCATCGGCCCCGCTTATATTTCCGCCCATGAACCGTTGTTGAGGTGCGAACGACCAAGTGGTTGCGAAACGGCCACGCAGATCACGGGCGCCATGGCTGATGGACACTCACCGATTCGGGCGCGCGTCAGCACCAAAGGACGACGGCATGCTTTCTCGCTGCGATCTCATCAAGGGCGCCGCGGTCGCGCTTCTCACCCTCTCGATACAAGGCGCATGGGCGCAGGAAACCAAGATGAACCTGTTCAAGATCGTCACCATCAAGGACGAAATCGTCATCGGCTTGTCGGCGGAGGAGCTTCAAGCGCTCGGCGGCAATGATGCGAGCGCGGTTGCTCATGCGCTGGCACAGAAGGGCGATCTCACGGTCTGGCAGTATAACGTGCACCGCGGCCCGAACGGTGAATTGCAGCAGGCGCCGACCACCAGGATCGGGCTTTTGGCCAACGCCGCGCTTCGGGTCGAGCCCTATACGACGCCTTACCAGATCGTACCGCATCCGTAAGCAGCAGACTGGCCCGCCGGCGGCCGAAACCGCTGGCGTGCCGTCGTCATCTGCGCCGCTCTGCACGCTGTGTCCGGGTTTCCGTCGCAAAGCCGTAGATCAGCGCCAGCCGGTCCAGGCATTCACGAAAACGTCGCGCAAAATAGTCATTCCAGCGCTGGGTGCGGACGGCGCGGCGCTGTCCGATCTGGTCCATGGTCAGCCCCAGCACCAGCACGTCATGCACTAGCGCCGCCCCGTCCGTGCCGAGCTCGCGTTCCACCCGATTCAGCCGCAGCACCGCCTGGCGCTGGCTCTCGGTGACAGGCTCGCGTGTGCGCGCGCCGTCGACATATTCGCGGGTCGGATCCATTGCTTGAGGCCCCCGTTCCGCCCTCTCCCAATCGTTCTGATAGGCGCGCCCGCCGCGATATTGCGCCTCGTCGATCTGGTGGTGCGAGTGCAACCGGCCGAGCGGATCGCTGCGGATCGAGCGGATGGCGACAATCTTCTCGCCCGGATCGAGGGCCAGGGGATTGTCCACCTCGACCTCCACCATCTCGGCATTGAACGGCACGTCGCGCGACCGCCGGTCGTAGATATTCGCCAACTTGTAGGACTTGTTGCGTCGGGCACGCGCCATTCGGAGACTCCTTGGGAAATTGACGATTAAATGGGTCGCCGCTCCGTCAGGCAGCGGAGATCAACCTCAGCACGACGGGACCGGCGACGCGGGTGGACGCACCTCCAGACCGGCGCGTCAGGCGCGCATGCGGCGTGCAATAGCTCGAGTCCGGCTGGCGCGGACGGCCGCAGAAGGTGATCTCCTCCCCGTCCTTGTCGCCGCCATAGGGATAACGGCAGTCGTCGGGCGCAAGTTCGACCAGCGAGATCAGGCGCGGCTGGACGCCGACGCAGCGCAACTTGACGGGTGCGGGCTTCAGCGCGGATTTCGGCGGCAGGTTCAGGTTCGGTAACGCGGAGCGATGCGGGGAAATAAGACAGGCTCCAGACGGCAAAGACGGCACGATCGACGGACTCATCATCGGCGCCGACGCGATGAGCCCCAGCCGCTTGGCGCGGCCGGCCACCGCATTGCGCGAGTAAGCTGCTCCAAACCTTGCATTAATCTGCCGTCCGATCTCCGCATAAGACATTCCCTTGAGAAAATACTCGCGAAGCGCGTCGGAGTGCTCCGACGGCCAATGGCCCGGTTCCATGCTGCTATCCCGTGATGCGCCTCCGCCGATCGCACGACCGGGAGACGGAACACACATTCCGGTATTCCGAAGTCGAAGTCAAGCGACATTTCTGATATTCATAATTGCATCAATTCCGAATTTCGGATTACAAGAGGCGGAACGATTGGCAATCGAGGGATATCAGCATGTTGGACGTTGCGATGATCGAGCGAGGCCTCGAGAAGACGGGCAAGAGCAAGGGCGGCCTGGCAGCGGCTATGGGCGTGCGCCCCGGCGCGGTGTCGGAGATCCTCGGCGGCGAGCGCCTGGTGAAGGCCTCGGAAATTCTGCCGATCATGGAGTATCTTGAGCTCAATCTCGCGCCGATCATGGGCCGCGTCGGCGCCGGCGCGGTGATCGAGCCGGATTACGAGCAGGTCCCCCCGGAGGGGCTTGGCGACATCGCGCTGCCCTTCCCGATCATGGAAGAAACGGTCGCATTCGAGATCGTGGGCGATTCGATGTTGCCCAAATACGAGAGCGGCGACGTGATCGTGGTCTACAAGGACCAGCGCCATCCGCTGTCGAGCTTCTACGGCGAAGAGGCCGTGGTCCGGCTCAAGACCGGCGAGCGCTACCTGAAGACAATCGAACGGGGCAAATCCCCCTCCGTCGTCAATCTCACCAGCTTCAACGCCAAGCCGATCGTCGGCGTCAAGCTCGACTGGGTCGGAGAAATCTGCCTCTCCATGCCCAAGGGCCAGCTCGAGCGGCTGCGCGCCAAGTCGGCCCGCCCGCGCAAGAAGAGCAAGTAGGCGATCCGCCGCAGATTTCCGATTTTTGGAAATCGGTCTTGACTTGATTCTGTTTTTCGGAAATACTCTGCCGCACTCCGACCACCGGGGCGCGGCAGAGTTGTTTCATGCAGTATTTCGTCGTGATGATCGACTACGGACGCGAAGCAGTCGTCGATCCCGAGATCACAAGGCGGGAGGTCATCTCCCGCATAGCTTCGGGTGAATACCGGAACATCTCGTTCATCCACGAGATCGTGGAGAGCTCGGTCGAAGACGTGACCGAGGCCATCCTGGCGGAAGCTGCCCTGCCCCAGATCCCACCTGAAGATGTCGATCTCCAGGCGATTCGTCTCGATCACGCCCGCGACCTGCGCAAGCACGAACGGACGTGACGCAGGCTCCAGCGGCCTGCGCCACCGCCCGGCCGGAGATCACACTGTGAGAACGGTCGATCCCGTGGTCTTGCGCGCGGCGAGATCGGCGTGCGCCCTGGCCGCGTCCTTCAGCGGATAGGTCTGGTGTACCTCGATCTTGACTGCACCGGACTTGACGACGTCGAACAGCTCGCCTGCCATCGCAACCAGATTCTCGCGCTTGGCGGCGTAAGTGAACAGCGTGGGCCGGGTGACGTAGAGCGACCCCTTCTGCGCGAGCAGTCCGAGATTGAGCGGCTCGACCGCGCCGGAGGACTGGCCGAACAGCGCAACGACGCCAAGCGGCGCGAGGCAATCCAGCGATTTCAGGAACGTGTCCTTGCCGACGGAGTCGTAAACCACCGGCACTTTCTTGCCGCCGGTGATCTCGTCGACGCGCTTCACGAAATCCTCACGCGTGTAGATGATGACATGGTCGCAGCCATGCGCCTTGGCGAGCTTCGCCTTCTCGTCACTGCTGACCGTTCCGATCACGGTTGCGCCGAGATGTTTTGCCCACTGGCTCAGGATCAATCCGACGCCGCCAGCCGCAGCATGGAGCAGGATCGTATCGCCCGCTTTGACCCGATAGGTCTGCCGGATCAGATACTGCGTGGTGAGCCCCTTGAGCATCATCGCGGCCGCGGTCTTGTCGTCGACGCCGTCGGGCAGCTTCAACAGCCGATCAGCGGGGATGAGCCGCGCCTCGGAATAGGCGCCGAGCGGCGAAGCGCCATAGGCAACGCGATCGCCGGGCTTCAGATCGGTGACGCCGGGACCGACCTCCTCGATCACACCCGCCGCTTCGCTGCCGATGCCGCTCGGCAATTGCGCAGGATACAGGCCAGAGCGATTGTAGATATCGACGAAATTGAGACCGACCGCGGTGTGGCGGATACGCGCCTCGCCCGGTCCGGGCTTGCCGACCTCGACCTGCTCCCAAACCAGAACCTCCGGGCCGCCGGTTTTGTGAAAACGAATGGCATGGGTCATGGGCGTGCTCCCTTAATCGTTGGAATGAAGGTCCGAGAAACGCGGATCGGCCTGTGAAATAGGCATTCGGTCCGCCCGTTACAGTACAGATGCGTAACAAGAATGTCACAGCGAAGGACAAACGCCCGCCGTTCCGTCTCTGTTCGAAAGAGTTGATGACGGCCTTGGGCCGACCGGCGGTAGCTTCTGCGCGGGGTGTAGTGGGTCGCCTGCGAAGGAGAGCCGAGATGCCAGCTTATGTACAGCATCATCAGGATATCGAGATCGCGCCTGTGATTTGCCCTACCTGCATGGGGTTCCTTCCGATGTATGTGCGCGAGGTCGAACCGCATTGGAGCCTTGCCAAGATCGACTTCGTCTATGAATGCGCCGATTGCGGCGCCGAGGTCAGACAGACCATCCGCAAGCCGGAGCTGCTGCGGCACTGATCACGCGATCGGCGAACCGCTCAAGTATTTGCGTTAAGCGGAAAAACGCCGTTCGCGCGGGGCTGATGTCTCCCAAACGAGGCTTGTTCTTTGCCGGGAACGCAGGCAGAACAAGCCTCAAGCAAGACCTTTGGGAGCGCCCTTTCGTGGCAGAACAGAAGGCCTCGACGTCGATCGAGGCAGTGGAGAGCGGCCTCGCCGCGCAAGGCTACATCGCGAGCCGGCAGATCGCGACCGCCGTCTATTTGTCGCAACAGATCGAGAAGCCGATCCTGGTCGAGGGCCCCGCTGGCGTCGGCAAGACCGAGCTTGCCAAGGCCATCGCCGCCTGGCGCGGCATGAAGATGATCCGCCTGCAATGCTACGAGGGCCTCGACGAGGCCAAGGCGCTCTACGAGTGGAAATACGCCAAGCAGCTTCTCTACACCCAGATCCTCAAGGACAAGCTCGGCGAAGTCCTGGGCGGCGCGCAGACGCTACATGCCGCGCTCGACCAGCTCCATGATTTCGGCGACGTGTTCTTCTCCAAGGAATTCGTCGAGCCGCGGCCGCTGCTTCAGGCGCTGGAGCAGCCGGGCGGCTGTGTGCTCCTGATCGACGAGATCGACAAGTCGGACGCTGAATTCGAATCGCTTCTCCTGGAGATCCTCTCGGACTTCCAGGTCACGATCCCCGAACTCGGCACCGTCTCCGCAATCACGCCGCCGACCGTGATCCTCACCTCCAACAGTGAGCGTGATCTCGGCGACGCCCTGAAACGGCGCTGCCTGCATCTGCATATCGGCTTCCCCGAGCAGCGGCTCGAAGAGCGTATCGTCGAGAGCCGTGTCCGCGGCATCTCACAGGCGCTGCGCCGGCAAATGGTCGGCTTCATCCACGAGATCCGCTCGCTCGACCTGAAGAAGCTGCCCTCGGTCAGCGAGACCATCGACTGGGCACGCGTGCTCGTGCTGCTCCAGGCGGCAGAGCTCGATACCGAGATCGTCAAGGACACGCTCAACGTACTCCTGAAATACGAGGCCGATATAGAGGCAGCAGCGCCGCAAGTTACGACCTTCATTGCCAAGGCGGCGCGGTCCAACGTCTTCGGTTGACGCCGATGCGCGAGAATCTTCATCGTTTCTTTCGGGCGGCGCGCGGGGCAGGCGTGCACGTCTCGCCTGCCGAAAGCATCGATGCGATGCGCGCGGTCAAGCAGGTCGGCGTTTCCGACCGGGCCATCCTGCGCGACGCTCTACTCCTGACGCTTGCCAAATCGCAGGACGAGAAGCTCGCACTCGGCGACTGCTTCGACCTCTTCTTCAGCCAGCCGGAACCGCGGCAGGATCAACCCGAGGCCGATAACGACGAGGCTTCGGAGGACGCCGATCAGTCGCCTTCCTCCAGCGCGGCGAGTGAGGCGGGCGAAGGCCGGCCGCCCGAAGGACTGGGCCCGCTCGCACAAATGCTGCTGTCGCAGGATCGCAATGCGATCGCAGCCGCGATCGCCAGTGCTTCCGGTGCAGCCTCCCTGTCCGACATCCGCTACTCCACCCAGCGCGGTATCTTCTCCAGCCGCATCCTCGACGCCATGGGCCTTCAGCGGCTGCGCGACGATCTCGACGAGCTGACTGCGACCAACCCCGCACTTGCCGAGCGCCTGCGCTCTGCGCTCGACGCCTTGCGCGAAGCGGTCCGTGACACGGTCTCGCAGGGGCTTGCGCTCTATGCCCGCGAGGAGGCCGAAAACCTCCGCAACGAGATCCTGCGCAACGCGCCACTTGCCCGCATCGAGCGGCGCCAGGTTGCCGAGATGCGCGCGCTGATCCGCCAGATCGCGCGCCGCCTGCGCGAACGCTACTCGAAGCCGCGCAAGCGTCAGCGCCGCGGCCATCTCGACGTCCGCCGCACGCTACGCCGTAACGCCGCCTGGGGCGGCGTGCCCTTCCTCACCGCGTGGAAGCGGAAGCATCGCGACCGGCCGAAGATCGTTGCGCTGTGCGACGTCTCCGGCTCGGTCGCGCAAGTCTCGGATTTCTTCCTGCTCCTGATCCACTCCTTGCATGAAGTGGTCGACGATGTCCGCTCCTTCGCCTTCTCGTCGCATCTGATCGAGGTCAGCGAGATCCTGGAGAAGAAGTCGCCGGAAGAGGCGATGGCCGAGATCATGTCCAAGGTCGGCTTCGGCTCGTCCGACTACGGCTCTTCGCTGGTCGATTTCGAGAAGGAGTGGATGAGCACGCTGACGCCACAGACCACGGTGATCGTTCTCGGCGACGCCCGCAGCAACAATCTCGACCCGCGCGCCGATATCCTGCGACGCGTCTCCGAACGCTCGAAGCGGCTGGTCTGGCTCAATCCCGAAGGACGGCTGGCCTGGGGCTTTGGCGATTCCGAGATGCCGCGCTATGCGACCTTTTGCAGCGTCGTACGCCAATGCGCCACCGCCCAGCAGCTCGAGCGCGCTGTGTCAAACATCGTGGCGACTTACCAGTAAAGCAGCGATCACGCCCGCTGCAGCGTCGGGCGGCGCTCAGTTCGCCTGCGCGAGATTGCACTCCCGAAAGTGATACACAATTTCGTCGAGCGCGCGCTGTTCCCATTCCTGGGCTTGCGCGAGCCAGAACACCCGGCGCTCCGAATCCAGCGCGGCACGCTCACGGCAAAGGGATTCCTGACTGCGAATTTCCACCAGCCTGTTCATGCAGTCACACTCCTGTCGTGTGAAGTCATTCCCCACGAACCAAGCTAACAGAGTCCTGAACGTCTCGTCTCATCATTTTCTGTGCGTATCGCGACGCAGAATGGGACAGCGGTACTTCCCGTGCACTGCGGCAGTTCGCGGCGCAGCATCAACTTGAAATCATCAATTAGTGATCAGAGACCGGGACGATATTCGTCCGCGAGCGATCTTAACTCTTGTGACGCAACAGAGTGCGGCAATTTGTGAAGAGACGTTCCAAACGACTCACCGAATTCCGGACTCATTGTCGTCGCATGGTTTTCATGCAGCGCCGCTAACAGGGGCGCGCGAACGGTACTATCGCTTGAGGCAACATGAACAACGACGTCGACTTCGATCTTTCGCACGATCAATGGGAAGCGCTGAAGGCACTTCGCAACCCGTTGCCGAACGGTCGCCTCTTGAAGGCCTATCTCGTCGAAAGCCTCGTCAAGCTCGGCCTCGTTGTCATTGACGACGGCGTGCTTGCGATGACGCCAACGGGACGCAAGGTGCTGGTACGTGGATCGTGCCGGCTGTTGGATCTCGTGGCGTGACGGGCCGGACTCATCGTTCACCTGGCGCTACGGATCAGTCATTCCATTGGAGGAGCGGCGTTCCATACGCCCTCCGCCAGACCGACAGGAAGCGCGGAAACCAGGAATGAGCCACGGCGCCCTTGTAGGCCCAGGTACGATATTTCAGACCCTGTTCCGAGATCAGTTCCTGATATCCGCCGTGGACCTCGGTCGCGGTGCGAATGTCTTTCAGAATTCCCTGGGCGCAGGCCCGGTAGGTGTTGCTTCCCGAGAATTCATCAAAGTCCAGCATGCGATCTGCGAACTCGACATTGAACGTCGGCCAGGAGGAACGTCCCTGATAAGCCGGAGCCGCAATCTTGTGGATCATCTTGTTCCGCGGATTATCCGCGGACACCAGGAAGTGGAATGTGCTGGGTATGCGAAACCGCGGCTCCGCAATGATCAGATCCGTCGTGGCGGCAAACAGCGCGCGCTCGCTTGCATCGTTCATATCCCAAAATCCGCGGTGCACGCTGACGAAATCCAGCGCAACCGAGGACACCGGCGAACCTGCCGTACCATCGAGCGAATGCCTGATATAGCCGTCCTTGCCGAACAGGCGGAGCAGGTCCTTCTTGTACTGTGCGAGGTCGCGCCCCATTAGCCGCTTCAGCTCATTCTCATCGACGACCCCGAGCTGCACGCCCCACACGAAGGTCGTGTAGACGCAGGCGTTGGTCACAAAACGCCTGCGTTCGGCGCGGGTGTCGGTTGCCGCAGAACGAGGGGCACTGGCATCGCAAAGCAGATACCGGGCTTCCTCACGATCGAACGGTTCAAGCTCGCTCGCGAGCTGCAGGATCGCGCGCTTCAGGTCGACGCCGTATTCGGCCAGTAGCAGGCGGCCGGCATGCCCGCATTGTGACATCGCCAGATAGGACGACGCCCTCTCCTCGGCAGAAATCATCTGCTGGAGACCGGCCAGAATGCCGAGCAGCGTATCCGAGGGACGCGAGAAATAATTCACGCCAAGATATCGACCGCGCCCTGCCGGGACAATGGTCGTCGTGACGACGTCAGCGCGAACGGCCTCCAGCAACAGCCGAACGCTCTTTTCAAGCAGGCGCACCCGCCGCACCGCGTCCTGCGCATCCATGATGGTTTCGGGGTCGAGAACGTCGGGATAGAACCAGGCGAAGTCGCGCGGGTAATAGGCGGAAGCGTGCGGTGCTCCTGTGACGAGGAACGCCTCGGTCACCGAGAAGGCGCTGTCCATCGAGTGCCGGTAAAGGTCTTTGATGACCGTTGACGAATGATGCGACTTTCTCAGGAATCGATCGCCGAGAAAATTGACCGCCTGGATGGCGTTCGCGACGAAGGTGGCGGCCATCCCCTGGTAAAATCGGTTCCCGCGATGTGATGGAAAAGAGATGTCGCTGTTCATATGCGTAAATCGGCTAACGTGTCGTGATCCCGGTGATGGGCGACACCATTCTAACCATGTCTGATTCGTGTCTCTACCCGATGACTTGCGGGCTCCGCGCAGTCAGCTTGCGCTGGCGCGGTCCTCGCGCGGCCTGAAGTTCTCGATCGCCCGCAGCAATACCCGCGCACCGGCGTCGGCATCGGCGAGCGCCACATGCTCGTCCGGATGATGGCTGATGCCGCCACGGCAACGGACGAAGATCATGCCGACATCGGCGACATCGATCATCGCCATGCCATCATGCCCGGCCCCGCTCGGCAGCTCGAATACGGGAAAACCCTCCGCTCCGATCGCCTGCGCGATCTGGTCCTGCAGCCAGGCCGCGCAAGGCACAGTGCGGTTCTCATGGGTGACGTCGAGCTGGAGCGTCAGTTGCCGGCGTTTTGCGATCGCCTCGATCTGCCTGACGACATCGGCCACCGCACTCTTGCGGTGCATGTCGGTCGGCGCGCGCATGTCGATGGTGAACGACACTTCGCCGGGAATGACATTGGTCGCGCCGGGCCTTGCCTGGATGTAGCCGACGGTGCCGACGAGCCCGCCCTCGTCGGTGTGGCAAAACTGCTCGATCACGCCGATGCATTCGGCCGCACCCGCCAGCGCATCACGCCGGAGTGCCATCGGCACGGTGCCGGCGTGGCCGGCCATGCCGGTCAGGCGCGCGGCAAGCCGTGTGGCGCCGGCAATCGCGGTGACCACCCCGACGGGCAGTTTCTGCGCCTCCAGCACCGGACCCTGCTCGATGTGCAATTCGAGATAGGCCAGCAGCTCGCGCCGGGCCCGCGCCGCCGCGCCAATATGATCGGGATTGAGGCCGAACGTGACGAGCGCATCGCGCATCGACACGCCGTCGCGGTCGCGCGCGTTGAGGACGGCCTCGTCGAAAGTGCCGGCCACCGCGCGGCTGCCGAGCAGGGTCGAGGCGAAGCGCACACCTTCCTCGTCGGCAAAGCCGACGACCTCGATCGCAAACGGCAAGCGCTTGCCGCGGCGGTTGAGGTCCGCGACGCAGGCGATCGCCGTGATCACGCCCAGCGGACCGTCCCATTTGCCGGCATCGCGCACTGTGTCGTAATGCGAGCCCAGCATCAGGCAGGGCGCGCCCGGCCGCTCGCCCTCGTAGCGTCCGCAGACATTGCCGATCGCATCGAGATGCGCGCTCATGCCGGCCTCGCGCATCCAGTTCAGGATGAGGTCCGCGGCCTCGCGCAGCTCCTTGCTGAGATAGATGCGGGTGAGCTTGCCGGCCTCTTCCGAGATCGCAGCGAGCTTGTTGATCCGCTGCACGATCTCTTCACCGAGCGATGCATCTTGAACGGCGTTACCAGCACCCATCGCGGCGAGCTTTCCATCCGGAGGGGACTTGGCCCCGTCCTTACGACCATCAATACAAGTTCGGTGCCAGCGAAAATCACCCGGGGCTGGCGCCCGCCTCAATCAGCGCGTGGTTAGCATGAATGCGTGGGAGCCGACGGACGTCCAGCGCTCATCATGCACACCCGTGATCGGTTAAGATTGCCCAACCCATCTGCATACAATAAAGAGATATTGCCCATCACTTAATCACGCATCTCTCTGATCAAGATTCGATCAATAAATATAGTCTATATTTTTCAATATATTACTTCGAAATGCCTGCCTCATAGCCTTTGGCACGAAGCTTGCGACATCTTATCCGGGCTCCGCCAGACCGGCGCAGCCGCGAGATCAAGGCGGCGCATCCGCCAAGGGGAGCAAGAAATGGATTTTGGCAGGATTTCACGACGTCATTTGTTGCAGGGCGGCGCAGCCCTCACCCTCGGTGCCGCAGCGGGTATCCGCCCGGCCTTCTCGGCCGAAACGACCATCGGCTTCATCTATGTCGGCTCGCGCGATGACTACGGCTACAACCAGGCGCACGCGCAGGGAGCGGCGGCGCTGAAGAAGATTCCCGGCCTCAAGGTCATCGAGGAAGAGAAGGTGCCGGAGACCGACGCGGTCGAGAAGACGATCGAGTCCATGATCAATCTCGACGGCGCCACCCTGCTCTTCCCGACTTCGTTCGGCTACTACAATCCGCACATGATCAAGATGGCCACCAAGTTCCCGAAGCTACGCTTCGAGCACTGCGGCGGCCTGTGGACTGACAAGGACCCGAAGAACGCCGGCAGCTATTTCGGCTATATCGACGAGGCCCAGTACATCTCCGGCATCGTCGCCGGTCACACCTCCAAGAGCGGCAAGCTCGGCTTCGTCGCCGCAAAGCCGATCCCTCAGGTGCTGCGCAACATCAACGCCTTCACGCTCGGTGCCAGGCTCGCCAATCCCAAGGCGACGACGCAAGTGATCTTCACCGGCGACTGGTCGATGCCGGTCAAGGAAGCCGAAGCTACCAACAGCCTGATCGATCAGGGCGTCGATGTCCTCACCTGCCACGTCGACGGCCCCAAGACCATGGTCGAGAATGCCGCGCGCCGCGGCGCCTTCGTCTGCGGTTACCACACCAACCAGTCACCGCTTGCGCCGAAGGCATATCTCACCGGCGCCGAATGGAACTGGGAAGCGCTCTATCCGAAGTTCGTGAAAATGATCGCCGCCGGCGAGAGCATCCCGAACTTCTATCGCGGCGGCCTCAAGGAAGAGATCGTCAAGACCTCGCCCTATGGCGAGTCGGTCTCCGCCGAGGCGCGCAAGCATGCCGACGACGTCAAGGGAAAATTCCTGTCGGCGGAGGGCTACGCCATCTTCAAGGGAGGACTGGTCGACAACAAGGGCAAGACGGTGATCGCGGCCGGCACCGATCGCGGCCAGAAGGATCCCGAGCTGGAGAAGATGGACTATCTCGTCGAAGGCGTGATCGGAGCGACTTCGTGACGACGGAAGCAGCGGATTCCGCCGAGGCGGTCGGGGCAATTGCCCCTGCCGCCGACCCGGGATTCCTCCAGCGACACGGCGGCACGATCGAATATGTCCTGATCCCGGGCGCGGCGCTCGCCGGCGCGCTCTTGGTCTTCGGTATTTTTGTCGCGATGTTCGGCAAGAACCCGCTCGACCTATATTTCTATATGTACCAGGGCGCCTTCGGCACCTGGTTCTCCTGGCAGAACACGCTGACGCGCGCTGCCCCCCTGATCCTCACCGCGCTCTGCACCGCACTGCCCGCGCAACTCGGCATGGTCATCATCGGTGGTGAGGGCGCTCTCCTGATCGGCGCGCTGTCGGCGACCAGCGCAGCGCTGGCATTCCAGGGCGTCCCGCCGCTCGTCGTGCAGATCGCCATGGTCATCGCCGGCGTGATCGGCGGCGGCTCGTGGGTCATGCTGTCCGGCGCGCTTCGCCAGTACCGCGGCGTCAACGAAACGATCTCGAGCCTGCTGCTGGTCTACATCGCGCTCGCGATCCTCAATCATCTCGTTGAAGGCGTGATGCGCGACCCTGCAAGCCTCAACAAGCCTTCGACCCGCGAGATCGGCGCCGCCAACATGATCGGCACGATTCCGGGCACCGACGTGCACTGGGGCCTCGTCTTCGGCCTGATCGCCGCAATCGCCGCCTATATCCTGATCTATCACACCGTGTTCGGCTTCGCTGCGCGCGTGGCAGGCGGCAATATCCGCGCCGCGAAGATCGTCGGCCTCGGCGTTAGTAAGCTCATTTTGACCATTTGCTTCCTCGCCGGTGGTGCCGCAGGCCTTGCCGGCATGGTCGAGGTTGCCGCCGTGCAGGGCCGCACCAATGCCAACCTCGCCGCGGGCTATGGCTTCACCGGCATTCTGGTCGCCTTCCTTGCACGACAAAACCCGCTCGCCATCATCCCCGTCGCGATCCTGCTCGGCGGCATCAGCGCCAGCGGAGGCCTGCTGCAGCGCCGCCTTGGATTGCCCGACGCATCCGTTCTGGTGCTCCAGGGCATCATCTTCCTCTTCGTTCTGGCCAGCGACGCGCTCTACGGCCGCATCGGATTCCTGAAGGGAAAGTCCTGAGATGGCAGACGGATCGATCGGACTTTGGACCGTCCCGCTCGCCGTGCTCGGCGGCGCCATTCGCGTCTCGACGCCATTCCTGTTCGTGAGCCTGGGCGAATGCATCACCGAGCGCTCGGGCCGCATCAATCTCGGCCTCGAAGGCACGCTGGTGATGGGCGCGATGAGCGCCTACGGCATCTCCTATCTCACGGGCTCGCCCTGGTTGGGGGTGCTCGCCGCCGGCATCACCGGCGCGCTGCTTGGCGCGCTGCACGCCGGGATCTGCTCGCTGCCGCGGGTCAACGACGTCGCGGTCGGCATCGCGCTGATGCTGTTCGGCACCGGCCTTGCCTTCTATCTCGGCAAGCCGCTGATCGAGCCCACAGCACCACGGTTGCCCGCGATCGATTTCGGCTGGTGGAGCGACATTCCGCAGGTGCGCGCCGCACTGCGCGTCAACGTCCTGTTCCTGATCGGCGTCGCGCTCGCGCCGATCCTGTATTGGGCTTTCCGCACCACGCGCTGGGGCCTTTTGATCCGCACTGCCGGCGAGAGCTCGGATGCCGCGCGCGCGATGGGAAACTCCGTGCTGTTGATCCGCCTGCGCGCCACCATGGTCGGAGGCTTTCTCGCCGGCATCGGTGGCTCGTTTCTGTCGCTGTTCTATCCCGGAAGCTGGAATGAGGGCCTCTCCTCCGGCCAGGGCATCACCGCCGTAGCGCTCGTGATCTTCGCGCGCTGGGATCCAATGCTCTGCCTGTGGGCGTCGCTCGCCTTCGGCGGCGCCGCGGCGCTCGGGCCGGCACTGCAATCGGTCGGCGTCACCTCCGGCTATCACCTCTTCAACGCCGCGCCTTACATCCTGACGCTGGCGATCATGATCATCACCTGCTCGCCGAAACGCACGCTGACCGGTGCCCCGGCCGAATTGTCGATCACCCGCTAGAGAGCCAAATCATGCCCGAGCGCTACATCAAGTCCGAGCCCTATGCCTGGCCCTATAACGGCGATCTCCGCCCCGAGAACACCGCGCTCGTCATCATCGACATGCAGACCGATTTCTGCGGCGTTGGCGGCTATGTCGACAAGATGGGCTACGACCTCTCGCTGACGCGGGCGCCGATCGAGCCGATCAAGCGGCTGCTCGCGGCGATGCGCAAGCAGGGCTTCCACATCATCCATACCCGCGAAGGCCACCGCCCCGATCTCTCCGACCTGCCCGCCAACAAGCGCTGGCGCTCGCGCCAGATCGGCGCCGGCATCGGCGATCCCGGCCCGTGCGGCCGCATCCTGGTGCGCGGCGAGCCAGGCTGGAACATCATTCCGGAGCTGGCACCGCTGCCGGGCGAGCCCATCATCGACAAGCCGGGCAAGGGCTCGTTCTGTGCCACCGATCTGGAGCTGATCCTGCGCGTGCGCGGCATCGACAACATCGTCCTCACAGGCATCACCACCGACGTCTGCGTCCACACCACCATGCGCGAGGCCAACGACCGCGGCTTCGAATGCGTGCTGTTGCACGACTGCTGCGGCGCGACCGACAAGAGCAACCATGAGCACGCGCTGAAGATGATCAAGATGCAGGGCGGCGTGTTCGGCGCGGTCTCGACCTCCGACGCGTTCATCGGGGCGATCTCGTGATCATCGGTGAGCCGCCTCCGCCCTCAGGCGCGTTCGGCGTCGACGCCATCGCCATGACCATGCGCTTCGGCGATTTCCTTGCGCTCGACAATGTCGAGTTGAAGGTGCGGCCGGGCTCGTTCCATGCGCTGCTCGGCGAGAACGGCGCGGGCAAGTCGACCCTCGTCAAATGCATCATGGGCTATTACCACGCGACCGAGGGCGACATCCTCGTCGGCGACCGCGAACAGGCCATCGCCAATCCGAAGGACGCCCACGCGCTCGGCCTCGGCATGGTCTACCAGCATTTTACGCTGGTGCCGGCGATGACGGTTGCCGAAAACCTCGTGCTGGCGCGCGACGACGTGCCACCCGTGGTGAACTGGACCAACGAGATGAAGGAGCTCGAGGCGTTTCTGGCGCGGATGCCGTTCAAGGTGCCGCTCGGCGCAAAGGTCTCCGACATCTCGGCCGGCGAGCGACAGAAATGCGAGATCCTGAAGCAGCTCTATCTGAAGCGCCGCTTCCTGATCCTGGATGAACCGACCTCGGTTCTGACGCCGGCGGAAGCGGACGAAGTGCTTGGCATGCTCCGCGACATGGTCGTCAAGGGCGAGCTGACCATCCTGATGATCACGCACAAGTTCCGCGAGGTGATGGCCTTCGCCGACGACGTCACGATCCTGCGCCGCGGCAAGGTTGCCGGAGCCGGCAAGGTTTCCGAACTGACGCCGGATGCCATGGCGCGCACCATGATCGGTGCGGAGGAGTTGACGATGCAGCCCGCGCGCACCGGCGAAGCGGGTCGGGCCCGGCTCGAGCTGGAAAAGGTCCGCGCCCTGGACGATGCCGGCGCCGTCGCCGTGCATGACGTCTCGCTCACAGTGCGTGCCGGCGAGATCGTCGGCATCGCCGGCGTCTCCGGCAACGGCCAGCGCCAGCTCGTCGAGGTGCTGGCCGGCCAGCGCGAGGCCGAAAGCGGCGAGGTCCGCGTCGCCGGCGCTTCCTATCACGCCAACCGTGAGGAGATGCGACGTCACAGGATGTCGCTTCTGCCCGAGGAGCCGCTGAAGAACGCCTGTGTCGGCGGCATGAGCGTTGCGGACAACATTGCCTTCCGCGAGTTCGACCGCGCGCCCTTTGCCAGTGGTGGCTGGTGGCTCAATCGCAGCGCCTTCCGCGACGACGCCAGGAAGAAGATCGCCCAATACAAGATCAGGACCCGCACGCCGGAGACGCCGATCTCGGCTTTGTCAGGCGGCAACGTGCAGCGCGCCGTACTCGCCCGCGAGCTCGCCGGCGACGTCGAGGTGCTGATCGCCGCCAATCCCTGCTTCGGACTCGATTTCGCGGCAGTCGCGCAGATCCATGCCGAGATCATGGCCGCGCGCAACCGCGGCGCCGCTGTGCTGCTGGTCAGCGAGGATTTGGACGAATTGCTCGAGCTCTCCGATCGGCTGGTGGTGATGTTCCACGGCGAATTCGTGTATGAAGCACGGACGAGCGAGGCTGACCTCACCGTGGTCGGCCGGCACATGGCGGGGCATTGACCAGGGAGTGGCGATGAGCGGCGCAGCCGAACGAGACGAGCATTTCCTGCGCCTGTCCTTCGCCATCGCCCGGCGTTCCCTGACCCACGGCAATCATCCCTTCGGCTGCATCGTCGTCGATGCCGACGGTAAGGTCCTTATCGAGACCGAGAACGGCTACCTGCCGGATCACGACGGCACCGCGCATGCCGAACGCCTCGCGGCAACGCTGGCCTGCCGCACGCTCGGCCGCGACGTGCTGGCGAGGGCCACGCTCTATTCTTCGGCAGAACCCTGCGCGATGTGCGCCGGCGCGATCTACTGGGCCGGCATCGGCCGCGTCGTCTATGGCCTGAGCGAGCACCGCCTGCGCGGCGTTACCGGCAACCATCCGGAGAACCCGACGCTCGATTTGCCGTGCCGCGAGGTTTTTGCGAGCGGCCAGCGGCCGACGGAGGTCGTCGGCCCCCTGCTCGAGGACGAGGCCGAAGCGCTGCATGATGGCGTGTGGACGAAGTAGGCGCGTCCACCGCTCCGCTCCGTAGAGTGGGTTAGCCGAAGGCGTAACCCACCTTTTTGCTCTCCCCGGTTGGAATGAAATGGTGGGTTACGCTTCGCTAACCCACCCTACGATTCCACGCCCCGAAACGCAGGATGACGCCGCGCATTCCCGCGCGGCGTCATCCGAACCTTGAGACCTCCGTCGATCAGAACTTCACAGTAACACCACCATAGACCGTGGACTCGGTGCAGCTGTTGGTGCTCTGGCCGGTCGCGGCGACCGTGCAGACGCCGGGCATGGCGTTATGATCGAGGCCAAACTTGTTCTGCCAGTAGCGGTAGGCGACCCAGAGGTCGACGAAGTGCGAGTACTTGTCACCCCAGGCGGCCTTCGAAGCGTCGAAGGTCAGGCGGATCGGTTCGCTATTCAGCTCGATCTTGGTTGCGGTGGAGAACCGGCCGGGGCCCGACAGCGCAGGCAGCCCATTGGAGTCGCCCTTCGCGCCGTACCAGCCGGCGCGGCCACTGATCGACCAGAACTGCATGTTCGGCGGCAGGAAGCCGAGGTCCATGTAGTAATTGATTTCAACGGCCCAGGTCGGGTTGTAGCTAACATTGCCGTCGGCGTTACAGACAACACCCGCAGGCCCGGCGACGAACAGGCCGCACTGGGTGAAGGCGTTGTGGTTCGAGAACTCCCAGTACATCAGGGGCGCAACGTTGATGTAACCCTTGTAGGGAAGGTCGAAGGCGAACTGCAGGCCGGCGACGACGTCGCGCTTGGCAGGCGCGAGGAAGGTGTTCTCGCTGTTGCCGTCCATGCCGACTTCGAACGAGATGTTGCGCAGCGGGCCGGCTGTAAAGGCCTTGGTGTCGAACAGCTCGTTCCAGCCGAAGGTCGAGCGGAACAGGCCGTAGATCTCGGTTGCGCCGGCGCAATCAGCGGCGCCGCCGGTGATGGTCACGCCGGGCGCGACGCAAGGCGAAGCAGGGTCGTTATGACCCGACTTGAACATGGAGATGGTGAAGAAGTTGGTGCCGTAGGCCCAGAGGTCGAAATGGGTGAAGGAGTAGACCTGCTTGGGAGTGGTGCCGTTGATGCTGCCGTTCGGGTTGACGCTCCACATACCGGGATCGGTGCCCTTGGGCATCCAGGAGAAGGACACGCGATTATCGATCACCAGAAAGAAAGGGAGGTCCGGCGCCTTCTTGGCGGCCTTGACCGGCAAGTCCGCCGCTTGAGCCAGGCCACCGGTGGCGAGCGTAGCAAGTGACAGCGCCGTGGCTGCAATTGCCTTGAGACGAAACGACATCCTGAATACCCCCAAGTTTGGACACGTAAAAATGAACGCCCTCGGGTGCGACACTTGCGCTGATCTCCCGGAGTGAGAAGCCTCAACTTTTTCCAAGGCATGCCGCATGTTTCGGCAGCAAGAAACGTTTCGGCGCGGAATTTTGAGGGCTTTTGCGCGCCTAAGCTGCGCGGGGGCGCCAGCGCAATGCCGGAGACTCGCGGTTGATTCTGTTTCCGTTTTGCCGCGAACGAACAACGCAGACGTGATCGCCGGCAACGACCGTCGTGGCGCTCCGGAATTGCATACGCGTGTTGGCGCAACTTTGCTCAACTTCACGTCAAGCCTGCACAGCGGGTTCCGATTTGGCTTAAACCGTCACAAATTTGCAACATGCGCCGCTTGCAGGACGCAACTGCAACGGCGCTCTCGCGATCGGCTGGGAGCGATTATTGCCCCACGGGGCCGCGACTCGCGACACACCCGCCTGCCGAAGCGTTAAGCAAGGGATGACGCTTTTTCACACCTTACGCGGCGGTTCAAACTAGCCCAGTATTGAGGCACTTCATCCCATGCAAGCGCATCAGCGAATGTTAGATCCGACGCCCAACGGCCTGCATTCCGGCGAGGCCCCGCTGCTTCAGACGATCGGGCTCACCAAGCGCTATGGTGATTTCCTCGCCAACGACTCCATCGACATCGACATCTGGCCGAAGCAGATCCACGCGCTGCTCGGCGAGAACGGCGCCGGCAAGTCGACGCTGGTCAAAGCGATCTACGGGCTGATCCAGCCCAGCGCCGGCGAGATTCGCTGGCAGGGCGCTCCGATCGTGCTGTCGGGGCCGTCGGAAGCACGCAGCCGCGGCGTCGGCATGGTGTTTCAGCATTTCTCGCTGTTCGACAATCTCACCGTCGCCGAGAACGTTGCACTCGGTCTCGACGGCAAGGAATCCTTCAAGGACATGTCGGCGCGCCTCGAACAGGTGTCGAAGACCTATGGGCTGCCGCTCGATCCCAGGCGCGAAGTCTGGCAATTGTCCGTCGGCGAACGCCAGCGCATCGAGATCGTCCGCGCGCTGATGCAGGATCCGAAATTCCTGATCCTGGACGAGCCCACCGCGGTGCTGACGCCGCAGGAAGCAGACCAACTCTTCATCGTGCTGGAGCGGCTCAAGGCCGAAGGCCGCGCCATCCTCTACATCAGCCA
The DNA here is from genome assembly GCF_001908185.1 of Bradyrhizobium sp. AS23.2. Taxonomy (GTDB): domain Bacteria; phylum Pseudomonadota; class Alphaproteobacteria; order Rhizobiales; family Xanthobacteraceae; genus Bradyrhizobium. The sequence goes on from NZ_LGHM01000021.1 coordinate 76,940, forward strand.
CAAGCTCGAGGAGGTGAAACGCCTCTGCGACACCGCCACGATCCTGCGCGGCGGCAAGACGGTCGAGACCTGCAATCCAAGGCTCGAGACCGCCGCCTCGCTCGCGCGCATGATGGTCGGCAGCGAGGTCAAGGAAGTGAAAGCAGCCGCGGGCCGGCAGACCACCGTGCCGCGGCTCGTCGTCAACGATCTCTCACTCACCCCAAGCGAGGCGCATGGCGTGCGGCTCGAGCACATCTCGTTCGAGCTGAAGGGCGGCGAGATCCTGGGCATCGCCGGCGTCGCAGGCAACGGCCAGGACGAGCTGTTCGCCGCGCTGTCCGGCGAGCGCCTGTCGAAGGACCCCGGCACGGTGGTGATCGAAGGCATCGCCGCCGGCCACCTCTCGATCACGCAGCGGCGCAAGCTGGGTGCCGCTTTTGTGCCCGAGGAGCGGCTGGGCCACGGCACCGCACCGCGCATGAAGCTGTCGGAGAACGCGCTGCTGACCGGGCATGCCGCCAGCGGCATGGTCCGTCACGGCTTCATCGACACCGCGGCCACGCTGAAGACCGTGGACCGTGCGACCGAAACCTTCGACGTACGCAAGGCCAAGCGCGATCCGGAAGCTGCGAGCCTCTCCGGCGGCAATCTGCAGAAATTCATCGTCGGACGCGAGATCCTGCGCAACCCGGCGGTGCTGGTGGTGAGCCAGCCGACCTGGGGCGTCGATGCCGGCGCCGCCGCCGTCATCCGTCAAGCCCTGCTCGATCTGGCAACCGCAGGCGCCGCCGTGCTCGTGACCAGCCAGGATCTCGACGAGATCGCCGAGATCGCCGACCGCATCGCCGTGATGTTTCATGGCCGACTGTCCGCTCCGCTCGCCACCAGCGAAGCGACGCGAGAGAAGCTCGGCCTTCTCATGGGCGGCAGCAGCCTGGAGCCGAAGGAGGCCGCGCATGCAGTTGGTGCTTGAGAAGCGCGCCGAGCGCTCCAACACAATCGCGCTGGTCTCGCCTCTGATCGCGATCGGCCTCACCATCGCGACCATGATCGTCCTGTTCGCGATCCTCGGCAAGAATCCGCTCCTCGCCCTGCACGCCTATTTCATCGCGCCGTTGACTGACGGTTATTCGCTGCAGGAAATCGCCGTGAAGGCGACGCCGCTGGTGATGATCGCGATCGGGCTATCGCTCTGCTATCTCGCCAACGCCTGGAATATCGGCGCCGAAGGGCAATTCCTGATCGGCGCGGTCGCCGGAAGCTGGATCGCGGTGAAGACACAGGGCACCGACGCCGGCGCCTGGGTGCTGCCGGCGATGCTGGTGCTCGCGGCAGCCGCGGGCGCGCTGTATGCGCTGATCCCGGCGATCTGCAAGGTGAAGTTCGGCGCCAGCGAGATCCTGACCAGCCTGATGCTGGTCTATGTCGCCGATCTCTTCCTCGACTATCTCGTGCGCGGCCCCTGGCGCGATCCGCACGGCTTCAACTTCCCGACCACGGCTGAATTCGATCCGGTCGCGACGGTACCGCTGTTGATCGAAGGCGGCCGGCTGCATCTCGGCTCGATCATCGCCCTGCTTGTCGTTGCAGCCGCCGCGATCCTGCTCGGACGGACCATCAAGGGGTTCGAGATCCGCGTGGTCGGCGCCGCCCCCCGCGCTGCACGGTTCGGCGGCTTCAATGCCAATCAGCTGGTCATCCTGACCTTCGCGGTCTCCGGCGCGCTCGCGGGCCTCGCCGGCATCATCGAGGTCGCGGGCCCGGTCGGACATCTCCAGCCCGGCATTTCGCCCGGCTACGGTTTTACCGCGATCATCGTTGCCTTTCTCGGCCGGCTGAACCCGCTTGGAATACTAATTGCAGGCCTTTTTCTCGCACTGACCTTTATCGGCGGCGAACAGGCGCAGATCGCGATGAAGATCCCATTGGACGTCACCAAGGTTTTTCAGGGCATTCTGCTGTTCTACGTGCTCGCCTGCGATTCCCTCATCCTCTACCGCTTCAAGCTGGTTTTCCCGAACCGACAGGTGGCCCGTGGAACTCATTGAGGCCATCATCCTGGCGGTGCTCGCCGCGTCGACCCCACTCCTGATCGCGGCGACCGGCGAGCTCGTGACCGAGCGCTCCGGCGTGCTCAATCTCGGCGTCGAGGGCATGATGATCGTCGGCGCCGCCTGCGGTTTTGCCGGCGCCTGGCTGACCGGTTCGATCTTCATCGGCGCCCTGTTCGGCATCATTGCGGGCACGCTGATGTCGCTGGTCTTCGCGCTGATGGCGCTCGGGCTCGCGGTCAACCAGGTTGCGACGGGTCTCGCGCTGACCATCCTTGGGATCGGGCTCTCAGGCCTGATCGGCGCCGGCTTCGTCGGCGAGCGCATCACACCGGCGATGCATCTCTACATTCCCGGCCTCACCGACATCCCGTTGATCGGCCGCGTGTTGTTCGGCGAAGATGCCTTCGTCTATTTCTCGCTGGCGCTGATTATCGGCGTCTGGTGGTTCCTCTACCGCACGCGACCGGGCTTGATCCTGCGTGCCTGCGGCGACAATCATGTCTCCGCCCATGCGCTCGGCTATCCCGTGCTACGCATCCGCACCTTCGCCGTGATGTTCGGCGGCGCCTGCGCCGGCCTTGCCGGCGCTTATCTGCCGCTCGCCTATACGCCGTTCTTCATTCCCGGCATGACCGCCGGCCGCGGCTGGATCGCGCTGGCGCTGGTCGTGTTCTCGTCGTGGCGGCCGGGCCGGCTCGTCGTCGGCGCCTATCTCTTCGGCGCGGTGACGATCCTGCAGTTGCACGCGCAAGGCTGGGGCGTCGGCATTCCCTCGCAGTTCATGTCGGCACTGCCTTACCTTGCGACTGTCATCGTCCTGGTCCTGCTCTCCCGCGCGCGCACCGGCGGCTCGACCGCACCGGCCGCGCTCGGCACTGTGTTCGTGCCTGATCGCTGATCTTTTTTTCCGCGACGGGCGCGATGGGGCGCGCACGCTGCGGATCGTGGACTTCCCCTGACGTTTGGAGATTGATGATGAGGAAATCACTTCTTGCGCTGACTGCCGGGCTCTTGCTTGCCGGCAGCATCAGTGCAGCCTCCGCCGCCGACAAGCTGAAAGTCGGTTTCATTTACCTCGGCCCGGTCGGCGATCTCGGCTGGACCTATCAGCACGAGCTCGCCCGCCAGGCGCTGGTGAAGGAGCTCGGCGACAAGATCGAGACTACCTTTCTCGAAAACGTGCCTGAAGGTCCCGACGCCGAACGTTCCATCGAGCAGCTCGTCCGGGCCGGCAACAAGCTGATCTTCACCACCTCGTTCGGCTATATGGATCCGACGCTGAAGGTCGCCAAGAAATATCCGAACGTGCACTTCGAGCACGCCACCGGCTACAAGCGCAACCCGAACATGTCGACCTACTCGGCCAAATGGTATCAGGGGCGCTACATCCAGGGCCTGATCGCGGCCAAGATGTCGAAGTCCGGCGTGCTCGGCTATATCGGCTCGTTCCCGATCCCGGAGGTCGTCTCCGGCATCAACGCGACGATCCTCGCGGCACAGACCATCAACCCGAACATCAAGGTCAAGATCATCTGGGCCAACACCTGGTTCGATCCGGGCAAGGAAGCCGACGCCGCCAAGGCGCTGATCGACCAGGGCGCCGACGTCATCATGCAGCACACGGATTCGCCGGCGGCGATGCAGATTGCCAGCGAACGCGGCAAGCTCGCCTTCGGCCAGGATTCCGAGATGATCAAGTTCGGGCCCAAGACCCAGCTGACCTCGATCCTCGACACCTGGGGCCCTACTACATCGCCCGCGTCAAGGCCGAGCTCGACGGCACCTGGAAGTCCGAGGACAGCTGGGGCGGTCTCGACAGCCATATGTTCGCGATGGCGCCCTACACCAACATGCCTGACGACGTGAAGAAGATCGCCGAGGATGCCCAGGCTGCGATCATTGCGGGCAAGCTGCACCCGTTCAAGTGCCCGGTCATTGGGCAGGACGGCAACCCGGTCGAGTGCAAGGGCGGCGATCACCTCGACGACGGCCAGATCCTCGGCATGAATTTCTACGTCAAAGGCATCGACGACAAGCTGCCGGGCAAGTAGCACGCTTCTTGCATCGCCGAGATCACCTGCTCCTCCCGGAGGAGGTTCGGAGGGGGTGGCCAGAAGCACCCGGCACTTGTGGTCGCCCCCTCCTTCTATTCCTGCCCTGATTATCCCGCCTGCATCGCTCGCGCCGCTGAACTGTGGCGGCGGATGAGGTCGGCGACATCGAGACCCGGGATCGCACCGTCGATCACGGCCCATTTTCCCGCCACCATGACCCGGTCGGCCCGATGCGCCCCGCACAGCACCAGCGCGGCCAGGGGATCGCCGTGGCCGGAGAAGCGCAGCTCGTCGAGCCTGAACAGCGCAAGATCGGCAGCCTTGCCGACGGCGATCTCGCCGAGTTCCGGCCGACCGACGCACGCCGCCGAGCCCTTGGTGGCCCAGCGCAGCGCATCCTTGTGGCTGACCTTCGTCACCCCATAGCGCGCCCGCTGCAGCAGGAAGGCGGCGCGCACCTCCTGAATCAGGTTCGATCCATCGTTGGACGCCGAGCCGTCGACGCCGATGCCGATCCCGACGCCGGCCTCTTCCATCTCGCACACCGGGCAGCAACCCGACGCCAGAACCTGGTTGCTGCAGGCGCAATGGCTGATCGTCGTCTTGGCCCTGCCGAGCCGCTTCATCTCGTCAGCATTGAAGAAGATGCCATGGGCAAGCCAGGTCCGCGCATTGAGCCAGCCGCATTGCTCGAGATAGTCGAGCGGACGGCAGCCATACATCTGCTGGCAGAACCTGTTCTCGTCCTCAGTTTCAGCGAGATGGGTATGCAGGCGGACGTCGAGCTTTTCGGCGAGATCGGCGGTGGCACGCATCAAGGACGTCGTCACCGAGAAGGGCGAGCATGGCGCCAGCGCGATCTGCACCATCGCATCCGCGCCGCGCTGATGATGCTTTGCGACCACGCGCGCGCTGTCGGCGAGGATGGCGTCCTCGTCCTGCACGACGCTGTCAGGCGGCAGACCGCCGTCGCGCTGCGACAGGTTCATCGAGCCGCGCGTGAGCAGCACGCGCACGCCGAGCCGCTTTGCGACTGCGACCTCGATATCGACGGCGTCCTCGAGTCCTGCCGGAAATACGTAGTGATGGTCCGTCGTGGTGGTACAGCCGGAGAGCAGGAGCTCGGACATCGCCACGGTGACACCGAGCTCGAGCGATTCCGGTGTCAGCTTCGCCCATACTGGATAGAGCGCCTGGAGCCAGGGAAACAACTCACGGTCCATCGCCCCCGGCAGCGCCCGCGTTAGCGTCTGGTAGAAATGATGGTGAGTGTTGATCAGGCCCGGCAGCACGACATGATCGCCTGCATCGAACATCGCGACATCCGCGGCCGCAGGTGCACCACCAGCCGGCACGAGCTCGACGATCCGGCCATCCCTGACCACGATCCCGCGCTCCGCACCGTCGGCGAGTATGGCCAGGGGATCCCTGATCCAGATCGGCTTTGGCTCACTCATGATCCTGCTTCTCCTCACATCCGCTGACGGCAGGCCAGTAGCCACCCCGAACGCTTTCCTGCTGCGACTTGTTGTTGCGACTTGGCTCCGGTCTTGCAAGACTCTCCCGTACGATTCACCCGGCGGAAGCGTTGGCGCAGCCATGGATTTGAATACCATCACAGCCGTAGCCCATCCGCAAACGCGCGCGCAGCTGCCCGTTTGGACGGCAGGTGATGCTTGGCTCGCGGGCGGCACATGGCTGTTCTCGGAGCCGCAGGTCAACTTGAGGCGATTGATTGATCTCACCGATCTGAAATGGCCGACGCTGACGATCGCGGGCAGCCATCTCTCCATCGCCGCCACCTGCACCGTCGCACAGCTCGATGGACTAGCCTGCCCGCCCGACTGGCTCGCGGCACCTCTGATCGGCCAGTGCTGCCGCGCCTTCCTCGCCTCATTCAAGATCTGGAAGACGGCGACGGTCGGCGGCAATCTCTGCATGTCGCTGCCCGCGGGACCGATGATCTCGCTCACCTCCGCGCTCGATGGCGTCTGCATCATCTGGAAGGCCGGCGGCGGCGAACAGAAGATACCCGTCGTCGACTTCGTCACCGGCAACCAGCGCAATCGCCTGACGCCGGGAGACCTGCTCCGGCAGATCGATATCCCACTTGCCGCGCTGAAGCGCCGCACGGCCTTTCGCCAGATCTCGCTGGCACCGGTCGGCCGCTCGGCGGCGCTCCTGATCGGCAGCCTGGATACCGATGGCACGCTGACGCTGACGGTGAGCGCATCGACGGTGCGGCCGATCCAGCTGTCCTTTGCCAAGCCACCGGACGCGAGCGCGCTTCACGACGCGATCGCAGAGCAGATCCCGGATGATCTGTACCACACCGACCTCCACGGCAAGCCGCTCTGGCGCAAGCATATGACGCTACGGCTCGCCGAAGAGATTCGCGGCGAACTCCTGGGGGCGACGCCGTCATGAGTTTCGAGGTCAACGGCAAGCCTTTTTCGCAAGAGCCCCGCGCCGGTCAGTGCCTCCGCACATTCCTGCGCGAGCTCGGTCATTTCGGCGTGAAGAAGGGCTGCGATGCCGGCGATTGCGGCGCCTGCACCGTGCTGCTGGACGGCGAGCCCGTGCATAGCTGCCTGATCCCGGCGTTCCGCGCCGAAGGCCGTGCCGTTACCACGATCGAAGGACTTGGCGGAGACAGCGGCGCGCATCCGATGCAGCAGGCCTTCCTCGACGCGCAAGGCTTTCAATGCGGCTTCTGCACCGCCGGCATGATCCTGACCTGCGCGTCGCTGAACCAGGCGCAGCGCACCGATCTCGGCTCTGCGTTGAAGGGCAACATCTGTCGCTGCACCGGCTATCGCTCGATCGAGGACGCGCTGCTCGGCAAGATCAATGTCGAGGAAAGCGTCGAGGCCGGCGCCGCATTCGGCCGCAGCCTGCCGGCCCCCGCAGGCCCCGAAATCGTGCGCGGCAAGGCGCGCTATACGTTCGACACGCAGATTGACGGCCTGCTGCATATCAAGCTGCTGCGAGCACCTCACGCCCACGCGAAGATCGTCGCGATCGACAAGTCGGACGCCCTTCGCGTCCCCGGTGTGCACGCGGTGCTGACGCATGAGGATGCGCCATCGGTCCTGATCTCGACCGCGCGGCATGAGAAGGACTGGATGGATCCCGAGGACACCCGCATCCTCGACGACGTCGTCCGCTTCATCGGACAGAAGGTCGCCGCTGTCGTCGCCGAAAGCGAAGCCGCCGCAGAGGAAGCGTGCCGCCGGCTGAAGGTCAGTTACGAGATTCTGCCTGCCCTGATTGATCCGGAGCAGGCGATGGCGCCGGGCGCGCCCATCATTCATCCCGACCGCACCACCGCGAACCGCGTCGCCGATGCCCAGCGCAACCTCGCCGCGGAGACGCATGGCGAGTTCGGCAACGTTGCGGCCGCGCTCGCCATATCCGCCGTGACCTTCGAGGGCACCTTTCACAGTCACCGAGTGCAGCATGCGGCGCTCGAGACTCACGGCGGTCTTGCCTGGCTCGATGAGTCCGGCGTGCTCAATGTCCGCACCTCGACGCAGGTCCCATTCCTGACCCGGCGCGCGCTGTCGGACATCTTTGGGCTTCCCATGGACAAGGTCCGCGTGTTCTGCGAGCGCGTCGGCGGCGGGTTCGGCGGCAAGCAGGAGATGTTCGTCGAGGACATTCTGGCCCTCGCCGCGCTCAAGACCGGACGGCCGGTGAAGCTGGAGCTTACCCGCGAGGAGCAGTTCATCGCAACCTCGACGCGGCATCCGATGCGGGTCGACATCAAGGCCGGCGCCGATGCCGACGGCAAGCTCACCGCGCTTCAGCTCGACGTACTCTCCAACACTGGAGCTTACGGCAATCACGCCGGCCCGGTGATGTTTCACGCGCTGGCGGAGAGCATCAGCGTCTACAACTGCCCGAACAAGAAGGTCGACGGCGCCGCCGTCTACACCAACACGGTGCCATCAGGCGCATTTCGCGGCTACGGCCTTCCACAGGCGCTGATCGCGGTGGAGGCCGCGATCGACGAGCTGGCAAAGCAGCTCGGCATCAGCCCCTACGACATGCGCCGGCGCAACATCGTCAAGCCCGGCGATCCCATGCTGTCGCCGCCCCCGTCCGAATTTCACGATGTGCTCTATGGCTCCTACGGCCTCGATCAGTGCCTCGATCTCGTCGAGCGCGCGATGCGGTCTGATGGCCCGCAGCCGGACCTGTCGCCGGAATGGCTGATCGGTGACGGCATCGCGCTGACCATGATCGACACGGCGCCGCCGGCCGGTCACATCGCCGACGCGACGATCGCGCTGCGCGAGGACGGCGGGTTCGACCTCACCGTCGGCACCGCCGAGTTCGGTAACGGCACCAGCACCGTGCATCGGCAGATTGCAGCAACGACGCTCGCGACCACCGTCGACAGGATCCGCCTGCTTCAGTCCGACACTGCCCATGGCGGCCACGACACCGGCGCCTATGGCAGCGCCGGCACCTTCGTTGCCGGCAAGGCGACGCATGCGGCGGCCATGCAGCTTGCAATCGAGCTAATGGCAGTCGCTGCCGGTGCCTGGTTATGCGACGCCGCGAGTTGCACGCTCGAAGGCGAGGCCGTCGTCTGCGGCGTGCGGCGCATGTCGTTCGTGGAACTTGCGAAGCTCGCGCGCGAACGCGGACAACCGTTCGCGGCCGGCGGCAATTCCGGGGGCACGCCGCGCTCGGTCGGCTTCAATGTCCAAGGGTTTCGCGTTGCCGTGAACACGGGCACCGGCGAGCTCAAAATTCTGAGGAGCGTGCAGGCGGCGGACGCAGGCGTCGTCGCCAATCCCATGCAATGCCGCGGCCAGGTCGAAGGCGGTGTCGCGCAGGCGCTTGGTGCCGCGCTCTATGAGGAGATGGTGATCGATGCGAACGGCCGCGTCACCAATGCCAAATTCCGCGACTACCACCTGCCGTCCTTCGCCGACGTTCCGCGCACGGAAGTCTTCTTCGCAGACACATCCGACACGATCGGACCGCTGGGTGCGAAGTCGATGAGCGAGAGCCCGTACAATCCGGTCGCAGCCGCGCTCGGCAACGCGATCGCGGACGCCACCGGCATCCGCTTCACGGCGCCACCGTTCAAGCCAGACCGGCTGTTTCCCGCGCTGCTCGAAAAGTTCGGATCCTAGCTGCCGCGATAGGTCGAATAGCTCCAGGGCGTGACGAGCAGCGGCACGTGATAGTGGCTTTCCGGCTCGCTGATCGCAAAGCGCAGCGGAATCTCGTCGAGGAATGGCGGGTCGGACATCGGCACGCTGCGCTCGGCGTAATATTTTCCGACGCTGAATTTGAGCTCGTAGCGGCCGATCGGCAATGGCCGGCCGCCGATCAGCGGCTGGTCGGTGCGGCCGTCCGCATTGGTCACAGCGCGTGCGATCACGCGGCTCTCGCCGAGATTTGCGAGCTCGACCAGCTCGACCGCAATGCTGAGCGCGGGCTTGCCGGCGTGATTGTCCAGCACATGGGTCGAGAGCCGGCCGTGCACTTTCAATTTGTCGTCGGCCGCGACGAGCTGATCGAGCCGCAGTGCGGAGATGCGGCCGATCTCCTCGATCGCGCGCCGGATCTCGGTCTTCGCAATATTGCGCAACCGCATCTCGAAGTCACGCAGCACGGAATCCCTGGTGTGACGGCGCACGCAGACGATATAGGGGAAACCAAACTTGTCGCGATAGGCGTTGTTGACGCGCTCGAAGGCCGCGTATTCGGCGTCCGAAAGCCGATCGAGCCCGGCGCTGTTCTGCTCTTCGGTCGATTCCGCGGTAAGGCCCGCCGCGCGCTGGGTCTTGTTGGCGAGATCGGGATGCGCCCGGATCAGCGCAAGCTGCACGTCGGGTTCGGCACTCTGGATCACAGCCATCAGCGCCGCATGCAACTGATTGATTCCAGCGAACGGCCGCTTCCCGGCGAGCTGCTCGGCGATCCACGGCGAGTATTCGACGACATTCGCAAGGACCGCGACGAAGCTGGCTTTATCAGCGGCGTTGAGATCGGCGAGTGAGATTTGCGACATTGCTCTCTCACCCGATTTCGAATGCGTCGGCGGCAAGATGCGCGAGCTTGTCGTGCCAATGCTGCGCGATCTGCAATCGCGTTGGCACCCAGACGCGCTCGTGCTTGCCGATATAGCCGAGGAAGCGGATCAGGCCGGCGGCGCGGCCGGGCCGACCGGCGAGGCGGCAGTGCAGGCCGACCGACATCATCTTCGGCGCGGTCTCGCCCTCGGCGTAGAGCACGTCGAATGCGTCCTTCAGATAGGTGAAGAACTGCTCGCCCTCGGCAAACCCCTGTGGGTTGATGAAGCGCATGTCGTTGGCATCAAGCGTATAGGGAATGACGAGCTGCTTGCCGCTCAGGCCCTTGACCCAATAGGGCAGATCGTCGGCATAGGAGTCGCAGAGGTAGAGGAAGCCGCCCTCCTCCATCAGGAGACGGTTGGTGTTGATCGAGGAGCGCCCCGTGTACCAGCCGAGCGGCCTTGCACCGGTCGCCTCGGTGTGGACGCGGATCGACTCGGCGATCTCGGCGCGCTCCTGCGCCTCGGTCATGTCCTTGTGCTCGATCCATTTCAGGCTGTGGCTCGCGATGTCCCAGCCCGCCTCCTTCATTGCCGCGACGATTTCCGGATTGCGCCTCAGCGCCGTGGCAACGCCGAACACGGTCGTCGGCCAGTTGCGCGCGGTGAACATCCGCCACAGCCGCCAGAAGCCGGCGCGCGAGCCATATTCGAACATCGATTCGATATTGGCATGGCGCTGGCCCGGCCAGGGCTGTGCGCCCAGCACGTCGGACAAAAAGGCTTCCGAGGCGCGGTCGCCATGCAAAATGTTGTTCTCGCCGCCTTCCTCGAAATTGACGACGAACTGCACCGCGATCCGCGCATTGCCAGGCCACTGCGGATGCGGCGGGTTGCGGCCGTAGCCGCGGAGATCGCGCGGGTAGCGGGCGTCCGTCACTCAGACTTCCTCGAAGCGGATCGGCAGCGCGCCCTTCCACAACACGCTCTTGCCGAGGGGCGCGAGATTCTCCAGCCCCGAGGTCAGCGTGATGAAGTGATTGCCGGCGAGCTGGCCCATCTTGCTCGCGAAGTGCACGCCGCCATAGGCGAGCAGAATTTCGGTCTCGCTGATGCCGCCTGGATAGAGGATGATCTGACCGGGCGCGGGATAGCTGGTGTGGTTCTCGTAGCCGACGCCGAAATCGAGGTCGCCGAGCGGCATCCAGACGCCTTCGCCGCTCCAGCGCACATGGATGATGTGGCTTTCGAACGGCATCGCCTTGCGAAATGCAGCGACGGTCCTGGGTGCCAGTTGCTCCTCGAAGCGGGCATCGAAGGTGTAGTCGCCGGCGCGGATAACGAGTTTGCTCATCTCATCTCTCTGGATCGGAGGCGATGGACCTCACGGGGAACTTTCAAGCAAAGAGCATTCCAGACCGGATCGCGCAAGTGGCGCGCCCCGTCACCTGCGGTCGTAGGACCAGCCGAAAATGCCGCTCCGCCGCACCTCCGGCTCGGGCTCGGCGGCCGGCGCGGGTGCCTCCTTCAGTTCAGCCTGCGGCGATGGCGGAGGCGGCGCCGGCAGATTCTCGCATTTCATCGAGTAGACCAGCTTGCCGTCCGCGGTGCGCCCGATCGGGGCACAAGGGTCCGGATGCGCCGCCGAGGTCTTCGGAGTCAGCTTGACTTGCGCCGCCGCCGGCGAGGCGATCAGGAGAAGGACCAGCAGATATCTCGACATCGTTGTCGCCCGGGAACTCAATACGCCCCATTCAACCGGATTGCATGAGCCAAGTCCATCGGCGCTGCGGACGCCATTGCTGAATATTTAGCCGGGACCAAAAAATTGGCTCGCCCCATCGTGATCTCGCGATCCTCGGCACGATCTTTCCCGGCGCTGCGGGAGGTCGATCCGCTCGAATAACCCTAGGACAACGCGCCGAGCACGCCGCGCGTGGCCTTGTCGATCTCCTCGACATAGCGGCGGCGAGCGAAGGTCTCGGTGAGGAAGCCGACCACCTTGCGGCTGTCGGTGGAATCGACCACCGCCAGCATCTCGGCCTCCGCCTCGTCGAACACCGCCATCGCCGACTTCACGTTCATTTCCGGGATCAGCACGATGTCGATCAGGCGCGCGAGCTCGATCACCTGGATGTCGTCGGCGATGGTGTCGAGATCGCCCGAGAACAGATCGGGCAGCATGACGAGGCCGACGTACTCGTCGGCATTGTTGACGATGACGATTCCGGGCCGCGATCCCAGCGCGAACTCGCGACGCACGGCAGCAATCGTCGTGGTCGAGGGCACCTTGCCGACGTCAGAGCGCATCAGTCGCTCGACGGTCAGGTTTCGCAGCCAACCGACGTCGTTGGCGCTCCGTATGGTCTCTCCGCGCAGATGCAGGCGCCAGGTCGAGAAAGAGTGTCCGAACATGAAGCGGACGCAGATCGAGGTGACGATGCAGCCGGCCAGCACCACCGCGGTGACGTCGACGTTGCGCGTCATCTCGAGCACGAGGAACGACATGGTCAAGGGACCGCCGACGATGGCGACGCCGAGCGTCGCCATGCCGGTCAGCATCGCGACCAGCGGATCGATCGCGAAGTTCGGGCTGACCAGCAGGAGAACCCCAGCGAAGAATTTTCCGATCAGGCTGCCGACGAACAGCGAGGCGAAGAACAGACCGCCGCGGAAGCCCGAGGCGAGCGAGATCAGACAGGCCGTCAGCTTCAGGCCAATGATCAGCGCGACGAAACCGATCGTCATGTCGTGAAAGAGATCGAGGATCATGGCGCCGTGGCCGGCCGCGAGCACCTGCGGCGTGACGATGGCGAAGCCGCCGACGATGAGGCCGCCGATTACAGGGCGGAACCAGACCGGCAGCCAGGCGAACAGGCGCTCGAACGTCGATGACGAGCGCATCACGGCGATACCGACGCCGCTGGTGACAAGCGCAAGCCCGATCAACGCCAGATATTGCTCGACGCCGACCGAGCTGACCTTCGGTATTTCGATCGAGTAAGGCGCGCCACCGAGCCATTGCGCAGTCAGGGCACCCGCAAGCGAGGCTGCCAGGATCGGCGCCGCGCTGCCGACCGAGTAGACGCCGACGATCAGCTCGCAGGCGTAGAAGGCGCCAGTGATCGGCGCGCCGAACGCCGCTGCGATCGCCGCGGCAGCGCCGCAGCCGACCATCAGACGCAAATCGTTGCGGCGAAGATTGAAGAACTTGCCGAGCAGCGAGGCGATGCCGGAGCCGATCTGAGTATAGCCGGCCTCGAGGCCGACGGAGGCGCCACAGCCGTTCGAGATCAGCGTCTGGCTCGACACCACCACACTGTCTCGCATCGACAGATTGCCGCCGCGCAGCGCATTGGCCTCGATCGGGTCGACCGCGTTCGATATCTTCATCCGCCGCCGCGACCATTCCATGATGCCGAGCGCCAACCCGCCGAGTGCGGGAGCGGTCAGCGCCGCCCAGGGGGTCACGCGCGCATTGGCGGAAAGGCGGACGTCGACGGGAATGCCGTAGATCACCACGTGGGCAATCTGCGCGATCTCGGCCATCAGCGTTACGACCGCGCCGGCCAGCGTGCCGATCACGAGCGCGAGCGGGATCAGGTAGAACTCGTTGCTGCGCAGGAGCGCGCGCAGCCGAACCATGGTGCGGTTCGTCCCCTTGCCGTCGACGAAATATCTGATCCGCGCGAACACCGCTTGCCCGTCCTAGCCTTCCGACATTCCGTAGCCGGCCATGCGCTGGCGAACCCGTTCGATCTCGCCGCTCGAGAGCAGCGGCGGTGTCCCGATCTGGAGACAGCCGTGATATTGCCGCGCCAGCGTCTCGACCTCAACGGCGAGCCACATTGCCTTGTCCAGCGTCTTGCCGACCGCGATCATGCCGTGGTGGTCGAGCAGGCAGGCGAGCCGGCCCTCCAGCGCCCGCACCGCATGCTCGGAGAGTTCCGCTGTGCCGAAGGTGGCATAGGGCGCACAACGGATGCTGTCGCCGCCCGCGGCCGCGATCATGTAGTGCACGGGCGGGATCTCCATGCCCATGATCGCCAGGATGGTGCAATAGGTCGGATGGGCATGCACCACGGCGTTGACGTCGGGCCGCGACTTCAGGATGTCGCGATGAAAGCGCCACTCGCTCGACGGCTTCTGGCTGGGCGCATGCGAGCCGTCCATTGCCATGAACACGATCAGCTCCGGCGTCATGGCATCGTAGGGCACGCTGGTCGGCGTGATCAGGAGCCCATTTCCAAAACGCACGCTGATGTTGCCCGAGGTGCCCTGGTTGATGCCGAGCGCATTCATGCGGCGGCAGGCGTCGATGATGGCCTGTCTCTTGTCGAGCTCGTCCGCTGTCATCGACATCCCGATTTCCTGGCGATGGGCGTTTGTCAGACCGGAAGTACGTCAAAGCAATATGGCAGTGCAAGCGAAAGCGGCCTGGATCCGGCGCCGCCTCGCCGCCAGACCCGCGCCCCATAAAATGGGCCGTAAAATCAACACATTAGCAGATTGCCGCGCCCTACGACAGGCTCACCCGGGCGGCCGCGATGCCATTGATCACGAACTGCACCGAATAGGCCGCGAGCAGCATGCGGAGCACGCGCGAGAGCACGGCATTGCCGGTGCGCCCGAGGGTCCGCGCGATCAGGCTCGCGGAGACAAAGCACAGCATCGCGAGGAACATTTGCTTACGCAGACTCTTGATCGCCCGAGGGCGGCGAGGCTGCTTCAGGAGACGCTCGACGCGGAAGAAGCGACCGACGATGCGCTCACCGAGCTCGCCACTTCCGCCATCAATCTCGAAGCGGAAGACGAGTATCGCGCCGCCGCCTGATATGGGCGACGCGCCTCACTATTGCCTCCGGCGCCGCAGAACATCTCCGTGGCGTCGAAGCGTCTGACGGCAAGGGCCATCTCTGGTTCGGGGGGCCAGGCATGCTCCAAACGCGCGATGCTGGAATTCCGGGGAACCATCCCCATATGCTGGTTTTCCAATCGCAGCGCCTTCCCCCAGAGTTTGCCCATGCAACCCAAAAATCCCCTCGACTGGATGCTGTCCGAAGCCCTGGACTCGCTGACCCGCGCCGAACGGCTGCGGCAGCAGTTCGGCCGTCAGGAAGCCTGCTGGGAGCCGCCGATCGACGTGCTCGAAACCGAGCATGAGCTCCTGATCCTGGTAGCGCTTCCCGGGGTCAATCCCGACAATGTCGAGACGGTGATCCATGACGGCGTGCTCGTCATCTCCGGCCAGCGCACCCTTCCGCCGGAGCTTCGCAACGCCCGTATCCACCGGCTTGAGCTGCCGCAGGGCCGCTTCGAGCGGCGCATCGCGCTTCCCGTTGGCCGCTACGCCATCAGCCGCTTCGTGATGGACGGCTGCGTCGCACTGCGCCTCGCCAAATCCTGAGGTCGATCATGGCCACCGAACAGATGAACAACGCCCAGACCAATTCCCAAAACAATTCTGAAGTGAAGATCCCTGAAGACGCGCTGATCATCATCCCCGTGCGCGAGATGGTGCTGTTTCCCGGCGCCATCGCGCCGATCGCGATCGGCCGCCAGAAGTCCATCGCCGCGGCACAACAGGCGCTGCGCGAGCAGCGGCCCGTCGGCATCGTCCTGCAGCGCAGCCCCGAGATCGAGGAGCCCGGGCCGGACGATCTCTACAGGGTCGCAACCATCGCCAACATCGTGCGCTACATCACCGCGCCCGACGGCACACATCACATCGTCTGCCAAGGCGTGCAGCGCGCGCGCATCCTCGACTTCCTGCCGGGCACACCGTTCCCGGCTGCTCGCATGCAGCAGATCCCGGAGCCGACCACGACCTCGCCCGAGATCGAGGCGCGCGCGCTGAATCTGCAGCGCCAGGCCATCGAGGCGGTCGAGCTGCTGCCGCAGGCGCCGCCGGAGCTGGTCGCGATGTTCCAGAACACCACCGCGCCCGGCGCGCTGGCGGATCTGGCGACCTCGTTCATGGACATCAAGCCGCAAGACAAGCAGGAGGTGCTGGAGACAATCGACCTCGCCCTGCGCGTCGAGAAGGTGTCGAAGCACCTGGCCGAGCGGCTGGAGGTGCTGCGCATCTCCAACGAGATCGGCCAGAAGACCCGCGCCAGCTTCGACGAGCGGCAGCGCGAGGCGATCCTGCGCGAGCAGATGGCGACTATTCAGCGTCAGCTGGGCGAAGGCGACGGCAAGGCCGCCGAGGTCGCCGAGCTGACGGCTGCCATCGCCAAGGCCAACATGCCGCCGGAGGCGGAGGCGCACGCCAAGAAGGAGCTGCGCCGCTACGAACGCATGCCGGAGGCCGCCGGCGAAGCCGGCATGGTCCGCACCTATCTGGACTGGCTGATCGAGCTGCCCTGGGCGTTGCCGGCGGAGAAGCCGATCGACATCAAGGAGGCGCGGCGCATCCTGGATGCCGATCATTTCGGACTGGAGAAGATCAAGAGCCGGATCATCGAATATCTGGCGGTGCGCAAGCTCGCCCCGCAGGGCAAGGCCCCGATCCTGTGCTTCGTCGGCCCGCCCGGCGTCGGCAAGACCTCGCTCGGCCAGTCCATCGCGCGCGCGATGGATCGTCCCTTCGTGCGCGTCAGCCTCGGCGGCGTGCATGACGAGGCCGAGATCCGCGGCCATCGTCGGACCTATATCGGCGCGCTGCCGGGCAACATCATCCAGGGCATCAAGAAGGCGGGCGCACGGAACTGCGTCATGATGCTGGACGAGATCGACAAGATGGGCCGCGGCGTGCAGGGCGACCCTTCCGCTGCCATGCTGGAGGTGCTCGACCCCGAGCAAAACGGGACGTTCCGGGACAATTACCTGGCCGTGCCATTCGATCTGTCGCGCGTGGTGTTCATCGCGACCGCCAACATGCTGGACCAGATTCCGGGTCCACTCTTGGACCGCATGGAGCTGATCAGTCTCGCCGGCTACACCGAGGAGGAGAAGCTGGAGATCGCGCGGCGCTACCTGGTGCGGCGGCAGCTGGAGGCCAACGGCTTGACGGCCGAGCAGGCCGAGATCGAGCCTGAGGCACTGAAGCTGATCGTGAAGGGCTACACCCGCGAAGCCGGCGTGCGCAATCTGGAGCGCGAGATCGGCAAGGTGTTCCGCTACGCGGCGGTGCAGGTCGCCGAGGGCACGGCTGCGACGGTCGTGGTGACGCCGAAGGACATCGCCACGGTGCTCGGCCAGCCGCGCTTCGAAGGCGAGATCGCGCAGCGCACCAGCATTCCGGGCGTGGCCACCGGCCTTGCCTGGACGCCGGTCGGCGGTGACATCCTGTTCATCGAGGCCTCGCGCGTGCCAGGCAGGGGCGGGATGATCCTGACCGGCCAGCTCGGCGACGTCATGCGCGAGAGCGTGCAGGCTGCGATGACGCTGGTGAAGAGCAGAGCCTCGCAGCTCGGCATCGATCCGTCGCTGTTCGAGAAGAGCGACATCCACGTTCACGTTCCGGCGGGCGCAACCCCGAAGGACGGACCGAGCGCGGGCGTTGCGATGTTCACGGCGCTGACCTCACTGCTCACCAATCGCACGGTGCGCAGCGACACTGCGATGACCGGCGAGATCTCGCTGCGCGGCCTGGTGCTGCCGGTCGGCGGCATCAAGGAGAAGGTGGTGGCGGCGGCCGCTGCCGGATTGAAGCGGGTGATGCTGCCGGCGCGCAACAAGCGGGATTACGACGACATCCCGCAGAGCGCGCGGGACAAGCTCGAATTCATCTGGCTGGAGCGCGTCGACGAGGCGATCGCCGCTGCGCTCGAGCCGGCTGATGCCAAGGTCGAAGCGGCGGAGTGAATGCGATGAAGAAACTGCTGGAAAGAACAAGGCGATCGCGGAAGACGCAGCGGCTGCGTCAGTTACTGGACCGCGCGATCGACCGGGTTCGTGATGCACTGGCGGCACCGGAGCCGCGGCTTCAGCCGGTCCCGGTCCGGGTGAAGCGCCGCAAGGGCTGAACCCCTCCGCTTCAGCCCTCGCGGTCGTCAAATATAAAAGGCCCCCTCCTTCGAGGGGGCCTTTGCGTTCTTAGCCCACAGCGTCCTTGGCGGCCTTGACCGGGCGGGCGCGGACGATCTTCCGGGCCGGCTTGGCCTTGAACATCATCTCTTCACCCGTGAACGGGTTGGTGCCCTTGCGCGCCTTGGTCGCGGGCTTCTTGATGACCACGAACTTGGCGAAGCCCGGCACCAGGAACAAGCCGTTCTTCTTGAGCTCCTTGTGACCGACGTCGGTCAGCGTCTCCATGACGCTCTTGACGTCGCGCTTGGAAAGCTCGGTGGCGGTCGCAATCTTTTCGATCAGCTGCGATTTCGACATTTGGGTTGGCATCGTGTCTCCTCTGATTCGTTGCCGGTTGCATATTAGACCAACCGGCGAAGGCCTATAGCCTTCTGCACAGTTTTGTCGCGATTTTACGGGCTTTTTTGCCCCCCTGTGGCAAAAACCCCTGCATTTTAGCGGCTTCCTGAGCGGACGGCGCCTCGGGCAGCGGTTTTTGCCTTGTTTCAAAGGCCCGCAAGCAGTCTTGCTAAAGCTGATTCGCTGCTTTCGACAAGCGACGACCGGCCTCTTTGCCGGAGGCCGGTCGCGATTCACCCTGAAAAATAAGGCTAGACGCGCTCTATGATGACCGCCGGCGCCATGCCGCCAGCAGCGCACATGGTGACGAGACCGCGCTTGAGGTCGCGCCGTTCGAGCTCATCGAGCACCGTGCCGATCAGGATCGAGCCGGTCGCGCCGATGGGATGACCGAGCGCGATCGAGCCGCCATTGACGTTGACCTTGGCGCGGTCGAGCTTGAGGTCGCGGATGTATTTTTCCGCAACGACCGCGAAGGCCTCGTTGATCTCGAACAGGTCGATGTCGTCAATGGTCAGCCCCGCCTTCGCCAGCACCTTGCGCGTCGCCGGCACCGGCGCGTTCAGCATCAAGGTCGGCGAGTCCCCCATGTTCGCCATCGCGACGACGCGGGCGCGGGGCTTGAGGCCGTGGGCCTTGGCGTAAGCGGGCGACGCCAGAAGGATCGCGGCGGCGCCGTCGACGACGCCGGACGAATTGCCGGCGTGGTGCATGAAGTCGATCTTCAGGTCCGGATATTTCTGCAGGATCAGGCCGCGATAGGTCGTGCCTTTGTCGTCGAGGGCGTAGTCGGCGATCGCGGGGAATGCCGGCTTCAGCGCGCCGAGGCCTTCCATCGTGGTCTGCGGCCGCGGATACTCTTCGTGGTCCAGCGCGAGGCTGCCGTCCTCGCGGTGAACAGGAACCAGGCTCTTCTTGAAGTGACCGTTCGCCATCGCATGCGCTGCGCGCTTCTGGCTTTCGAGCCCGAGCGCATCGACATCCTGACGCGTGATGCCTTCCAGCGTCGCGATCGCATCGGCACAGACGCCCTGGTGCGACTGCGGATGCCGCGCGCGCAGGCGCAGATTGCCGTTGTCCATCATCATCGGGCCGCCGCCGCGACGTCCCTCCATCGACATCATCTCGCAGCCGCCCGCGATGACGAGATCTTCCGCTCCCGACATGATCGAGGCCGCCGCCATGTTGACGCTGGTGATGCCGGAGCCGCAGAAGCGGTCGAGCGTCACGGCGCTGGCACGCACATCGTAGCCCGCATCGAGCGCCGACATGCGGCCGAGATCGCCGCTTTGCGTTGCAACCTGCGCACTGCAGCCCCAGACGATGTCGTCGACGTCGGCGGTGTCGATCCCGGTGCGATCGGCGAGCGCGCGCAGCACGGTTGCACCGAGTTGCTGCGGATGAATGCCCGAAAGCGCTCCCTTGCCGGCCTTGCCGACGCCTCGCGGGGTCCGGCAGGCATCGATGATCAGCGCGTCAACCATTGGCGTTGTCCTCTTGTTATGGATGTTGAGAGGCGTTGTGAATCAGGGGGAGAGTTGAGTCAATGCGCGCCGGCGCCGCCCCTCCTTGCAAAAAAACTGAAAAACAACCCCATGCAAAGTAGGCGCGCGAGCGACGGATCGGGCGCGGCGGCGCTGGCGAAGCGATTGATGCGTCGAATAAAACGGCGGCAGCCGCGCAATCTCCCCTCACCTTGCCCCCGCTTGCGCGCAGTGGTCGGATTTTACGCGCAGCGGAAAATTCGGATGAGGCGGAACTTCCGGAAAAGCGGTGCCAAACGGCAGCCCCTCACCCCGCCCCTCTCAGCGTGAGCGAGGCTCGTCGCGCCCCGCAAGAACAGGGAGAGGGCGAAAGATCACGCCCCCGCCGCGTTCGTCGCGATCACGTTGCGATAGAAGCTCGCGCTGAGTTTGGGCGTGCGCACCTGCGTGTCGAAATCGACGTGATAGAGACCAAAGCGCTTGTTGAGCCCGAACACCCATTCGAAATTGTCCATCAGGCTCCAGAGGAAGTAGCCGCGCACCGGCACGCCTTCGGCGGTGGCGCGCTGGAGCTGGGCGAGATAGTTGCGCAGGTACATGATGCGGTCGGTATCGTAGATCTTGCCGTCGGGCGTGACCACGTCGTCGCCGGAGGCGCCGTTTTCGCTGATATAGATCGCATCCGTCTTCCAGATCTTGGCAGCCAGCTTCGGCACCCAGTAGATCGACTCAGGACCAACCCGCAGCCAGTCCGCGTTCATGTGCGGGAAGGATTTCGGGATCGGCAGCGGCATGAAGCCCGCGCCCTGGTCGGAGGCCACCACGTAGTTCTGCGGCGCGTAGATGTTGAGGCCGAGGAAATCGACCGGCGAGGAGATGATCTTCAACTCCGCGTCGGTGAATTTCGGCGCGTTGGGCCCGGCGAATTTCAGGAACGCGTCGGTATACTGGCCCGTCATGATGACGTTGAGATAGCCGGCATTCATCTCGCGCAGCGCGATCTCGGCGGCGCGGACGTTTTCCGGCGTGTCGATCGCGGGCGCGCAGACGTCGATGTTCTCGGCCGGCCCCACCCTGGTGCCGCGGCGGCCATGGGCGCGCACCGCCTGCACCGCAAGCCCGTGCGCGAGCGCGCTGTTATGCCTGATCTGGTTGACCTCGGCCTGCGGCAACGTCGCGCCCGGCGCGTCGATGCCGAGGCCATAGCCGAAATGGACGAAGCGGCCGCTCTCGTTCAGCGTGAACACGTTCCTGACGCGATCGGTCAGATGCTCCGCGACATAGGCCGCGTAGTCGCCAAAAATCTTGCAGGTCTCCGTCGAGCGCCAGCCGCCGAAACGATCCTGGAGCGATTGCGGCAGGTCCCAATGATAGAGCGTCAGCCACGGCTCGATGCCGTTCTTCAGCAGCTCATCGACGAGGCGATTGTAGAAGTCGATCCCCCCAGGGTTCGGCTTGCCGTCGCCGTCCGGAAACACCCGCGGCCAGGCCACCGAGAAACGATAGGCCTTGCAGCCGAGTTCCCTGATGAGCGCGATATCCTCCTTGTAGCGGTGATAGTGCTCGTTGGCGCGGTCGCCGGTGCTGCCATCCTCGATCTTGCCGGGGATACGGACGAACTTGTCCCAGATCGAGGCCCCTCGCCCATCCTCGTTGACTGAGCCTTCGACCTGATAGGACGAGGTCGCGGTGCCCCAGACAAAACCCGCCGGAAAGCCGTTCGCGCTACGCGGCGCCGCCGCCGCCGGCTTGGCCTCAGCGATCTCCAGAGGATTTGCGATTCCGGCTGCGGACAATCCCGCGATTTTCGCGAACTGGCGACGCGAGACCTTGTCCGACATTGATACTGCCCTCGAGATGATCGTTGCGGCGGCACAATGGCGGGTCGCGAGCCGTTTGGGAAGCGATGACGTTGGAACTTGCGGATGCAGAATTGCGGGGCGCGGCGCGCTGATCTCCCTTCTGCCGCTGTGGGGGACCGAGCGACGCACAGATCATGATCAACATCAGATCTAACCGGCCCCATCCATCGCATGACGATGCAGGGTTTTCGTCAAAGCAGGCATAGCGGCGGCCTCGCAGCGGGGCAGGTTCCAGGCCGCGGACTTATGAAGGCGCAGCCATAGCCTGATTGACGCGAGTTGAACGAAGGCAAGGTAGTTAGCGGCAAGCCTGTCGTAGCGCGTCTCCCCCCGCCGGGGGCTCAACGCCAGCCGTACCGGCAGGCCATTGCTATCGACCACCGCATGAATTTTGCTCGTCATGCCGCCGCGTGACCTTCCCATCGATCGGCGCGGTTCCTTGTGATGCAGGCCCCATGCTGATGCACGCGGACAATGGAAGTGCGCCACTGTTGTGGGCTAAGTAGACGTGAGCCGCCTCACTGCGGCCAATCCTTGCTGAGCGTGATGCCGATCATGATCAGCGAGCCGATTGCGACCGCCACCGGACAGATAAACGGCAACTCCTCCAGCACGCCGATAACGACTGCCCGGACGCGGAGAGTTCTCTTCACATGCGCAAAGCGCCAGCCTGCCACACCCATCGGATATCTCCGTTTGGCCCCCAGCAGCGGCGATCTTACTCTTTAGCGCGAAGCGATCTCCGCCCATAGCCCATTTGGATGTATCCCGAGATCAAGGTGAAGGAACCCTTGCATGGCCTGCTTGGCCCATCGCAGCCGATCAGCGACACTACAATAGGCTGTGAGCGCGCTGGCCCATCATGCGCACCTCTAGCTGCTTGCCCGCGCCTTCAATGCGGCGCGGCGAACCAATCGCGGGCCGGAAGTCCGGTCCGCGATGCGTTGATGATCAAGATCGGCCGTCGGAAGCTCGCCGCTGTCCGCGACGTCCCAGCGGCATTCCAGGTGGCCGTCGACCAGGTACCAACGACATGCCAGCGCCCGGGTTGGACGCAGGCGCCGGCCCTGCGGGCGGAGAAACCCCTGCAGGTTGTCATTGGAATGCGTGACCGGTTGCGCCGCGTACGCCGCGCGCCGCGGCTCAAACGACCGAAATTTTGCGAGTCTTGTGAACATCGCTCACCTCCACTTCCGCGATCATGCGGCAGGCCGGTGAGGATCTGGCGGTCAGATCGAAGCTGACCGCCCATCCACGCGGCTGAAGCCTGCGCGATCGGGTTCTATGTCCTGCGGCGTCACTGGCCCGGTCGTCGCCGGGGTTGTGCCGCCAAAGCTGATACTGCCCATGTGCCTTCGTTGATGGCTCGTTCGTCGGGGTGCTACGCCCCGGTCAGGAACGAATGTTCCGACAATTGGGCCGTACGCCTGACGCAGATCGCTGTCAAGCGAATTCGGCTATCCTCCGGGGGGGATCCTTGCTATCCTGGCGGGAGGATCATGGATATCCTCCCCAGGGGATTGGAGAACGTATGCAGGACCATCCGCACACCGCGATTGCCCAGCGCCTGAAGCGCGCCAACGGCCACCTCGAGAAGATCATCGAGATGGTCGAGCAGGGTGAGCCCTGCGCCCAAATAGCGCAGCAGTTGCAGGCCGTGGAGAGCGCGATCGAAAATGCCAAGAAGGCATTGATCCACGACCATATCAATCACTGCCTCGAGGAGACTCTCAAGCTGTCGGGGGCGAAAGGCCGCGCGGCGCTGAAGGACTTCAGGCTGATCGCCAAGTATCTCTGACCTGCAGCGGTGGAGCGGTCAGGTTCTCAAGGGGTGGAGACCTCGTGCGCCAATCGCTTCAACGCGATGGCCCTGCCATCGGCCGATTTGAGAAACAGGGGTACGGCAGCATCAGGGAATCGAGCAGTTCCGAGGGTCTCGAACAGTATTTGTTGCCACCAGTCGCTCTCGACTTGATCGAGGACAGAGAGATCGAGCATTGGCCTCAAAGCGAACTGCGGCCCAGCTTCCGGCCTGCCTGCGATGAGATCACGGCGTGATCCAGCGCGGCATTACTTTGGCAGGCATTCCACATTGTAGGCGATGATGATCTGGGCCGGATCGGCCTTGCCTATGCTTTTGAGGTCCTCCAGGCCGCTTCTCAACTTGTCGCCGGCATGCTTGAGGCTGCCTTCGAGTGACGCCTTGGCCGCCTTGCATCGCTCTTCGCTCGAGAACTCCTGAAACACCACGGTCGGGAGCAGCCGCCATTCCGCCTTGTCGCTGGTCGCGGCGGGACTGACCGAATACGAAAAGACATACATCAGGACCCACATCGGACTACTCCACGTGTGATGCGATGGCAGTGGCGGACTTCGCCCCGACGCCCTCAAGCCAGGCCAGCGCCGCGGTCTTCTGATCGAATGGAAATTGCCGGACCTCGGGCGACACCGCCATCTTCGCCAATTGCGTCACGGTCTTCAGGACCGCGCTATCCGTCACCGCAGCGATGCGATCGATATTGCGATGATCAGCCTGAACGAACTTGAGATGCGCGATCAGTGCGCCGAAGCCGTCCCACCCCGGAAATGCGCTTACACAGATCATCAGCCCGGCCAGCTTCCCGTTCGCCGCAATGATCGGGTCGACCTCTCCCGCCAGTCGCGCAAAGTCGTCCGCTGAAAGCGGACCGGTCGGCGAGACAGTGAGGATGCCCTGATCCCGCAACAGTTCGTACTCAATCACGTCATTCGCTCTGCGGCAGGCGACGGTCGGAACGACAGGTCCTGTCGAGGCGGGCCCTTGGCTTCTTCTTCAGCCAGCAGCCTCAGCAACATTTGCCGTCGCTCGTCCGATATTTGGGGGGCCGCCAGCTGCTTCTTGAACAGGGTCAGGTTCTCGTAATGAATGAACGCTTCAAGGGAACCCATGGTTGCCTCCCTGCTGCGTGCCGGGAACCGAGCTTAGACACGTCCGGTCTCAACGCGAAATTGTCCCAAGGGACAGCAGCTTACTCATAGACCCGCGCCGCAGTCAGGGCGCGTATGAGGTCCGCTACACCTCCGATAGCGGCGCAATGGCGGACCTCACTGGAGGTCCGAGTTTGGACCACAAGCCGAACTCTTGTTGATGACCGGCTCTGGCGCGAAAGCGGACCTCGGGCGGGTAGCCCCCTACGCGGCAACGCCTTCGATGGTCGCAAGTCACCAGGCGGCCGTAAGGGCGACCAAGTGAACAGCCGGATGTAGCGTTCCGAGCACCGCTACAACTACGAGGATAACCAGTCCGAATATCGTCTCGATCACACTGTTTCGGATCAGTTGATCTAGCGCGATAGACCGTTGCCAGTTTCCAGTGGAAGCGAGCCGCGGCGTCAGGCGGTAGCGGTTGATCGCAGCGAAGGCGAGCATCAGCACGAACATCGCCACTTTCAGCATCAGCACGCGCCCATATTCGGTCGCGATGAGCCCGTGGAGCGAGCCGACCAGAATGACGGCGTTGACAACGCCGCTGAGCAGAAGGACCGCTACGCTCACGATGCCCAGTACGGAAAATCGTCGGACGGCATCGCGGGCGGGCGATATGTCGTTACGTACCTCGGATGTCCCCAAAAAAATGATCAGTGACACCAGACCGCCGATCCAAGCCGCCGCAGCCACTGCATGCAGCGCATCGGCAGCCAGATGCAGATAGCCGGTTGCGCCAACGGTCGAGCCGGCATGTCCGGCCCAGGCAAGGCTGCCTGCAAACCCAATAGCCGCTGCGAGCCCCAGCCATTGTGTGGTCGCCCCGCGGCCATAGCCGAGACAGGCTGCCAGGCAGATTGCAAGACCGGCGCGAATCGTCGTCACCTCACCAAATTGCGTTTCGTTGACGGCGGTCGAAAGCACATCAACTGTCAGAGCCTCGTGGAGCGGCATTCCGCTCATCGAGGCCGCTTGCAGCATTAGCCAAATCGCGCCGGAGACTACGGCGACGACGAGACCGATCCACCTCCCCCGCCGCGTCCGCTTCCGGAATGAGGCGGCCGCCGTGGTGTCGTGCCGCAAGACAGGCATAGCGATGAAGCTGTCGAAAACAATGCTTCCGACAGCCATCGCTGTAGCCGCGAAGTGCACGGCGCGCGTCGCAATCAGCGGCGCTCCTGCTGCCGACCAGTCCATCGCGACGATGCTCTATGGACCGACCTGGAAGGTGAAGCTTCCATCGGTCGTGTGAGTGTCCACGGACAGCACGCGCCAATTCACGTGGTACGTGCCGACGCCGCCGCCCTTCACCGAGACAGAAATCCGGTTGCCATTGACGCGCGCCTTGCCGGCATCGACGCGTTTCCCGGAGGGATCGGTAACCGTCACCGAACTGAACGCCGGCTCCAGCTTCTGCGTGAAGTAGAGCGTCACCTCACGCGGTGGGCTCGCGACCTTGTTGCCGACGCGCGGCTCGGCATGGTCCAAGGAAGCATGCGCATGCGCCGTACCGGCTCCGAGCACAAGCAGTAGCGGGGCGATTCCGATCAAAGAAAAACATCGCATGGTCAATTACCTTTGAAAGGGAGTGGCGGGTTGGACCGGGCCACCGAACAACGGCTTGCCAATCCCGTGCGGATCGATGTCATCGAGGTAGAGGTGCAGCTGCGCGATCACGCCGACATTGCGACCGCTTTGCCGGTTGATCGGGATCAGTGCCTCGACGCCGAACTGGAAGGTGTTGCCGACCCAGATGACCCCTGGATTGATGGTGCCAGTGGTCAACGTTCCCGAGGTCAAGGTATTCCCCACCGGTGTCTGCAGAGTGGCCTCAACCAGCGGAATCAGGTGATTGATGAAATTCGGCAGGCCCAGATCGACCACGGCCGATTTCAGATAGGGCATGCTGTATTGGATCGTCCCGCCCCAGTTGAGCACACGCGGGTGGAACTCGGTGTCGGCGGTCACAGCACCGGTATCGGGATCGACGCCCAAGGTCGTGGTGAAGTTTCGCGCCGGGATCGCATAGCCGACCTGGCCGGTGATCGCGACCGGCCTGAGCCAGGACAGCGTGTCCGGCAGATCGCCCAGCCCTTTGCCGAAATAGACGTTCGGCGCGTAGTGATGGAAGGCCTCTGCGCCGACGCTGGCGTCTCCGGTGCCGCCCCATTCCACGCTTAAGCCCACCGACATCACGAACTCATGTTCCGGGTTTTTGAACACCCGATATTTGAAGGTCGTATCCAGGTTCTGGAAGCCATTGGCGCCGGGCACGGCCCGATCGACCGGGCCGAGGAAGGTGTAAGTGGTGCCAAACGACACCGCGAAATCCTCTGTGATCCGCTTGGAGAACTCGCCGGACACGTCCCGCTGCCGAACGGGCGGCACGTCGCCGGTTTTGAAGTTGTCGACCGTGGGCAGTGACAGCTCGTCGTTCACGCCGGGATCATCGATACCGATCGTTGCCGGAAAGAAGCGGTTGCCGACGATTTCGTGGGCCAAGCTCCCGGAAAGAGGAATAAGCGCAATCGCAGCGCCCCAGAGGCCTGCACGCGCATGAGAGATGGACATGGAACGTCTCCGCAGGTTGACGTGCAAATGCAACGGCCGTTAGCCGCCTTGTTCACGCCAATGGCGGAGGTGCTCGCGCCTGGGAGTTCGAGCCGATGCGGGATGGTGAGGGTCTCAATTCAGCGTCAGGCCAACGAACGGGGCGGTGCTGACCGGCGAACTGAATGATGGCGACAGGCTGTGGGGCATCAAGGGCCGCCGCCGCATGGCTTACGCAGATCGCGCAGAGGCCGTCATGGGCGTACGGCTCGCGATCTTGATCGCCTGACCCGGCGGGCTTGCCGCTATGGCAAATGCTGGCCGCTTCCAGCGGATCGGCGACCGCGATGCCGGTGATCCAATACGCCGCGATCGGCGCCAGGATCTGCATCACCAGCGCGAGCAGGATGATCGGAAGACATCGTTCTAGCCGTCGACGCATCAGTCCACCATGCGCTAGAGGCTATCGCAAGGATGGGCCATGGTCGAGGCAGCCGGCCGTGCCGAGCTCAGGAAGGAGGCCGCTCCTGACGATTTAGAGGGATGTGTTGCGCGCCGGCAACGCCGCGCATTCGCTCTCAGGGGCGCCGTTCTCCGCGCATCTCGCATGATCTTGCTGCGGATCGACGGTCCATTCGGGTCGGGTGTGGGCCATCCGGCATAGCGCCGATCAAAGGGCGGGCGTGTCAAGCGCCTTCAGCTCGTCAGCCGCGGCGATGATCGCGTTCCGAATTTTGAGGAAGTACTCCGCATCAATCCGCGACGCGAGCCAGTCCAGTTCGCCCGTATGGCCGTGTTCATGCACCTTGCGAACCACGCCTTCGCTGATGAGCGCGTCGAGGCAGCGCCGGACGTTTGAGCGCGGGAGCCCGAGATATTTGGAAATATCGGAAGCCGTACGCGGCGGTGCGCCGAGTTCGTCGCTCACACGAATCATCATCGCGACCAGAAGCTCTTCAAACACCGCGCCGAGGTGCTTGCGAGGATAACCGCTGCGCATCGCCACGAAGCAGGCCACCAACAACCTGCCGACAATCGCCGATTGCTTCTGGCGCTTCGTCAATGCCGCATCTGAATTGCCTGGGGTTTCTCCGGCCATTTTCGCCACCGTTGCCTTCGCTTGCGATTGTGCTTAGCTGGTGCATGCTTCGGCCGCAAATGAAGCTGTGTTAAGGTTTGGGGGGACATGGCTCATGCGTCGGCATATCAGAGACACTTTCGAAAATGACAGGGTTTTTGCGATTGGCGTGACCTGTCTCGGGCTTTTGCCGGTCGCAATATTGCTGGTTGCTCTCTTCGTTAAATGACCCTCCAGCCGTTCCTTTCGTCACATGCCTTCAAACCGCTCGGCGTGGTGGCCACTGCGTCCTGCCTGCGCGTTCCTGTCATTCACCGACAAACCAGCACGGGGGTTTTCGCGTACGTCATCACCTTGTTTGTCACACTGCCGATGAGAAGCGTCGAAAGTCCGCTACGCCCATGCCAAGACATGACAATGAGATCGCAGCCTTTGTCCTCGGCCGCTGCGACGATGGCTTGATCGGGTGGCACGTTCTCCACCTGAATGGTCTCGCAGGGAACACCGGCCTCCTTGGCCTCATTTGCCGCGTGATCCAACACACTCGCAAAGTCCCCCGTCACGGCAAGAAGCGGCTCCACAACGTAGATGATGGATACCCTGGCTTCAACGGACTTCGCCAGCGCCAACCCACGCGCCACCGCCAGCTCCGAACCATCTGTCGGAATGAGAATATGCCGGTACATGCTTCACCTCCCGATTGTCTGGACATATCAACGCCGTCGGAACGTTAGGCTGGGCTCCCATGAGGGATGCAGTCTTGCGATAGATCAATATCGGCATGCGCGGCGCCGTTGGGCCTGCATGTAGGCCGGTGGGTCGCCAGGTTCTCAAAGATCAAGTTCTCAAAGATGCAGACCTCGTGCGGCAATCGCTTCAACGCGATTGCCCTCCCATCGGCCGATTTGAGAAACAAGGTAACGACAGCATCAGCGTGATCGAGCAGTCCCGAGGGTCTCGAACAGCGTTTGTTGCCACCAATCGCTCTCGACTTGATTGAGGACAGCGAGATCGAGCATTGGCCGCAACGCGCTGTTTTTGGGCAGCACGATCGCATAACTCTCGCTGCTGAAGCTGGTATCGACGACACGGACCGCACTCGAAAAGTCATTGCGAACCATCCAGGTCAGCAACGGCTTGTCATGGACGAAGGCATCTATCTTGCCGGCTTCCAACGCCGAGAGGCCGCTCTGGATGTCCGGAAATGTTTGAAAGGACAGCCGTTGACGGCCGAGATATTCGGTCGTCGCGGAGTTCGCGACCGCGCCGACACGTACGGAGCGAAGATCGTTGAAGCCGTGAACGGCACCTTCGAGGCCTCTGCGCGTCAGCGTGGACGTGATACCGGCGGTGAATACGGCGATCGCAATCACGGATGCGATCATCCACCCCATTGCTACGATCCGGCCTGGAAGAGTTGCTGGCGCATTATGCGCGGCCCCGGCCTGGGTCATCGCGATCGTCGACCACCAGAAGCTGGAGCCTAGTCCTTTCGCGCCTCCACCAAAGTGCTCCGTCTTGCGTCGCTCCAGCATCCATATGAGAAAGCCGACTGCCATTGCGAAGCCAAGCAACACGCTGACAGCCTGGAAGAACCCGAAGGAAAGAAGCGCGCGCCCGATCGAGAGCCACGGATTCTCATTGATCGGCACCGCAACCCCAAGCCCGGTATTGTAGAAGGGTTGAGTAAAGTCGACGCTGTGCGCACGCGCGGCAGTCACTGTCACGGCGGCAACACCGGCATCGAACGTGCCGTTCGCAACGCCGTCCAGCAGGTCCGGGACGCTCTGGGTTTCCACCAGGCGGAAACGCAGATGCTCCCGATCCGCGATCTTTTTCCATAGCGTAATGCTGAGACCGCTCCAGCTCCCGTCCGGATGCTTCATTGCAAACGGCGGCGCCGCCTTGGTCGCCACCACCAATTCCCTGTCAGGGACCGCCGGCCCCTGGGCGTGGAGTTTAGTGAGGCCGAACGCAAGCATGGCCAGCGCCGCGAAGCATAGCAAGGCAGGGCGAAGCGGCAACATCACCGGCCTGGATCGAGAGGCCGGATGTTGTCGGGTGGCCCAATCGACGGCCGTCCGACACGACACGTCTTCCTTCGGGCTCAGGCCATGGGAGACTAGCGGATCTTCATTGAATGAATTCACGACCGACCTCGAGGCATGCCCCCACTCCCAACCAAGCGCGACTATTTGGCAATTCCACGGTGACTTGGTGAAAGTCGGCGAGACCGTACGCATCTACTTCGGTGTCGGTGGTCCGAACTTCACCTCATCGTTCCATCTCATCGGAGAGATATTCGACAAGGTCTACTTTCTTGGCGGCACGGTCATCGCCGAGTTCAAGGTTGATTTCCCCGGCAACTATACCCTCCTCGATCATGCGATCGCGCGGGCTGAGCGCGGGCTCGTCGTCTACTGCACGTCGAAGGGCAGCCAAACACGGAAATTTTCGACGGCAAGGTAGAGCCCGGAATGGGGCATTGACGAGCGCTGCGCGCTCGAACTTGCCTAGAGCCATTTCCGTTCCGATGGAATCGGAACGGGGCTCTAGATTTTAGTTTTGACGCGTTTTCTTGACGCGAACCGGTATCCACTTCGCTCGAAAACGCTCTAGGGTCTGTACTCAATAAGGATTCCCAGGACTAAGGGATTGTGATTCAAGCTTTCCAGCACATGGAGGCTTGGATGGCAAAGCAGGCTTACTGGCTGAGCGATGCGGAAT
>NZ_LGHM01000210.1 GCF_001908185.1 Bradyrhizobium sp. AS23.2
GCTGGAGCTCGTCGCCATGAGCCCCTATGCGGGCCGGCTACCGGCGCAGCTCTCCGGCGGCCAGCAGCAGCGCGTGGCGCTCGCTCGGGCGCTGATCACCGAGCCGCAGATCCTGCTGCTCGACGAGCCCCTCTCCGCGCTCGATCCGTTTCTGCGGGTGAAGATGCGCGGCGAGCTGAAGCGTTTGCAGCGCGAGCTCGGCATCAGCTTCATCCAGGTCACCCACGGCCAGGAAGAGGCGATGGCGCTTGCCGACCACATCGTGGTGATGAACCACGGCAGGATCGAGCAGCAGGGCACCGCCCGCGACATCTTCCACCATCCCCGCACCGAATTCGTGGCGCGCTTCATCGGCGGCCACAACGTCCTCAGCGACGCCGGCAACCTCATCGCCGTGCGCGCCGATCAGCTCGGCATCGTGCCGTTCACTGACGGCGCGTTCGGCGCGCCGGCGCTGCTGACCCAGACCGAGTACCAGGGCTCCTATGTCGCCGTCTCGCTCATGCTCGACGACGGCACCGCCCTGTTCTCCCACGTTCCCGAGGCCTCCTTCGACGTCCATCCGTTCCGTCCGGGAGATCGTGTGCTGGCCACCTGGGATCCCGCCAAGGCGCAGCGCCTGCAATAGCGCTCACCGTCAACGATAACGCGCAACAGAGCAACAGAGGAGTGACTGATATGACCGAGACCACTGGGAAGACCGGCGTCAGCCGCCGCACGCTACTCAAGGGCACCGCGGGTCTCGCCGGCCTTGCCGCCGGCTCCGGCGCCATCACCGGCTTTCCCTACGTGAAGTCGGCCGAGACCAAGGTGCTGCGCTATCTCGGCACCGCCGTGAACGAGGGTGACGACATTTCCAAGCAGTGCCTGAAGGACACCGGCATCAAGATCGAATACATCACCGCGACCACCGACGACGTCACCAAGCGGGTGATGACCCAGCCGAACTCCTTCGACGTGCTCGACACCGAATATTTCTCGCTGAAGAAGATCGTGCCATCAGGCAACATCCTTGCTCTCGACGCCAAGAAGATCAAGGAATTCGACAACATCACGCCGGTCTTCACCAAGGGCGAAACGCCCGGCGGCAAGAAGATCGGCGGCCAGGGCACCGCGCCCTGGAAGGTGCTCTATCTCGAAGGCAAGGACTCCAAGAAGTTCGCGACGTCAGCGACCGAGTTCGTCACGCTGATTCCGACCGTCTACAACGCCGACACGCTCGGCATCCGTCCCGACCTGATCAAGCGCCCGATCGACTCGTGGTCCGAACTGCTCAATCCCGAATTCAAGGGCAAGGCCTCGATCCTCAACATCCCCTCGATCGGCATCATGGATGCCGCGATGGTCGTGGAAGCCACCGGCAAGTACAAATATGCCGACAAGGGCAACATGACCAAGGAAGAGATCGATCTCACCATGAAGGTCATGACCGAGGCCAAGAAGGCCGGCCAGTTCCGCGCCTTCTGGAAGGACTTCAACGAGAGCGTCAACCTGATGGCTTCGGGCGAAACCGTCATCCAGTCGATGTGGTCGCCGGCGGTGACCAAGGTGCGCTCGATGGGCATCGCCTGCACCTTCCAGCCGCTTAGGGAAGGCTATCGCTCCTGGGCCTCGGGCTTCTGCGTCTCCAAGGGCGTCTCGGGCGCGAAGCTCGATTGGGCCTATGAGTTCGTGAACTGGTTCCTGTCCGGCTATGCCGGCGCCTATCTCAACCGCCAGGGCTACTACTCGGCCGTGCTGTCAACCGCGAAGGCGCAGATGGAGCCCTACGAGTGGGCCTACTGGATGGAAGGCAAGCCGGCCGAGAAGGACATCAAGGCGCCCGACGGCTCGCTGCTGGAGAAGGCCGGTTCGGTGCGCGACGGCGGCTCCTACGAGGAGCGCATGGGCGCGGTCGCGTGCTGGAACGCCGTGATGGACGAGAACGACTACATGGTCCGCAAGTGGAACGAGTTCATCGCGGCGTAACGTGATGGACACGTCGGAGACTATCCTGCAACAGGCATCCCCGGACCTCGTCCTGGGATCCGATACGACGCGCGCCGCGAAGCCGGCGCGCCTGTCGCCGTCCTTCATCTCCTGGCTGCAGGCCGGGCCGATGATGCTGGTGTTTCTCGCGTTCTTCCTGATTCCGCTGGTGTTCGTCGTCATCGTCTCCTTCTGGGACTACAACGAATACCAACTGCTGCCGGCCTTCTCGGGCCGCGGCTACACCGACACATTCGAAGGCTGCATCGCGCAGCTCCCCGATCTCTGCACGATCGGCAAGACCTATCTGAAGACGCTCAAGCTGTGCTTCCTGGTCTGGACCATCACGCTCTTCATCGGTTTCTGGGTCGCCTACTTTCTCGCCTTCCACGTCAAGTCCAAGACCTGGCAGATGGGACTGTCGCTGCTCTGCACGATCCCGTTCTGGACTTCCAACGTCATCCGCATGATCGCCTGGATCCCGCTGCTCGGTCGCAACGGCCTGGTGAACTCCGGGCTCATGAAGACGGGGCTGATCAATCAGCCCGTGGAATGGCTGCTGTTCTCCGAGTTCTCCGTCGTGCTGGCGCTGGTCCACCTCTTCACCTTCTTCATGGTGGTGCCGATCTTCAATTCGATGGTGCGTATCGACAAATCGCTGATCGAGGCCGCCTATGACGCCGGCGCCACCGGCTTTCAGACGCTCGTCAACGTCATCATTCCACTCGCCAAACCCGGCATCGTGATCGGCTCGATCTTCGTCATCACCATCGTGATGGGCGACTTCATCACCATCGGCGTGATGGGCGGCCAGCAGATCGCCGCCGCCGGCAAGATCATCGAGACGCGGCTGAACGCGCTGCAATTCCCGGCCGCCGCGGCGAACGCCGTGATCCTGCTCGCGATCACCTTCCTGATCATCACCATGATGTCGCGCATCGTCGACATCCGGAAGGAGTTGTGAGCGATGAAGGAAGGACGCCCGCGCAGCTTCTACGTGCTCGCGATCTTCTTCGCGGCCTATGTGCTGTTTCTCTACGGCCCGATGATCGCGATCTATGTCCTGTCGTTCCAGGGCCCGCAGGGCGGCCTCACCTTCCCGATGAACGGGGTGTCGACCTTCTGGCTGGCAAAGCTGTTCGAAGGCACCGGCATCGTCGACCTCGGCGCCGCCTTCCGCCGCTCACTGCTGCTCGGCCTCGTGGTGATGGCCGTCACCGTCGTGCTGTCGGTCGCCGCCGGCATGGCGTTCCGCCGCAAGTTCAGGGCACAGAGCATTCTGTTCTATTCGGCGATCGCGAGCCTCATCGTCCCGTCGATCATTACCTCGCTCGGCATCTCGCTTGAATTCCGCATCGTCGACGACCTGATCAAGAGCTACTTCAACGAGAATTTCGAGACCTCGATGGGGCTGCTCACATCGGGTCTCGGCGCACACCTGACCTGGACGCTGCCATTCGGCCTGCTCATCATGTTCGCGATCTTCAACCGTTTCGACCCGCGCCTCGAGGAAGCCGCGCGCGATCTCGGCGCGACGCCGTGGCAGACGTTCCGCTACGTCGTGCTGCCGATCATTTTGCCTTCCGTGATCGGCATCGGCCTGTTCGGCTTCACGCTGTCCTGGGACGAGCTCGCCCGCTCCAGCCAGGCGATCGGCCCGGTCAACACGCTGCCCTTGGACCTTCAGGGCCTCACCACCACGGTGACGAAGCCCGACATCTACGCGCTCGGCACCATGATCTCGGCGGTGTCGTTCGCGGTCATCACGCTTGCGCTCGGTACCATCCACATGCTCAACAAGCGGCAGGCGGCCAAGGGCTCGGACGCCGGCAAGGGGCTTGTCTGATCCGATGCGGCTGCACGTCGTCAATCCCAACACCACTGTTGCCATGACGACGAAGATCGCCGCTGCGGCACGCGCGGTCGCCCTGCCCGACACCGTGATCGATGCGCGCCAGCCCACGATGGGCCCGGTCTCGATCGAGGGATTTTACGACGAAGCCTTCGCCGTTCCCGGCATGCTCGGCTGCATCCGCGAGGCTGACCGCGACGGCGCGGATGCCCACATCATCGCCTGCTTCGACGACACCGGCCTCGATGCCGCACGCGCCGCTGCGAAAGCGCCGGTGATCGGCATCGGCGAGGCCGGCTTCCATACGGCGAGCCTGATCGCGGTGCGCTTTGCCGTGGTGACGACGCTCGGTGTCTCCATCGTGCCGATCGAGCATAATTTGAAGCGATACGGCCTCGCCGAGCGCTGCGCCCGCGTCCGCGCCGCCGAGGTCCCCGTGCTGGCACTCGAAGAGCGCAATTCCGACGCCCTCGGCAGGATCTCCACCGAGATCACCGCTGCGATCCGCGACGACCGCGCGGAAGCGATCGTGCTTGGCTGCGCCGGCATGGCCGACCTTGCCGCCGAACTCGCCGACATCCACGGCCTGCCGGTGGTCGA
Organism: Bradyrhizobium sp. AS23.2; assembly: GCF_001908185.1. Classification (GTDB taxonomy): domain Bacteria; phylum Pseudomonadota; class Alphaproteobacteria; order Rhizobiales; family Xanthobacteraceae; genus Bradyrhizobium. The sequence continues at coordinate 4,421 of NZ_LGHM01000210.1, forward strand.
CGGCGTCGCCGCGGCGGTGATACTGGCGGAGGGACTGGTGCGGCTCGGGCTGAAGACGTCCCGAATCGGCCCCTACGCCGCGCCGCGGTCGAAAGCCTATTCCGGGCCATTTTCGTCTTTTCAGCCCTGATTCTCGCTCCTGGCGGCCTCAAGGCCAGCTGATTGCTGGCTTTTTTTGCCCTAAGCCTCTTTTTGGTCCCATTCGTTGCCGAAATGTAACGCTTTCGGGACACCTCGGCCGCCTAGGGTGGCCGGTCTTCGCCACGCACCAAGTTTCACTTTGGGCTTTGTCAGCGATGATCGATCTCGCACGGGACAAACCGTCCAATCCCCTCCTTCGCCTCGGCGCCCAGCCGATCGCGCTGGCCGCCGCTGCCCTCCTGCTCCTGATTTTGGGGGTGACTTCAATTGCGATTTGGCGCGCCTATACCGGCGCAGCCCCCGAGACCGACCGGATGGTGGCGTCGCGGCAGCTTCAGGCCCGCACCGCACAGGCCTCCGAGCAGCTCGTCGAGAAGACCAAGGGGCTGGAGGCGACCCAGCAGGAATCGATCGATCAGCTCCAGGTCGTGCAGGACCAGCTCCAGACGATGAAGCGGCTCATGGCGGCGCAGCAGGCCGACACCAAGCGCCTGTCCGAGCAGGTCACCACGCTGAACGAGTCGATCGAGAATTTGCGGCAGTCCTTCGCCAGCTCCCGGGCGACCGAGACGGAAACCGCATCGGTTACCCGCAGGAAACCGGCGCGGCAGCGTGCCCACGCCAGCGCGCGCAGGCGCTCGCGCGGCTAATCGGGTCAGGGCGCCGGACTTTATTTTCGCCACTTGTGAACTGGATCACATTCGCCCGTATGATTCCGCGCGATGCTAGCCCCTACCGGATGGCGTGAGCCGATTTCAATATCCGGGGCTGGCAAGGTCGTTGACGGTATACTGCGTCAACGGCCTTGTTTTTTGGTGGGCCCAGCCGAGCCTGGTCGCCCCTATTCGCAGACATCCACGCGACGGACACGCCAGCCCGATGGCGTCATGACCCGCTTCCGGACGACATAGCAGCCGCCATAACCTTCGTAGCCGGTACCATAATAGTAGGGATCGCCGTAATAGGGATAACCGTAGCCATAATAGCCGCCGTAATAGCCGGCTCCGGCAAGCCCCGCCCCGATCGCAACACCGGGCCAGAAGCCGCCGCCATGCCAATGGCCGCGCCAGCCACCGCCACCGCCGT
>NZ_LGHM01000211.1 GCF_001908185.1 Bradyrhizobium sp. AS23.2
AAGAGTGGTTTCGACCATACTTGCCTCCGGCGGCGGCTTCATTCTGCCAGTCGTCGGCGCAGAGCGCTCGCCGTCGAGCATGGCTCGTTCGCTCCTGCGTCTTGCAAATCAACGACTAACTTGGGGCCAGTGGTGTATTCTGGAGATCAAACGAGGATGTCCGGAAGTGGCCCTTCTGTATGGACCGGCCGCGCGCTGCAAGCCGAAAGTGACGATCTGGAGGTCGTGGGTCTTGCGCTTCTGTATCCGGCCCTTGGCGGAACGTTTGCGTTCCTGGCCATCATGGATATCCGCGCGCGCTCGATCTCATTCGCGTCTCGGCCCCGAAGGCCATAAGGGCCACCTGATCACGAACGCGCTGGCGAGACCTTTTCTCCATCTCCTCATTCCGACTCGCAGACCTCGGCGGGAAAGCCAAACTCTGGCTTTGGGATCAGCTAAAGCCGTCCCCTCGGAGCCACCGTCGCTCGCTCGCCCGATCTGGCGAGCGACGGGGGCGACAGGGGGCGGCGGCCATCCCCTTGGTGAACCTGAGCGTGTTCATCAGGCTGCTGCCTTTGTGATGCGCGCCTCATAACTGCGCTCTTGTGCGAGCACGGTCCAGGCGATCCGCGCGAGCTTGTTGGCAAGAGCCGCGGCCAAAACATTAGGATGCAGGCGCTGAATGGCGCGAACGAGCCAGGCTCCAAAACCGTGCTTCGGCGAGTTCGCCGGTCGCAACAGGATAACCCGGGCTGCTTGGATGAAGAGCATGCGCAAGTAGCTGTTCCCGCGCTTGGAGATGCGTCCGAGGATAGTCCGGTCTCCGGTCGACATCTGTTTGGGCACGAGGCCGAGCCAAAGGGCAACGCCGGTGCCATTGGTTGGCTCGCCGCGATCGGTTCGAAGCGTGACCTTCACCTTGGTGCCGACCGTGACGCGCCATGACGTCTTGTAGAAATGCACGACGAAGCGATGGCGGAAATACTTGATGTATATCCGGCGATTGTCACCCGACGTGTAACTCCCGCAGAGCGAGGTGACACCATCATCGCCAATGATGGTGTAGGCGGTCCACACGCCCTTCTGCGTCAGGATGGTCGGCTTGTTGGTTGCGACGGCAGCAGTGGACAGCAGCATGGCTGCAGCGGCGAGTAGAGGTCGTTTCATTGGTCTGGTGATTACCTCCTTCGGGCGGAACGACTGGGCTTTGGTGGTGGCTGCATCGCATCGAGGACTGCAGATACAGCTTCGGAGAGCTGCTCCAATGCGGCCTTGTAGCCGGGTGTGTCGATACCACCACGAACCATCGCAGCGACCATCAAGAGCGAAGCGCGCAGGATTGCGCTAGTTCGGGCGGAGCATGTGCCCGGTTGCGCTGTGTTGAGATCCCACGTCGCGAGAATGTGCGGCGGCTCGCTCGCGTCGTGGATGGCTAGGAAGCGGCGGATCGCCTCGATGTCGATGTCGGCATTCTTCTTGTCCGCCATGTAGCGCAGCAAGCTCGCGAGCATCGCATTAAAGGCTTCGCTTATCGGACCGGTCGGGGTCGGGATGGTTTCGATCATTCGGCTCTCGTCCTGGCCATTTGTGAACTCCGGTTTCAGGGACCATTCCCTACGCCCTCAACCCCGGTAGGCTCGCGCCGCCGGGGACAGAGAGCAGAGGAGGTCGCCTTTTATCCATTGCCTCAGTTGAGCCGACCATTGTCGAGCGAGGCGTTCGTCACCGTCTTGGTGTCGATATTCACGGTGCAGGAATAGGTAACGCGCATCCAATTGCCCAAGCCATTTTGGGCTTCGGCTTGATCGCCGCGCATTCGGATGGTGCCGTCATTGGCGACGCGTTTGCTCCATCGATCAAATCGCAGCAGGAAGAACACCGAGTCCATCGAGTTCGTCCCAGAAAAAACGCCCGGTGATCGCATGTCGTTACGCACCAGACGTTTGATCTGCTGCTGGCATTCGAAGCCCATTTTTCTGTTGATCCAATCGAAGTATTCTTCGCTAACCTCCTGACCAGCTCTAGGACGAACCGGTTCGGGTTTCTCTTTTTCTGTTTTGGGTGAGTCAGCGGCTCGTGTTGGCGAGGCATCCGATGCTGGTTTGCTACCTTGACCCACAGCGTACAGCATCACCACAACAGCGCCGAACACCGCGAGCCGTCCTAACTTTAGTGGCAATTTCTTTCTCCTCTTGCGGCTCGCGTGATCACGATCCTTTCCGACGCCTCAACCCCGGTAGGCTTGCGCCGCCGGGTGACAACAGCGATTGATGCGCTTTCCCAATTCGCGCGCGGTTGGATCTCGCCAGATCAGTAGGCGACAACGCAGCCGAGCGGCGCCGAGCACCGTGAGGTAGCGCTCTCTTTGGTTTCAGTTATAGGTTGCAATTCAGGCGCATTCTTGTTATTTTCCGCCAAAGACTTGGTTGCGATGATGGCGGGACGTTCAACGAGAAGTATTATTAAGCAGCTGTCGGACCCACCGACGGTGCAGGGCGGATTGTCGCGATTAGCTGCCGAGCGCGTGCGCAGAGCAGGCATCAAATTGGAGCCGCTGTTGTCGCGCGTTGGGTTGACCATCGACCAGATCGATGATTCCGAACGACGCATCAACGCTTCCAACCAGATCGCATTTCTTGAAGCAGCCGCCGAAGCGCTTAACGATGATCTTCTTGGCCTTCGGCTCGCCGAAGAGTTTGACCTCCGAGATCTTGGGTTGCTGTATTACGTCATGGCATCGTCCGACACGCTCGGAGATGCGCTGAAGCGCGCCGCCCGCTACAGCCGCATCACCAATGAGGCCGTCGTGCTTCAATATCACGAGACGCGCGAACCAACACTGCGTATCGCCTATTCCGGGATTCAGCGCCATGTCGATCTCCAGCAGATCGAATTCTGCATCGTCGCAATGGTCCGAGTGTCTCGCGCGTTGAGTGGACGTCGCTTCTTTCCCAAACACGTATCCATTAGTCACGTCCGGCCGAGAGGCATCGCGAAGTTTGCTGGGTTTCTCGGGAGGGATCTCGAATTTGGCAGCAGTGCCGACGAGCTCGATTTCCCGGCTGGCTCGGCGGAGTGGGCGCTGGTTGATGCCGACGCGCGGCTGAACAAGATCCTACTCAAGACCTGCGAGGAGAGCCTGAGTTCTCGCAGGAGCAATAGTGGCAGACTCCGTATCACGGTCGAGAATACAATCGCTCCCTTGCTTCCGCACGGCCAGGCGAAGGCGAGCGTTGTCGCCAAGAAGCTCGGGATGAGCGAACGGACGTTGGTGCGCAGGCTCGCTGATGAGGGCGTGACATTTAACGAGATCCTGCAGCAGCTCAAAGCGAACCTAGCCGCCCGTTATTTGGAGGAGGATGGCATGCCGATCTCAAGGATCGCTTGGCTTCTCGGTTTCGAGGAGGCAAGTTCCTTCACCCACGCATGCCGACGGTGGACTGGCAAATCGCCGCGAGAGCTTCGGCTTTCGCGCTGATTCAAGGTGTTGATGGCTTCCACGTTACTAAGCCTTGCGCAAAAGCTTCTTGTCTTCCGGCAAGTCGCCCCAAGACAACCAGTGATAAAGAAGCGGCGAGATAGGAACCTGCATGCCGTTTTGACACAGGCGGCTCTCGCACCATTGCCGGCCAGTTACGACCACGCCTTGCAGATTAATGTCCGGCGTGCGGATCGATTTGCGTCCGCATCGCGTGCAGTGGTTCTCCGTCTTGTTCATGCCTGCTCGTTTGCCTGCTCTTTGCTCGCGACCCCACAGGAACTGCAGAACGCCGGCTCGCCCTCTATTGCCGCTCATTCTCGTGAGGCCTGTCGAGTGGTTATTGAGGCGGCGGAGGTCAGCAGAAAGCTGATCTGGGCTCTCACCTCGCAAGCGAAGCAGAATTAGGGGTTCGTTGAGGGAAAGGTCTTGTGAATGCACGCCAATGATTTGGCGATTCGCGACGCAGTTTAGAGACGTTCAGACAAAGCGTTTCTTCTGGTTTCCAAGAGCGAAGGTCCGGAGGCCCCACCGAGTCTTCCTCAACAAGAACTTATCGGATGGCCGGAATCGACGCAGGGACGGTCTTTCGGCGATCCGCCTGTTAGGGCGTTTACTTCAAGGCGCAGATGTCGGCTTCGGGGCTAAGCGGAAATCTACAGCTCGATTAGAGCATTGCCGGTTTTGACCCTGGCTGTGTGAAAAGCCACGAGTCGGCTAGGATTCCTCCGTTTCCTGATGGGGGATACGGATGGGACGCTTCGTTGAAGGTGCGGACAGATCCCAGCTGACGC
>NZ_LGHM01000212.1 GCF_001908185.1 Bradyrhizobium sp. AS23.2
CCCGGTCCGGATTTCTGCTTCATCTTCGCTCCTTGCGGCTACGATGAACCAGAAATCCTCCCTTCGTGAAGTCCCTCAATTTGTCTCAAGGGCTCTGACGGCGAACAGCCGAACTCGGCAGCAGTTTTCTTCGTTGGCTGAGAGAGGTAATTGCGGACGAGGCAGTTCACTCGATGAACGCTGTTAATGTTATCCGTGCCCGTTACTACGATCGCATTCCGGAAATCGGCACAATTATCGATAGCCTAATCGACAGCGTGGGCGATGATCTGGATTATACCGGCACCATCGTACTGGATTACTTCTGGGAAAATTATACAAATGTTTGCCAACTGCCGCGCCGTTGTCCTGAGAAACGTCGGTAAGCCGCTATCAGCCGCAGCGATGGCTTGAAGCGTAGGCGCGCAAGAAGAGAGTTTGCGCCATATCCCATGGGTGCCTCAGGATTGCATGTGTTGGTCGGTCAGTGCGGATGCGGCTAACATAGGATTCCAGCCGGCAGCATGCGCTGCGCTTGAACTGTCCGCCTGTTTCACGTTCCTCGCAAGCGACAGGCAATAGTGGCTACATACAGGAGGCACGGATCGCACATCAGGAGAAAAAGCCAACCTGGGAATCATGACGAACAACTAAGCCAAACCGCGGTGTCGGCTTTCCTCCCGATGTCGCGATGTCTTCAACGCACGCGCCTGCAGCACGTATCCCAATGCTGTCAAGTCATTGTTGCTAAAGCCGATTTGTTGGGGAAGGTGCAAGTGGTACGACACTTGCTGTTCTCATTTCCAGGTTTTCTCCTTTCCGGAGATGCATATGCAAAGTGTCCTCTGCACTAAGCAGAATTTCCGACTGCGTGCATGTCGGGGTATCCCCCTGACGAACATCGCCATGCACTACGAGTGCGGATCGCGCTCAACCCAAAAGAGTTGTTCGCGTTGGAGGCGCCCGACTGAAGCACTCAGACGCCTCGCGATGTTTATGCAAGGGGCCAAAGCTGCGCGACGAGGATGCCGGGCTGCTCATCGACCCCGCTCTCGTCGGCGCCGACGCCGTGAAGGTCACTTGCGGACTGACGAGGCAGATCCGTCGGACCGTGCACGACCGTGGCAGATCTCTTTTCATGGTCGCCAGCAATCCGAACATCAAGGGTGACACCGCGCTTGGGGGGCGGCAACATGGAGCTGCTCGGCGACGGATTGGAACGTGCCTCCGCTCAAATCAAGTTCAATCGAGCGGCGCAATACCGACCTGCTGGGCCAGCCTGCTGAGGCGTCTACAATGAATCTTTTCAGCTTCATCGAATGCGCGACGCGAACGCAATCTCTCAGATCGCTTTTCGAGCTTCTTGTGAAATGTGCGAGCGACGAGGGCTTCAGCGAAGTCTTTTACGGAGCGCTCAATTTCGCGGAGCCACTTCGCCTACCGGAGTATCCGCCGCCCGCGGTGGCCGTAAAATGGCCGCCCGAATGGTGTGAGCGATATTTTAGGGGGAAGTACTACAAAATCGATCCAGTGGTCAGGCGGATATCCACGCGGCCGTTTCTGTGGGATCAACTCGCCGAGCAACATCGACTAGTGGCAAAGGGCAAATCGTCATGGGAAATCGGGAGAATATTACATATTAGCGAGAATACGGTGAACTTTCATCTTAAGAACGCGATGCGAAGGTTGGGCGCGACCAGTCGGATCCAAGCCGTCATTGTGGCGATCCGCCTCAATCTTATCTTGGACGTCGAGGTTGCGTGAGCATCTAGACGGCATCGGATGATCGTCTGAAAATTAACTTGCGCCCGGAAACTGTTGAAGACAGAAGATCGATACCAAGGGCAATCGTTCGCCTGGGCATTGAGCAAGCTCGACCTGCCATGTGACGCGGGCACTTGCGGCTAGCTTCTCTGACGCCTTCACGAGGCAGGTCGCTCTACTGCAGTGCGTCTTCCATTCATCATAGGAAAAGTGCTTCGCCCTGAAAGGCGGCACCGCGATCAATGTCCTCGTCCGTGACATGCCTCGACTCTATAGATCTCAGTTATGTACCGGTCGCGCCGCGAGCCGAATCCCTGGCCGAGGTTGGCGCTGCGGATGGAACGCATCTACGGCAAGATCAAAGAGGAGATCTGAGTTTCAGGTTCGTCAGACTTAAAAGAGGCGGCCATCGTTAAACTGCTTGTTAGTACGTTGCCGCTCACGCTCGAATACGAGCAGTGCAGGAGATGCACCTGTGGGAGCGACGTCTCCGCTTACCTTCACCGAGCGGATATCATCGCGTCGGCGCGCTTCCCAATGCGCGGTTCACGCTTATCGTGCGCAAAAGTGTCGAATCGCGTACTTTTGCGGTTTCAGAAGCGCTTGCACAGATCCTTGGCCGATTCAAAGTCACGCAGCGTCCGTCCCTTGAAAGTAGTCGACTGTGCAGGCGTGTACGGTTCCTAACGCCGCTATCTGGACGCCCGAACGGATCGTGAGCGGTATTGAAACATGCTCGCCGCAAGCCCATCAATGCGAACGCCGACATCACCGAGGTCAGGAACGTGACATCTGTCGCCGTTGAAGGATCAGACCCTTCCGAGGATTGCTCCGGGAAGGACCACCAACCTGAGCAATCATGGTGTTGACGCATCGATGACGGGCCGGCGTAAGGATAGGCATGCGCAAACAGCGCCGGGATGCTGGCGAAGTTGCGGTAGAAAATGACCCAATGAGTTTCTCAGCAAAGGACCGTGACGGCCACTTAGAAGGTTCGTCTTTCGGACAGGCGATGCCCATAAGCTTCCGACGCAGGCCAGGATCGATTGGCCTCAGCTAAGTTGCTGCTTGTCGGTATTGATCCGCGACAGGAGTGATTCGTCTTCTGTGTTCACTTGCAGATGACCAAGAACATCGTTGCGGAAGTCCGTTGCTTTGCAAGCAGGAAGACAGCGAGGGTTCGCCTAAAAAGCTGCGCCGGAACCCGCAACGGGATGGAGTGCTTTGGGAAACTTGCCAGGACAGTACGGTTTATGCGCCGCAGCATGGATTAGCGCTCTGCCTGATCAATTCGCAAAAATGCAGCGCATCATTAACTCCATCAAAGGCATCTGCTCGGCCATCAGCGGCCACCGCACGCGCCAGGATAAGTTTCGCGAGTGTGGTCCGGTTGTCAGGAGTCTGCATAGCTGGCGGTAGGGCCGCGACTGCTTGATCAAAAAGCCGGCCTAAAACCTGAAGGTCTTCTGGATAGAAAACACCGCCGTGTCTTTCTTGCAGCGGCGCGGTCTGCCTGCGGCCAACTGCAGCCCCGGCTCTCGTGTCGCCCAAGAGGTCGCTCTCCAATTGCGCTGATATCAAGGTGCCTGTGACGTTGCTGACCAATTGAACCGCGCCGAGCGGTTTCTTGTCTTCGCAGATTAGTCCTACAGCAGCTTCGACCTGCTGGTGTATCCCATGTTTAGGGTGCGGCACACCCAAACTACAACGATCGAAGTCCACTGCGCGTTCTCCCGATAAAGGAACGATAGGTAAAGATGAGGTGTTCGGTCAACCGTCGGTGGCCTAGCCAAATTGCAGTTGCTCGACTTTGGCGACGCGAGGCTGTCTTGAGAAACGTTGACAATTCACGCCACGGCGAAGCCGCGACTGTCGCGGTTCGGAAGTTCGCGCTGCCACGCGCGCTGCTGACGTGTTGATTCGTCGACCCGAATGCCATAGGGCGCACGGACGAGGCGCAGCCAAGGAGGACGCCATCAGGGCAATCCACCTTGCCGCGTCTCAGACATTAATTATTATTGACGGGCAATTGATTTGAGCGCGCCAGCAGACTGCTAAGGGGCGCCCCTGCATCTAGCCAATGAGTTTCGTCCAACCAGGCGATCGCAAAAGGTGAATTCGCCTGCAACGTTGCTGACGACAGAGAATCCATTGTCATACGACCTTCCTGATCGCTGTTTCCAATCCGGCGGTCAAATATGAGGTTGAGGCGGGTCCGGTAAAATCGATTGTTTTTATGGAAGCCATCCAGACTGCCGATAGGTCATGGCTGATGCACCAGTCGGCGACATGGTGGACCGCAGGCCTGAAAAAAAAACAAGCTCGCGGTGGAGTCGAACCATCGTAACGCCGCTGTTCGACCTGAAGAAACCCCACGAACGATCGGAGAGCGTGGTGACCGGCGCCGTGCCGAGACCCGCTTTGGTAGCAAGAGGGGTTGAGGTCACGCTGCCGCGTACTCCTGCTGAGCCGCTCAGCAGATAGCAGGGGCTCCCTGCTGAGCGAAGCGTGATCTGCCGATCGTCAGGCTAGGCGTACTATCCTGGCCCACGAGAAGGCGCTGCCGCAAGACCTGATCACACGGCAGCGACGACGCACAGTCAACGCTGCCGAGTCATTTCGGATTGAATCGTCTTTGCTGTGTATACGGAAGTCTCTAGTGGCAGATTGCCGAATGCAAGCTGACAAAAAGCAGGTAGTTGGCACCAGCCTTCTCGATCTGGATAAGTAGAAGCTCGCGCACGGAAGCTGGCGTTCCCACGACGCACAATTGACTCTCGAGTGCCGCATCGAAGGTCAGCGGCAGGTTAGGCGGCGTCGGCATGGCATTGAGGTCGTAAAGGATCCTGAAGTTCTTGAGCCATTGCTCGTAAGCCGTTGCCGCTAGCGAATAAGCCTGTTGGTGAGAACGCTCAATCACCACCATGCGGAGCAATCCCAGGAACGGTTCGCGGTCCTCAACGTTAGCGCAGCCGGCTCGATGGACGCGGAATGTCAATCGGCCCTTTAATTGCGGATTGCTGTCAATTCTTTTTTGAAGCCAATCGGCAAGACGGTAGCGCTCGCCCCGTCGGAGCTGGTCGGGATTGCGAAGATGGGCGAGCGCGGCTGCTCGAACGATAGCTAGGTGGTAGTAATAGGCCGATTGGCTGTCACCTAAATGTCGATGCGATTGACTGCCCGTCGCTGGGGTCATGGTCCTTTCCGAGGTCGCAAGCGCCTCATGATGATGTCCGGATCGGGTGCCTCATCGTTTGCAACGGCGTGCGGCCGAGCCGCCACCAGCCGATTGATCGAGGTCACCACGACCACCGTCCCAGCGGGACATCGCCAGCCCGGCGGACCGGGCCAGGAACTTGCAAACTAAGGTTAGGCCGGCGCGTGGCCCCAGTCGAACGACGTGCCGTCGACCCATATGCAGTGGAGGATTACAGCGATCTTGCGAGCAATGGCCACCTTTGCCTTTTTCATGCCGGCGCGCTTCGCGAGCTTCATTCCCCAGGCCTTGAGGGAGGACCATTTCTTTGTTCGATAAAGCAGAACAGTAGCCGCCTCGTACAGGTACGTTCGGAGGAGCCTGTCGCCCCATCGGGATATTTTGCCACTAGTGTCAGTTTCACCAGATTGGTTGCGCCGAGGTGTGAGGCCGAGATAGGCGCCGACTGTCGAGGCCGATCGGAAGCGGGATGGGTCATCGATCGTATGGCGGAACGTCAAGGCGGTGACCATGCCGACACCAGGAACCGTCATCAGGCGACGCGTCGTCTCGTCAGACTTCGCCAATCGGCGGACCTCGTCGTCTAATTTGCTCTGCTGCTGGCAGATATGCTAATGAACCGACAGGAGCGGCTCGATCACGGCGAGGAGCTGATGGCCTTCGCTGAACAGCTCACGGACCAAGTTGCGGAACTGTTGGCCGATGGCGCGGGAGAATAGCAATCCACATTCCTTGATCAGACTGCGGACCTGGTTCTCGATATCCCGGCGCATGGACACCAGGCGGAATCGCGCAACGAGGATTGCTCGAACCTTCTGGCTCTCTTCGCTCTTGATTTTGACTTCTCGGTACCAGCCGACCCTTACGAGTTCGGCAAGGCCCCGAGCATCGTTCTGATCGCTCTTGTTCATGCGGACCGACAATGCTGCGTGTGCATGCCTTGCATCGATGCAAACGACGGGGAGTTCGACCCTACGAAGCTCATGCCAAAGCCAGCTTGCCATTGCGCCCGTCTCAAAGCCGATACGTTCCGCCAGTGGCGCATGTTTACGAAGTAGCCTTGACAGATCTCCAGGATCAGACTTGGCCTTTCCTTCAAAAATCGCTTGACCTGTCTCGTTGGCCACGCACACGGCAGTCTCTCTTTTTGCGAGACATCTAGCCCGACGTATTGCCTCATGACAGCTCCTCCGAATCGTTTGATTGCGAGAGCTCGACGATAACGGAGCTTTCTCCCACGAGCGTCGACCGCAATTACGTCATCGTTTGCAAATTTGGCTCTGACTCACTTTTGATGCAGTTTGGGGGATGTCTGGCGTTTTGATTGAGGGAGAATCAGCGCCATGCAGCAAGCACTCCAGCGCTCCAGTCTGGTGCCGCGTGGGTTTGTTGTAGAGAGTGCGTACTACGAAGACGGTAAGGCCGTTGTTGTGGTCCGAGCGTCCGGAAGTGTTGGTCTGTGTCCGTCGTGCGGAGCGGTTTCCCGACGCGTCCATAGCCGCTATCGACGGCGCGTGACCGATCTTCCGCTCTCGGGGCGGATTGTAGAGCTCCTGGTGATCGCTCGCCGCTTCCGCTGCGACGCTGTCCTGTGCGGGCGCCAAATCTTCGCCGAGCGCTTCGCCGAAGGTGTGCTGGCTCCATCGGCGCGACGCACGGCGAGACTGGACTCGATCGTCTACCACCTCGGCCTGGCGCTTGGCGGTCGACCAGCAGCAGGCTTCGCAAAGCGGCTGATGCTACCGGTGAGCAAAGACACGCTCCTGCGTGTGGTCCGACGCCGCAGCCGCCCGCCGGCCGACCCGCTCAGGGTTATAGGCATCGATGATTGGGCCTGGCGGCGCAATCACCGATACGCCAGCATCATCTGCAATCTGGAAAGGCGCCGGATCGTCACGCTGCTACCGGATCGTGAGCCCGCGACCGCCCAAGCCTGGCTGGCTGCTCATCCCACGATCACGATCATTGCCCGTGACCGTGGTGGGGGATATGGCGAAGCTGCGGCAAGGGCCCTGCCGCAGGCGGTACAGGTCGCGGATCGGTGGCATCTGATGGAGAACGCCAGTCGGGCCTTCCTCGATGCCGTCCGCAAATCGATGCGCCAGATCCGCAGCGCGATCGGGGTAACGACAATCGATCCCAAACTGCTCACCGCGGCCGAGCGCCTCCAGTATGAGGGCTATCTCCGCCGCGAAGAGACCAACGCAACTATCTTGGGCCTGTCGAAAGGCGGAACGCCGATCAAGCAGATCGTGCGCCAGACCGGCCATAGCAGGAAGATGGTACGACAGGTGATCCGTGGCGAACGCCACGATATCTTCCGGACCCGGCAGAACTCACTCGATCAGCATCTGCCATGGCTCAACGACCAATGGGCAGCCGGTTGCCGAAACGGCGCTGAACTTTGGCGCCGTTTAAGGGTACGCGGCTTCCGAGGTTCCCTTCGCGTTGTCGGCGAATGGACTACCCGCAGACGGCAGTCCGAAAAGGCCGATATCGAAAACCTCCACCGGATCCCATCGGCCAGAACAATCGTTCGTCTCATGACGGTCGGACGGGATACGCTCTCCAAGGCGGAGACGATCACTGTCGCCGCCGTCGAAGCTGGCGTTCCCACCCTTGTCGAAGCTCGAGAGATCGTAGCCGAATTCCACGGGATGATCCGGCGCAGAGCCGCCGCTGAGTTGTCATCCTGGATCGAGCGCGTTCGCGCCAGCCTCGTCGCCTCATTCGCCCGCGGCGTAACGAACGATGAAGCAGCGGTTCGAGCGGCAATCACGTCGCCCTGGTCCAACGGACAGACTGAAGGTCAGATTACTCGCCTCAAGCTCGTAAGACGCCAAATGTACGGCCGCGGAAAAATCGATCTGCTTCAAGCCAGACTGATAGGTGCCGAATGAGTGAGCTGCACCAGAATTGCGTCAGAGCCAATATTGCAGACGATGACGTAATTGCGGTCGGCGCTCGCGGCACGAAAGATCCGCTATCTTCAGGCCTTCCCGCAATCTTTTAAACCGGAGGGGGCTATGAAGCAGTATGTTGGGCTGGACGTCTCGCAAAAAGAAACCTCGGTTCGCGTTGTCAACGAAGTAGGTCAGGTCTTGTTCGAGGGGAAGGCGAAGTCCGACCCGGGAGCGCTCACCGCGCTGCTCCGCAAGCGGGCGCCACATGCGGAGCGCATTGGTTTTGAGACCGGGGCGATGGCGAGTTGGCTGTGGCATGAACTTCGTAGGGTTGACCATCCAGTGGTTTGCATCGACGCGCGGCATGCCCACGCGGCTCTGTCCGTACGCATGAACAAGAGCGATCAAAATGACGCGCGAGGTCTAGCTGAACTGGTGCGGGTTGGCTGGTATCGAGAAGTCAAAGTCAAGAGCGAAAAAAAAAGTCAGAAGATTCGCGCGATGCTCGTCGCGAGACCCCGGCTCGTGGCCATTCGTCGAGATATCGAGAACCAGGTCCGCAGTCTGATCAAAGAATACGGCTTGCTGTTTCCACGTGCAATCGGCTTGCAGTTTCGCAATCAGGTCCGCGAGCTATTGGGCGAAGATCACCAGCTCCTCAGTGTGATCGCGCCACTTTTGTCGATCCACGAGCAGGTCTGCAAACAACAAAGCAAATTCGATAACGAAATTCGCCAATTGGCTAAGTCAGATGAAACGGCGCGTCGGCTGATGACAGTTCCGGGCGTCGGCGTTGTGACTGCCTTGACGTTCCGTCATACGATCGATGACCCATCGCGCTTCCGATCGGGATCCAGCGTCGGCGCCTATCTGGGTCTCACCCCGCGGCGCAGCCAATCTGGCGGGACCGACAGCAATGGCAAGATATCCCGATGGGGTGACCGTCTTCTCCGGACTTATCTTTTCGAGGCGGCGACCGTTCTGCTTTCACCGGACGAAGAAATGGTCTTCTCTCAAGGCCTGGGGAATGAAGCTTGCCAAGCGGATTGGCATGAGAAAGGCAAAAGTCGCCATCGCCCGGAAGATCGCCGTGATCCTCCACTGCGTCTGGGTCGATGGCACGTCGTTCGACTGGGGTCAGGCGAAGGAAGCGTGATCCTGTTTCTCGGCTCCTGGTCCGGTCCGCCGGACTAGCGATGTCCCGCCAAGAACAAATTCGGCGAAGGTCCTCTCCCGTGAGGCGTGCAGTGGTGCTCTGCCACGTGATAGGCATAGAATCCAAGAGCATCGCATGCCTCCGCCAATCTGAGGCGATCGGCGTAATGTTGCGCAACATCGCGCCCATCATCATCAAGATGGTCGAAGATGCCGCATGTCAGATTTGGATGAATGCCATTTTTCGCTTGATACGCTCCGATTGTAGGACATTGGGAGTCCTGTTCGCGTCAAGCCATCGAGGGGTCGATAGGTCCTGCGTGCTTTAGGCCGACCGCTCGTAGGGTCTTCTTCGGGGCGGCTGAAGTAGCAGCTCACCGCAGAGGGTTATCGCTGTTCATGGTTCATGGCGTGATATACATCCCTCTGCGTCATCTTACATCTTCGCGGCAGCGTCGTTCGCAATGGGTCCGCATCAGAAAGCGCGCATCTTTAGGCGCGCAGATATATCGCGAATGGCTGCGAGAAATGCAGCCATTTGAGGCTCTGTACCGACGCTAACGCGAATGCAAGATTCAAGTCCCTTATCGGGGAGGAAAGCGACAAGTATCTTCTTCTGCTCCAACGCTGCTTGCCACCATCTTCCATCGTGCCCCTCCGGCATACGGGCTAGCACGAAGCTCGCTTGGGAAGGCGTTACGCGAAACCCGAGTTGAGAGAGTTCGCCTGCAATTCTCTCCCTCTCGTCTCTGATCTGTCGACGGTTATGTTCATGGGCGGCGCGATGTGCGAGGACACTGATGCCGACGGCCTGGCCGATCACATTCATATTGAAGACGTTCTGCAGGTTGCGAAGCGTCCCAATGAGCTCGGGATGACCGAATCCGAACCCGACGCGAATGCCCGCAGCGGCATAACTCTTCGACAACGCTCGTAGAATCAAAAGATTCGAATGTTGGCTAAGGAGCCGCAAACCATTGTCGGGTGCAAAGTCGACGTAAGCCTCGTCCAAGACGACCAGACGATCATTGCGTGCCAACAGATTTCATCGATCGGAACGAAGAGTCCGGTCGGATTATTCGGATTAGCGAGCATAATGAACTTGGCGTCTGCGGCGGCGCCGGAAAGCAATTGCTCGATGGGCAGGGTCTGAGGTTCAGAACATCCGATTTCAAGAAAGCGAGCAGCTTGCAACATCGCAAGCTTGCGATTGAATGAAAATCCTGGCGACACCATCGCTACGCGGTCGCCAGGGAGGAGGAAAGCTCTGAAAATCAGTCCAAGGAGTTCAGACGAACCGTTGCCGGCGATTACCTGATCCGTCGCACCGCCGTAGGCAGCGGCCGCTGCTTCCCTCAAGCTGATGTTGTCACTCTCTGGGTATAGGTACTGCCGTTCAAGCGCTGCGACTGCGTCTCGCATAACAATAGCGGGTAACGGGAATGGATTCTCATTGGCGTCCAGCTTCACGTAGCTGGCGTCCGGAGCAGTCGGCCGGATGGCGGGACGTCTAGCCAGCGTGTGACCGGCGAGAGCAAAGAAAGGACGGTCTTCAGTTTTGCGTCAAGCATAGTTGTTTACCCCATGAGCGCCAAGAGTTCTCGCATTGTGTCACTATGTGAACCATTAGGCTGGTAAGGCCAAAGTGCTTGGCGATAGAAGTTGAACCTCCTCCGAATTGATGGACACCTGTAGTAGGCTCGAAGAGCCAGGAGGTGTCGGATGGAAGGACGTCAACGTCGGTGGTTTGCGGACGACTACAAGCGGCAAGCGGTTGATCTCATAGCGTCGAGCGGGCTCTCGATCGGATCTGTGGCCAAGGAGCTTGGTCTGCGCGATTCCGTGCTGCGGCGGTGGGTGGAGCAGCGAGCGGCCCGGCTGGAGCCGACGGCGGCGACGCGGCGCTCCACAACGCAGGCGACGCTGCCGTCGGCGGACCACGCGGCAGAGATCGCGCGTTTG
>NZ_LGHM01000213.1 GCF_001908185.1 Bradyrhizobium sp. AS23.2
AAGGATTTCCGACGTATCGCGACCCGCTATGACAAGCGAGCCGATATCTTCCTCTCCGCAATCCTCTTGGCTGCCGCACTCACTTGGTGGATCAATTGAGTCCGGACCCTAGAGCGAGAAACCAGCAGCGCCTACGTTCCCGCTGATGGCGTCGCGACCTTCGAGAGCGTTTGGCAGACCGTGCGTGATCGCTTTTACGATCCGCGCCACAACGGACTGGACTGGCCGGCGGTTCGGGAGAGATATCTTCCAGACGTGCAGCGGGCAACCTACCAGGACTCTCTGGTGCGCGTCATCAATGCCATGTTGTCTGAGCTGCACGCTTCGCACACGCGTTTCTATACGCCGGATGACCCGGAATATTATCAGCTTGCAGACATCTTTGTCGGCGCACTGCGACGCCGGGGACTGCAGCGCGCGTTTCCAGACGGCCGCATTTCCTATCCTGGCATAGGCATCATTTCAGCTTTCGAGGCGAGGAACACAATCACCGGCGTCATAGATGGAACGCCGGCTCAGCAGGCCGGCCTCCGTGCCGGCGACGAAATCATTGCGGCTGACGGGACCGCATTTGAACCGATCGGGTCCTTCCATGGGAAGGTCGGCAAATCGGTTGTCTTGGAGGTCCGTCGGGGCGCCGCGGTGGTGCAAATCCCGGTCAGGCCGGTCGACCTCGAGCCCACCGGGATGTTCTTGCGTGGGTTGGAGTCCAGTGCGCGCGTCATTGAATCCAACGGACGACGCATCGGCTATGTGCACGTTTGGTGCTATGCCGGGTCCATCTATCAACGCGCTCTTGAACACCTGCTGTCGCAAGGGGCGTTGAAAGACGCGGACGCGCTGATCTGGGATTTGCGGGATGGCTGGGGCGGCGCGCAACCCGAATATCTCGACCTGTTCAATGGCCGCGCGCCGACAATGCAGGTCACCGACGGAAGCGGCAGGAGCGAATTCGTGAATGTGAAGTGGCGCAAGCCCGTTGCGATGCTGATCAACGGCGGTACGCGCAGCGGCAAGGAGGTCCTGGCCTATGGCTTCAAAAAGTACCGGTTGGGCGAACTCATCGGTACCCGGACAGAGGGCGCGGTCCTTGCCGCCACCGCATTCCTCATTGGAAGCGGCTTGCTGCTGCTCGCAGTCGAAGATGTCCGGGTCGATGGCGAGCGCCTGGAGGGCGTGGGCGTGACGCCGACGATCGAGGTCCCGGCAGGCGCGGCCTCCGCCGGGGCAGACGACCCTCAACTGAGCCGTGCTGTCGCGGTTCTGTCCGGGACCTGATCCGAGCGTCAGACTCATTCGCCAAGCAGAGGCAACACGAAAATGGTCATTGGAAGCGCGTCTCGGTTCGCCGGCGCAGGCTCTTGTCAGTTCAGATCGCCCTGAGTGCGCCCTCAGCGCGTGATGTCAGGACGATCCAGCCTCGTGATGCAGCTCGCCACCCCGCATCAAGCGGCGGGCGATGTCGGCCGTCTGCTGGGACGCGCGTTCGGTCGGGAAATGGGCCGCCAGATAGCGGGCAACCGCGATGAGGATGTGCCGACCCTCGTCCGTGTCGCCCCACGCGCCGAATTGCCGGATTCCCGCCTCCAGCATCTGATACGCATGGAAGCCTGCATCTTCGCGCAGCACCGCATGCGCGAGCGTGCCGATCAGCGCCTGCGGCGAATGGCCGAGCGTGAAATGCCGTGCCACCAGGCTTGCGGCGAGATCGACCTGTCTCTGCCGGTCGAAGGCGTCGAGCAATGCGGCGCCGATGGTCTCTGGATCCGCGGGCAGATCATCGAGCTGCTCGCCGCCGTCGCCGGGGACGCGCGCCGGCGGCACATTGAGATAGCGAGCAAGGTAGAGTGCCATCGCTCCGTGCAATATGCCGCGGACGGCTGTGACGTGAGTGTCGATGTTGGCAGTCCCGATGCGCGTCAGCATCTGGTGGACTGCGTTGGCGTAGGTGAAGACGTGATGCGCCGTCTCCCAGTCGGCGTGCTCGTTGGCATTGCCGAAGCGCGCAACCCTGAGCGCTGCCGCGTATGCGAGGGATTGGCCAAGGTCGGCTGGAGCGGCACCGGCGCGGATCGCCTCCTTGAGCGCGTCAACGATCCCAGCCGGATCGTCAACGAGCAGCTCTTGAGCAAGCGCGGCGTGGCCCGACCAGTCACGCGAGCCGCGTCGGGCAGCGAACAGGTCCGCGACTTCGCTGGTTGATTCCTCACACAACGCAATAAGGTCAACGGGCTGGCGCCAGGCCGTCGATTCCTCGGCGCCACGGGCCGCTACCAGCTGACCAACGACAGTCGGCAGCAGAGCCGCCGCGTGTTGCCAGCCGATCAGGTCGAGGCACTCGAACGCCTTGTTGATGAAGTCGAGCGAGTGTCCGGTGTCGGCGAAAGCCCGCTCGGTCTCGGCGGCGAACAGGGCATCAGCGAGTTCAGCCGGGGAGAAGCCGGCCGCGACCGCCGTGAGCAGGGTGCGCTCGGCCGCCTCCCGATGGCGCACGTTTGTCCACCGCCGCAGCCAGCGTTTGAGCATGGCCGGATCCGGCCGGCTTCCAAGCGGTGCGCGTTCCCGCCGCGGCGCCTCGCCGTCGCAGTCCGCCGCCACGCGGCGCGCGCCGTGGAAGAGAGCGAGATAGGCCTCCTCATCCGGCAGCAGAGGCAGGAGATTGGCGAGCGCCGTAAGGATCGTAAGACCGACGCCCCAGCCGTCGCGATTTTGCGCCCCGAACAGCGCCACCTGCCGTGCGATTTCGGCCTGCGGTACGCCGGCCGCGAGCTGACCATGAATGGCCTTGGCAATGACGAGGCCAAGGTCGTGGGCGAGGCCGTTCGCAAGCCGCTGATGCCAGTGCGCGGCGAGATCGGCAGGAGTGAACGTAGTCTTCACCCAGACCTCACCATTGTGCACCTCGACCGGGCAGATCGGCACGTCGTCCGCCCACAGGTCGAAGGTGCAGCCGCTTTCGAGATCGAAGCGAGCGTGGTGCCAGTGACAGGTCAAGATGCCGTCCTCGACGCTGCCGCGCTCGAGCGGGAAGCCCATGTGCGGGCACCGATTGTCGAGGGCGAAGACGCGCCCGCGGTCGTAGATGACGAGGATCGGGCGATGGCCACCGCGTACAACGAGCCGCCCCTTGAGCCTCAGCTCCTCAAGGCTGCCCGCCAGCACAAATTCCTCGCTCGGCGCGTCCATGAGCATACCTCCCATTGCCGCTTTGGGGGCACCGCAGGTACTCCATCACATAGGCATTCTCTCGCGCAAAGGCGAGAGCGCAGGCGAGCTCATACCACTGTCATCTTGCGCCTGAGATCGGAGGCGAAGATGGCCTTCGGGATCAGGGCGTGAACGCCGCGCACGATGTCCACCACCTGCGTCACGCGGAAGCTTGCGGCGATGCTGCACAGGGCGTAGGCGTCGAGCTCGCTGATCTTCGCCCGCGTCGCCAGAAACTTGATTGCATTGCGCGCCGCAAGCGTCATCGCCGCGTTGAGGTCCTTGTCGAGTCCCATAACGATCCAATGTGTGTCTGTTTCCGCCACCGGCCAAGCCAGGTTCTTCTGCTTGTGCAGGATGATCTGGATGCGCAGCTCTTTCAGCCGCGTCTCCAGCGCGGTGAGGGAAATCTCGCCGTCCCCCTGCACCGCGTGGCTATCGCCCGTATAGATGAGAGCGCCCGGCTTCCACACCGGGATGTAGAGCGTCGAGCCTTCGGACAGCTCGCTGAGATCGAGATTGCCGGCGTGCGGGCCCGGAGGCACCGAGCTGGTCACGCCGGGGCTCAAGGGCGGGAAATAGCCGTCGGGCGGCGCAACGCCCAAGGTGCCCTGGAACGGCTTCAATGGGATGCTGATGTTGGGCATAAACTTGCCCGTCATGGCGCCAAGGTCGAGATCGACGTACTTGATCTGCCCCTGCGCATAGTCCTGCGGAAGCAGACCCGTGCCGAGCGACCCCGGGTTGTTGAACACCGCGCCCCATTCGTAGGGGCGGATCGACTGGTACCGGACTTCCAGCACGTCGCCCGGTTCGGCGCCGGCCACAGCGATTGGTCCGATGATCGAATGTGGCCCCCGGCCGGGATTGCTCACGCGCAGCTGCGCCAGGGTACCAATCGGCACTCCTGGCTGCATTTCATTCAGGAAGTGCGACCAAGTAGCGGGGAAGCTGATGGTGTCGCCCGACTCGATGCTAAGAATCGGCGGCAGGGTGGCGTCGAATACGCCGAGCCGAACCGTTTCCTCGGTCGAGGGAACCACGTGCACGCGACCGTCAGGCTGGGAACGGCGCATAGGTCCGGCGCCGGATTCCTGCGCCTGCGCAAGGCTGGTGAACCAGGGCTCGACAGCAGCCAGCACACCCAAAAAGCTGCTCGCTTGCAGGAACTTCCGGCGCCAGCGGCCACGGGCCGACAAGTAGCCATCAAAAATCCCCTGATCGACGTGGTCCATATGGAGGAGGCGATCGGAGGCGCGACTGTCAAAGGCAGCGTCCTTGATGTCCTCGCGGATGATACCGGTTCCCTTCTCGTCGCCGCAGCCGAAGAGGTTGGCGCAGGCGTGATGGTGATCGGGAGCGTGTTGGTGTGCGTGCTCGAGTTCTGACATGATGACCCTCGCAATAGAGCCCCCTCGCGACATCGATCGTTTCGTGCTCGCCATGACGAAGTTATCGTCTTCGTCTCCCTGACCGACCCTCCGAGCAGAGTCGAACGATTCTCGGAAGTTCTGGAATCGAATGGTCCTCCTGATGCCGCGGGCCGCGCGCCGTCGGCTTATTGCTTCTCCGCCGGCGCCACGGGAAGCACGGCTGCCACACCTTCCGGATTGATGTTGAAGGCCAAGAAGACCAACGGCTCGTTGCCCGGGTTTCCCCATTGGTGGACGAGGGTGTGCGGCTCATAGATCAAGGAACCAGGTCCTCTGGTTTCAGTCTTACCGTCGACCGTGTTCGCCCCGGTGCCCGAAATGATGAAATAAAGAGCCGCGCCCGACCGATGGTGTGGCGGGTTGGACGGCATCTGTGCCGGAAATGTTACGCGGGTGAGATTGAGCTCATAGATGCCCGGCTTCAGGTCGGGAATGGGCTGCACCGTACGATACAGTTCTTTTACAGCGGCAGGTGGCGTCTCGGCAGGTCGACCCAAGTCGGCCGCGGAGACAAGAAAGAAGTGGAGGAAAGTCGACGGGGCTCCGGTGCCCGCTGTGAGTGCCGCGGTCTTTCCGTTGGCGACAAATCGCCCCTCTCCGGTGTTGAGCATTTTGGTCTCGCCATCGAGAAACACCTCGGTCGATCCCGACATCTGGTAAAGGATGCCGTCGGCCTCTGACACGCTGCTCTTCTCGCCTGGCTGCAGGATGACACTGACGGCTTTGAAATGGAGCGGCGCGTCCACCACAATCGGCAGTGTGGTTGCAGCGATAACGGTCCGGGTAATTGCCGATGGGGCGGGCGTCGTTTGTGCTGCTCCGGGAGCGGGCAGTGCCATTGCGCCGAGCAGCAGGAGTGCTCTCGTCATGGACAGCATGACGGCCTCCCAGTTCAGGGGATCATCGAACCAGCATACGCTCTTCCGGCGCCTCTTGGAATGGCCGGCGGCCTTGAGCTGCTGTTGGCCGGATCAATGCGCATATTCGGGATCGCGTCGCCCTTCGGCCGAAGTCGCGGGCTCGGCTATCAGCTTAGCCCTCGATACCAGACGACAAACCGTAGGCGATGAACTTGGCCGCTCCATTCGGGTCGATTTAGCCGCGCCCCGACCATTTCCGGTCAGCCCCTGAGAGCCGACGCACGGACATGGGTTGGTTCGTCGCGTTCGGGTCAACTGAGTCTATTGGGCCGTATGTCAATCACGTCCGGCCTATCCGCAACAGCCGACACTAGTTCAAGGGCAGGGTACGCCGCGTATGGGCCAGGAAAAGACATCGCACGCGTGGTTTGGCTATGCGTGTGTCGCACGGTCAAAGTGCTCCGCGACGTGCTAACGAGCGCAGACCGTGACAAACGCAAGCTCTTGAAGATCGCAGGTGGCTGCACGATAATCCGCCTGCTGGATGGCGTGTCGTTCCGCAGTCCGTGCGAGGATGCCGGAGGCATCCTGTAGCCGGTCTTGATTACCGAAGTGATCCGCTCGGCCAGACCTCACGTCCCGACCTCATGCGCCTGCGCCCTGTCCAGAAAGGTCTCATCGGGATCTTGGAGCTTGACGTGCCGGCCATAGTGCCCGCAGCCACCGACTAGATCGCGGCCAGACACTTTAGAGCGAGCGGGTGGATCGAGAAGTCAACCTATTGATCGAGGGAGGATATGCCATGCGAGCATCGCCAAACTATTCGCGTCGTCGCTTCCTTCATGCCGGCACGGCCGGGGTTGCGGCAACCGTCGTCGCCGCGGCAACGCCCGTTCGTGCGGCCGAGGCGAGCATGCAAGCGCCACCCCCGACGGCGACGGCGCCGCGGATTCTGCGCAAGCCACCGCTGCCTGAATTGGCGCGCATTGCCAAATCCTACAACTTGGATCTCAGCCGCGACGATCTGACGTCGTTCCGCAACCTCATGGACGGTGTGCTCGCGTCGTACCGTCGCCTGGACCAGTTTGCGGAGCCGACATTGGCGGTAAAGTACCCGCGGGAGGCGGGCTTCCGTCCACGCGCCTCGGACAATCGGCTGAACGCTTGGTACTGGAGGTGCTCGATCAAAGGCGCTAGCTCGGGGCCTCTCGCGGGCAAGAAAATCGCCATCAAAGACAACGTGTGCGTCGCCGGCATCCCAATGATGAACGGTTCCAATGTGCTAGAGGGCTACGTCCCCGACGTGGACGCGACCATTGTGACCCGCATCCTCGATGCCGGTGGGGAGATCGTCGGCAAGTCCGTGTGTGAGCATCTTTGCTTCTCGGGTGGCAGCCATACCTCCGACACTGGGCCAGTGCTCAATCCGCACGATCCGAAGCGTTCTGCTGGGGGCTCCTCCAGCGGCAGCGCCGCGCTCGTCGTCGCGGGCGAGTGCGACATGGCCATCGGGGGCGACCAGGGAGGTTCGATCCGAATTCCAAGCTCTTTCTGTGGTGCAGTTGGCCACAAGCCAACCTATGGGCTCGTGCCATACACAGGTGTCTTCCCGATTGAATTGACACTCGATCATACCGGGCCCATTGCCCGTACCGCCCGCGATACCGCCCAGCTTCTCGAGGTGCTCGCCGGGGCCGATGGCCTTGACCCGCGCCAATCGGGTGGACTGCGTACGGAAGCGTATGCCAAGCAGCTCACCGGACACGCCCGCGGCCTGAATATCGGGATCGTCAAGGAGGGGTTTGGCTGGCCTAATTCTGAGCCCGATGTCGACGCCATGGTACGCGAGACGGCGCAGCGCCTGACGGGAGCGGGGGCAACTGTGAGCGAGATATCGATCCCCCTTCACCGCGACGGCATCCATATCTGGAACGCGATCGCTGTCGAGGGCGCTACGGAACTGATGGTGGCCGGCAACAGCATGGGAACCAACTGGAAAGGGCACTATACGACTTCGCTCCTGGACTTCTACGGCCGGAGCCGGCGGGTGCGCGCCAACGATCTCTCGGAGACCGTCAAGCTCGTCGTCCTGCTTGGCCAGTACATGCAGGACAATTACCAGGGCCGCTACTACGCCAAGGCTCAAAACCTCGCGCGCGTGCTGCGCGCCGCCTATGATGAAGCGCTCAACGGCGTCGACCTTCTGCTTATGCCGACGTTGCCTTTGAAGGCCACGCTACTCCCAGCCCCGGACGCGAGCCGCGAGGACTACGTTGCGCGGGCACTCGAAATGATTTCCAACACTTGCCCGTTCGACGTCACTGGCCATCCTGCCACCACGGTTCCGGCAGGCATGTCGGCAGGGCTCCCTGTCGGCATGATGCTGATCGGACGCCACTGGGAGGACGGCACCGTGTTGCGTGCGGCTGACGCCTTCCAGATCGTCGGGTAGACGGCAGTAGCGAATTGCCGGCTAACAGCAACGCCGGCGTCCAAGGTTCGGAAAGAGGCCCGCGAGCTATCTGATGCGAGCCTCTGGCGCCAAGCCTGCGCTAAGGCCCAACGCGTCTGGTCGTCCGGACCAGATTCGACGGGCGACTCCGTGACCTTGGCCGGTTCAACTTGGCGATAGCAAGCCGCGTGGCTCTGACGTTCTCGCACTATATCAGTGACATTACGCCGAGCGGCCATGCGGTGGATCGCGTTACTTTCGGCAGAAGAAGTCGGGCGGGCCTGTCAAGATTGAGCTAACTGAGCAACGCGACAAGCAGTCGACGACACTCTCAGAGCACCATGGAAACCCCGCGAGCATTTCTTCGCTTCAAGGGAAGCCGGCGAGATTGTACAATCTTCTCGCCGTATGAAGGCGCCTCGTTGTCCTCAATGGGCCTGCAACGACTAAGGCGTCATGGAAGTCGGAGTTCCGCTTGAGGAACCTCGTTCGCGCTGCCGGCGGGAGTGATCGTGACCGGTGGCCAGTTATTGCAATAGCAGGGCTAGGCGTGAGGCGGGTGAACCGCCTTATGCCCTTGAAAGTTGCCAATGCGAGCGGAAGACGTAGAGGCTTTGCGTAAAGACATGCTCGCGGTCATCGCCGCCAGCGCCTTTGCGCTGCGCGACACGATCGGCAAGAGCGCCTTTGACGAACGCGTCATGACCGCCCTGGGCAAGGTGCCGCGGCATGAGTTTGTGCCAATCGAATTTCAGCCCTACGCGTATGCCAATATTCCGCTTCCAATTGGCTTCGAAAAGACGATCTCGCAGCCATTTATCGTCGCCTTAATGACCGATCTGCTCGACGTCAAGGCCGACGACAGCGTTCTCGAAGTCGGTACCGGTCTTGGCTATCAGGCCGCTGTCCTCGCGCAGTTGGCCCGCAAGGTATACTCCGTTGAAATCATCGAAGAGCTTGGCCAGAAGGCGAAACAACGGCTCCGGCAGCAGGGCTGCAGCAATGTCGAACTCAAGATTGCGAATGGCTATCACGGTTGGCCAGAGCACGCGCCTTTTGACAAGGTGATCGTGACGGCCGCTCCCGATCTCATTCCTCTTCCGCTGATCCACCAATTGAAAGCGGGTGGGAAAATGGTCATACCGGCCGGCCTGCCCAATACGCAGCAGCTCATTCTGGCGGAGAAACTCGCCAACGGCAAAATGACGATGAAGGAGATTCTGACCGTCCGGTTCTCTCAACTCGAGGAGACTGGATCCGGCTTGTGATAAGCCGGTGGCGCATCCGCAGCGGAGCATGGCCACAATGAGCGAGAGCATCAGCGCGGTTAGCCTCGTGACCCCCTGTCCCTGTCGGAAACCTAATCCAGCTGGCCCGTGAGGCCGGATTGCGCAATGCTTCTGTCTCATGAGAGAAGCTTACAGCCTGGTCTGGTCGGTGCTGGTCTTATTG
>NZ_LGHM01000214.1 GCF_001908185.1 Bradyrhizobium sp. AS23.2
CCATCGGCCGGCTGGTGAAGCGGCTCGGGGCGCCGGCGGTGCGCAGCGCCACGCGCCAGGCGATGCGGCTGATGGGCAATCATTTCGTGCTCGGCGAGACCATCGAGCAGGCGCTGGAGCGGGGCCGGCCGCGCTCCGGCCAGAAGCCACGCTACTCCTTCGACATGCTCGGCGAAGCCGCCCGTACGGCGTCCGATGCGAAGCGCTATTTCGACGCCTATGCCAGCGCGATCGAAACCATCGGCAAGGCGGCAGGCCCCCATCCCCTGCCCGACCGGCCCGGCATCTCCGTAAAACTCTCGGCGCTGCATCCGCGCTTCGAGGCAATCAGCCGCGACCGAGTGATGGCCGAGCTGGTCCCGCTTCTGCTCGATCTGGCGCAGCGCGCCAAGGCGCACGGCCTGAACTTCACTGTCGATGCCGAGGAAGCCGACCGGCTGGAACTGTCGCTCGACGTGATCGCGGCAACGCTTGCCGATCTTTCGCTCAAGGGCTGGGACGGATTTGGCCTGGCGGTCCAAGCCTATCAGAAGCGCGCAAGCGAGGTGATCGACTATGTCGACGCGCTCGCCCGCGCGCATGACCGCAAGTTGATGGTGCGGCTGGTCAAGGGCGCCTATTGGGACACCGAGATCAAGCGTGCGCAGGAGCGCGGGCTCGACGGCTATCCCGTGTTCACGCGCAAGGCGATGACGGATATGAACTACGTCGCCTGCGCTTCGAAGCTGCTCAGCCTGCGGCCGCGCATCTTCCCGCAATTCGCCACCCACAACGCGCTGACGGTCGCGACCGTGCTGGAGCTTGCCGCGGGCAGCGGCGGCTTCGAATTCCAGCGCCTGCACGGCATGGGCGAAGCACTCTACGAGCAGCTCGCCAAGGATCACCCAGACATCGCCTACCGCACCTATGCGCCGGTCGGCAGCCATCGCGACCTGCTCGCCTATCTGGTGCGGCGGCTGCTGGAAAACGGCGCCAATTCCTCCTTCGTGGCGCAGGCGGCCGATTATCGCGTGCCGGTCCCGGCACTCCTGCAACGTCCGGCAGACGCCGTCGCCCGGCCGCAACAGGCCGCCCATCCCAAGATTCCGCTCCCCTGCGACCTCTTCGCGCCGGAGCGGCGGAATTCGCGCGGCGTCGAATTCGGCGCGCGCGCCGCGCTCAACCAGTTACTGACAGACGTCAGGGCCGAGAGAGCCGATCTCAAGCCCATCGCCGATGCAACGCCGGATCAGGCCAATGCGGCGGTGACTGCTGCGCGCGCGAGCTTTACGGCCTGGAGCCGGACTCCGGCGGCCACGCGCGCGGCGGCGCTGGAGCAGGCCGCGTATCTTCTGGAAAGCCGGAGCGCCCATTTCATCGCGCTGCTGCAAGCCGAAGGCGGCAAGACGCTCGACGATGCACTGTCGGAGCTGCGCGAAGCCACCGACTTCTGCCGCTATTATGCCGCGCAGGGCCGCAAGCTGTTCGGGACCGACGCCGCCATGCCGGGCCCGACCGGCGAGAGCAATGCGCTCGCCATGCGCGGCCGCGGCGTGTTCGTGGCGATCTCGCCCTGGAATTTTCCGCTGGCGATTTTCCTTGGTCAGGTCACGGCGGCGCTGGTGGCCGGCAACAGCGTGGTGGCCAAGCCCGCCGAGCAGACGCCACGCATCGCGCGCGAGGCCGTAAGGCTACTGCACGAGGCCGGCGTTCCCGCAAGCGTGCTGCATCTCGTCACCGGCGACGGCCGTATCGGCGCCGTGCTGACCGCGCACCCTGATATCGCCGGCGTCGTCTTCACCGGCTCGACCGAGGTTGCCCGCAGCATCAACCGGACGCTCGCCGCCAAGGAGGGGCCGATTGTGCCGCTGATCGCGGAGACCGGCGGCATCAACGCCATGATCGCCGATGCGACCGCGCTGCCCGAGCAGGTCGCCGACGATGTCGTCACGTCGGCCTTCCGTTCCGCCGGCCAGCGCTGCTCGGCGCTGCGGCTCCTGTTCGTGCAGGAGGACGTCGCCGACCGCATGATCGAGATGATCGCGGGCGCCGCTCGTGAACTCCGGATCGGCGCCCCCAGCGACGTCGCGACCCATGTCGGTCCGGTGATCGACCTCGAAGCCAAGCAGCGCCTCGATGCGCACGTTGCACGGATGAAGACGGAGGCGCGGCTGCACTTTGCCGGCACCGCGCCGGAAGGCTGCTTCGTTGCTCCGCATATCTTCGAGCTCAAGGACGCCGGCCAACTCACCGAGGAGGTCTTCGGCCCGATCCTCCACGTCGTGCGCTATCGCGCCGAGAACCTCGAACGTGTCCTGCAGGCGATCGAGCGCACCGGCTATGGACTCACCCTCGGCGTCCATTCGCGCATCGACGATACGATCGAGGCGATCATCGATCGCGTCCAGGTCGGCAATATCTACGTCAACCGCAACATGATTGGCGCCGTGGTCGGCGTGCAGCCATTCGGCGGCAACGGCCTGTCAGGAACCGGCCCGAAGGCCGGCGGCCCGCACTATCTCGCGCACTTTGCCACAGAGCAGACCGTGACGATCAACACCGCGGCGGCCGGCGGCAACGCTGCCCTGCTCGCAGGGGAGGAGTGAGGCCAATATCGCTCTATCTCCGGCACCTCAGGATGACGGACCTGAGACCGCAGCGAAGCTCTGCGCCCGACGCCGTTGCATCCCGCCGAAACATCGGTCTAATGCTCCCCTGACCTGCCCGCGCCAATTCCAGCGCACGGGAAACAACAAGAGCGAGGGAGCAACGCCGCGATGGAAAAGGGCATTTTTGCAGGGCTCAAGGTTCTGGACTGCGCGAGCTTCATCGCAGCGCCCGCGGCCGCGACCGTGCTGTCGGATTTCGGCGCCGACGTCATCAAGATCGAGCCGCCCGGCGCCGGCGATCCCTACCGCAATCTGCCCAACCTGCCGGGCTATCCGACCGGCGAGCACAATTTCGCCTGGCTGCTGGAGGCCCGCAACAAGAAGAGCATCGCGCTCGACCTATCCAAGCCGGAGGCGCAGGCGGTGCTCTACAAGCTCGTCGAAGAAGCCGATGTCTTCATCACCAACATGCCGCCGCCGGTGCGGGCCAAGCTCGGCATCACCTATGACCACCTCGCTCATCTCAACGACCGGCTGATCTACGCCTCTTTCACCGGCTATGGCGAGAAGGGCGAGGAAGCCAACAAGCCCGGCTTCGACAGCAATGCCTATTGGGCGCGCTCCGGCCTGATGGACCTCGTCCGCGCCGACAGCGACACCACCCCGGCCCGCTCGATCGCCGGCATGGGCGACCATCCCTGCGCCATGGCGTTCTACGGCGCCATCGTCACCGCGCTCTATCAGCGCGAGAAGACCGGCAAGGGCTCGCATGTCGCCTCCAACCTGATGGCGAACGGGGTGTGGGCTGCGAGCGTGCTGGCGCAGGCAAAGCTCTGCGGCGCCAAGTTCAGCGAGCGGCGTCCGCGCGAGCGCGCACTGAATGCGGTCGCCAATCACTACCAGTGCAAGGACGGACGCTGGCTGATCCTGTCGCTGCTCAACGAGGATCGGCAGTGGCCGACGCTTGCCAAATGCCTTGGCCACGAAGACCTCATTGCCGATCCGCGCTTTGCCACCAAGCCCGACCGCCACGCCCGCTCGGTGGAGCTGATCAAGATTTTTGACGAGACCTTTGCGACCAAAGACCTCGCCGAATGGCGCAAGATCCTCGATGGCAATGGCCTCGTCTTCGGCATCGTCGGCATTCTCGACGACATTCCGAACGACAAGCAGATGCTCGACAACGAGGTGCTGGTGCCATTCGAGAACGACACCATGCTCACCATCGCCAGCCCGATCTGGATCGACGGCGCCAAAAAGGTGCAGCCGCGCAAGCCGCCCGCCGTCGGCGAGCACAGTGACGAGATCTTGCGCGGGGCGGGATACGACGAGAAGGCGATCAAGCAGCTGCGGTCGTCGGGGGCTGTGGGGTAAGGGCGGCGCCGCATATTCCGCTGTCATCCCGGGGCGCGCATAGCGCGAACCCGGGATCCACAACCACAGGGAGTGGCTGTTGCGGACGGCGGTCACTGCGAATCTTCGCCAAACTACGGCCTGCGGCTATGGGTCCCGGATCTGCGCTCCGCTTGTCCGGGATGACGGGGGGGGGGAAGACAGCTCGCTTCACCGCAGATGCATTTCTGGATTGCTTCGCTGCGCTCGCAACGACGACGCGGGACGAGGTAGCTTCCCTGACAACATCCTGCATTGCCTCGTGAGGCCCCCATGCCCAGCTACCGCCTGCACTACTTCCCCGAATCCGGCAACAGCTACAAGCTGGCGCTGATGCTGACGCTTTGCGGCGAGACGTTCGAGCCGGTCTGGACCGATTTTGGCGGCGGCGTCACGCGCACGGCGGAATGGCGCAAGGCCGTGAACGAGATGGGCGAGATTCCCGTGCTCGAGGTCGACGGCGTGAAAATGACGCAGACCGCGCCGATCCTGCTGAAGCTTGCCGAGCAGTCCGGCCGCTTCGGCGGCAACACGGCGGACGAAAAGTTCGAGCTGCTGCGCTGGCTGTTCTGGGACAACCACAAGCTCACCGGCTACATGGCGACCTATCGTTTCATGCGAGCCTTCACCGAGAATAGCGATCCGCAGGTGCTGAAGCATTTTCGCAGGCGGCTCGAGGATTTTCTCGGCATTCTCGACGGACACCTCCAGCACAATGCCTTCGCGATCGGCACGAAGCCGACGGTCGCCGATATCTCGATGATGGCCTATCTGCACTATCCGAGCGACGAGCATGGCTTTGAGTTCGCGAAGAGCCATCCCGCCATCCACGCCTGGCTCGGCCGCATGGCCGCGCTGCCTGGATGGAAATCGGCGTATGAGCTGCTGCCGGGAAAACGGATGACGAATTACGCGAGGTGAGGCGCGTTCCTTCTCCCTCTCCCCGTTCTTACGGGGGCGAGACGAGCTTCGCTCGCCCTGAGAGGGTTGGGGTGAGGGGCTGCTTCCGCAATCACGGTGAGAGTTCGACTCGCGGAGACTCCCCCTCACCCGGATTGCATCTGGCGATGCAAAGCGGGGCGAGGTGAACCAGAGGCGGCGCCGCAATCTCAGTCGAAGTAGTTCGTCGGATTACCGCAGCGCCGCCAAGCCGAGCGTGAACAGGATCCCGCCGATGATGACGACCACCGCGACCGCCCAGGTGCTGACACGGATGCTGCCGGTGACCTGCTTGGCTTCCTCATTGCGCGCGATCTCGCGAT
Organism: Bradyrhizobium sp. AS23.2; assembly: GCF_001908185.1. Classification (GTDB taxonomy): domain Bacteria; phylum Pseudomonadota; class Alphaproteobacteria; order Rhizobiales; family Xanthobacteraceae; genus Bradyrhizobium. The sequence goes on from NZ_LGHM01000214.1 coordinate 5,243, forward strand.
TGCGCTCCTTGTTGGCGTCGCTCGTGTCCGTCATGGGTCATCCAAATCGGTTTAGCGCGTCTTGATGAAGCACATGCCGATGCGGCTCGAGGCCGCGGCAGCCTGACAGGACAGCCCCTTAGCACAGCTCCATGACGTAAAACTCCTGTCGGCCGTTCCCGATCCTGCAGTTTGCAGGGAACAATGCGCGCCCCAGCCGTCCTCGTATTCTGTGCCGGCCAGCTCATGGCTGCCGCGGGTCTGCGGCCGGCCGGAAAATCCGCGTGAGAAATCGGGGCGCTTGCCCGCGGCGAAGGCGGCCAGAATGTCACGGCGGCGGACCTGGTCGCCGAAGAAATGCGGCGAGGCCGGCACGATGGTGGAATTGGACGGCTTGTCCGCGAGCCAGTCGACACCAGGGAAATGGAAGCCGCCGATGCCGCGCGTCTGGTGGCAGCCGGCACAGGTGACGTCATTGAGGCGGCGCTGGAAGCCCGCGACCGAGCGGATGTTTTGCATTTCGATGCCGCGCGCAGCCGCCTGCATCAGCGCGCCGACCACATCATTGTCGGTGAAGACGGGATCAGCCTTGTTCTTCTCCTTGCCCTCGCCTTGCATCATGCCGAACTCGGGCTGCAGCTCAGAGGCATCGAGGCCGGCGGGCGTCGGCACGACCGCGGCCTTGGCCAGGAACTGCTCCGGGATCAGCACCGTACCGAGGTCGAATTCGCGCAAATGATCGGGTGCCAGCAGCCAGGCCTTGAAGTCGCGCCCGAGCGTGTCGTTCGCGAGGATCCGGTCGCGGTCGATCTGGTTCTCCAGTGTCGACTCCACGAACTGCTTCGTGGCGGGATCGTACTTGAACACTTTCAGCAGGTAGTCGGAGCGAAAATCGTGGAGCGCCGATTTCGGCGCTATCGAGATCTGGATGTTGGTCTCGATGCGATCAAGCATCGCATCGTAAGGGGGAAAGTGGCTACCGATCAGCCCCTGCCAATCGCCATTGTCGAGCCAGCGCCGCGCGACATCGGCGCAACTGACCGGCCTTCCGTTCCCATCCGTCTGGCGCGCACCCCTTGCCTTCATCACCAGATTCAGTGTCATCGGCAGGCGCGTTGCCGACTTGCCGCCATCCGGCTTGGTCTCGAAACGCGCCAGCCGGTAGATCAGGCGGATCTCGCCGCAGGCATCTTCCGACACATAGGCGCGGTCCATGCGGTTCACGATGCCGGCGAGCACAAAGCGCGCGTCAGGCGATTTCAGATTGGCCCGATCGAACAGCTGCACGTCAAAACCTTCGCCGACGCCGATGGTTTCGCTCGGCGATGCTGCCTTGTGCTCTGCGATGTAGCGATCGAACTCCGCATCGATCGCCCGCGGAATTGGCGCAAGCTGCGGCACCTGCGAGAACAACAGATCAGTCGTGAGCGGAAAGTCCGCGCTCCGCTCCGGCCACAGCAAACGCGAAATCGCGAGCGCGTCGTGCTGGTCGAGCTTGCGCAGGAGATCGGGATCGGTGATCGCCGTGCCGCGCGTGAGTGGCGCGTTCTCCGCTGCGAAAAGCGAAACGGGCGCGCCGCATAGCACGACGACAGCAATGAGAATTCGCAACGCGCGGCTCATGCCTCCAGTAACACCGCTCGGGGACGCCTATTCAAGAAAAAAGGCGCTTCACATCACAGTGAAGCGCCTCTTCAGAAGTTGGATATCCAACGCTCAGCGCGCGACGATCAGGCCCTTGCTGGTGACGACCACCCAGCGGCCGTCCTGGCGACGGATCGCATCGACGCGGCCGACGCCGGGGACGGGATCGCCGGCATAAACCTCGTAGAGGCCTCCGCGGCCCTCGATCAGCGCGCCGCCATTGGCGACGTCGCGCAGCCTCCAGCCTTCGATCGTCGGCAGCCGGGCGAGCTCGACCTTGGGGGCAGCAGGCGCGGGAGCAGCCGGCGCGGCGGTCGCAACCTGGGCCGGCGCGATCGATCCGGTGACCTCCTTGGCCGCGGCCTGTGCCGGGGCTGCGGGCGGCGTGGCACGGAGCTTGTCGACGGTCTCGGACAGCTTTGCCAGCTTGGCCATCGGCTCGGCCTGCGCCTTCTCGAGCTTGTCGAGGCGGTCATTGGCCCGGCTGAACTGGCTAAGGCCGGTCTTCGAGGTGTGCTCGACATTGGCCTTGAGCGCAACCACGTCGGCATCGATCCGGGCGACCGAGGATTCCAGCGCGCTGGTGTCGGCAACCGGGGCCGGGGCCGGGCTGGCGGCAAAGTGCATCATGCCGGCGGTCGCGAGCGCGCCGCTGATCGCGCCGACGCAAGCGGCAATCGCCACCACCGCGGCCATCGCCGACAGGCGGCGCTTGCCACCGGTCTCGCGCGGCTCGTCCGGCTTCACATGTGGGGCAAAGTCCTCGCGGTCCCAGGAGCGATCCGAGGGCGCCATCACGATGAGCTTGCCGGGCTTCGGCTCAGGCTTGGTCTCGGCCTTTGGTTCAACCTTGGCTTCGAACTCGGGCTTGGCATCGAATTTCGGTACGACGATCCGGGGCGGCTCAGCCTGGGACGCATCCGGCTTTACCGGGTCAGCCTTAACAAGGTCAGCTTTGGGCGGCGTCTCGTGGTCGGGGGCGATCGAAGGGGCCTCGATGCCGGCGGCAGCCTCGATGGCCTGCGGCGCGATCGCGGCAGCGTCGACGGCGCCAGTGTCCTGGCCGGCCTGTTCGGGCATTGCTTCACTCACAGCTCAAATACTCCAGTCTAGGTTGACCTTTTGGTAACTTTCATTGCTTGCGAAATCCTTACTCTGGACCCGCTTACCAAAATTTTAGGACCTCTTCCGGGGCCGAATTTGGCCGGGAAAGTGGAACCGATGTGGCGGGCGCAAAACAAATTGTAAGCCGATGCTGCCCCGCAGCAGACCGCGTGCGTTAGCCGAAGGGGTTGCTTGCCGGACATTGGCGTCCGGTTAACATGGCGCGTCCCGTTAGAAGGGCTCCAGAAGGCCTTTGGGGGTGTCATGACGATCGAGAAATGCATCAACGAGTTTGGTGTCGATGACGTCATCTTCGAGGAGGGTTCGACCGGCCGCGAGCTCTTCGTCGTGCTCGACGGCGAGGTCGAGATCGCCAAGGTCAGCGGCGCGACCAGGACCACCATCATCAAGCTCGGCAAGGGCGAGTTCTTCGGCGAGATGGCCGTGATCGACGGCTCGTCACGTTCGGCAACCGCGATCGCATCGGCGCCGAGCACGAAGGTGATGAGGATCAACCACGCCCGCTTCGTCTATCTCGTCAGCCAGCAGCCGGCGTTTGCGCTGATGGTGATGGATGCGCTCTCGAAACGCCTGCGCGCCTCCAACGCGGTCACCTACAGGGCAACGCAATCATGAGCGATCGCAAGCCGACGGCCTTTCCGGCCCTGATGAAGAATGACACCTGCTCGCTGATCCAGGCCGCGGACGACGTCTATCAGATCCGCTTCTCCAACCGCGCGGCGAATGCCTACCTCGTGCGCGGCTCGGCGCGGACCATCCTGATCGATGTCGGACTGTCCTCGAACTACCCGGCGATGGTGGAATGCCTGAACTTCGCCGGGTGCCCGCCTGAAAGGATCGACATGGTGGTGCTGAGCCACGAGCATCTCGACCATATCGGCGCCGCCTGGCACTTCAATGAGCGCCGCACCTTCGTCGCGGCCCATCGGCTTGCCGCCAACAAGATCATGCTGCGCGACGATTTCTCGATGCTGCGAAAGATGTTCAACGAGCCGAACGTGCCGATCAACATCGACATCTGGCTCGAGGAAGGCAATCTGATCGACCTTGGCAATTTCCGTCTCAACGTGATGTACACGCCGGGGCACACCTCGGCCTGCATCACGCTGTTCGACCAGAACAAGGGCCTGTTGTTCGCTGCCGACACGCTCATGCCCGGCGGCGTGATGGGCGGCGTGTTCGGCTCCGGCAGCATCGCCGACTACATCCAGTCGCTGGAACGCCTGAAGGGACTGGATTCGAAGATCCTGCTGTCAGGCCATGGCCGCTTGTCCGACACGCCGCAGGAAGATGTCCGCATCGCGATCGCGAGGTCGCATGGACTGCTGGAGGACACCGCCCAATTGTTCGATGCGCTGGATGCGCGCTCGAACTTCGAGCCGATCATGCAATCGGTGCGGGATCTGAACAAACTGGATGATTGACGGCGCGCTTCGTCATTGCGAGGAGCGAAGCGACGAAGCAATCCAGACCGCCGCCGCGGAGACTCTGGATTGCTTCGCTGCGCTCGCAATGACGGAGTGGGTTGGCGCGCCAGCTCCGGTCACATCATAGTCTCTCACATCACCACCGGCTTATCCGGCAGCTCGTTCGGATGCGGTCCGCTCGACGGAAAATGCCTTGCGAGCTCCCGTGACACCGCCTCGATGCCGCCGATCACGCCGCGCTCGAACTGACCCGACCTGAACTCGGCCTCCATCGCGCGGCAGATCTGCTCCCAGCGCTCGGCCCCGACCTGCGCATCGATGCCGCGATCGGCGACGATCTCGACGTCGCGGTCGGCGAGCAGGAGATAGATGAGGACGCCGTTGTTGTGCGCGGTGTCCCAGATGCGCAGATGCGAGAACACGTCGAGCGCGCGCTCGCGGGCCGGCTGGTTGCGGAACAGCGGCGCGCCGTCGAGCGCGCCTTCGACCGCGAAACGGACCTGGCCGGAATGGGTGGCTTCACCGCGCGCGATCGCCTGCTCGATGCGATCGAGCGCGGCTTTTGGAAACACGCGCTTTGCCCGCCAGTGGTGCTGAACCAGATGCCTGCCGATACGCCTGATGCTCATGACTACCAGCTCCCCGAGGCGCCGCCGCCACCAAAGCTGCCGCCACCGCCGCTAAAACCGCCGCTGTCACTCGACGACGATCCGCTGCTCCAGCCGCCTCCCGACGAGGAACCGCTCGACCACGCCCCACCGCGCGAGGGGCCGCTCGACATCGGAAAGATATCTGCGATGAAGGCCAGGAAGAAGCCGATGATCCCGGCGATCACGGCAACGCCGACGGAGCCGAGGATAAGCAACGCCAACAGCCCGATCAGGCTGCCGGTCGCAACCGAGCCCAGCAACCGCCCCAGGATGGAGCGCAGAAAGCCGCCAATGACGAGCGATGCAAACAGCGTGACCGGGACGATCGGTCCAATGTCCTCCAGGTTACCAAAGTTGACGCTGGGCGAGGGAACCGGCAGCGGCTCGCCGTCGATGACGCTGATCATGCGATCGACACCATCCGAGATGCCGCCGCTGAAATCGCCCGTCCTGAATTTTGGTGTGATCACCTCATCGATGATCCGCCGCGACGTGATGTCGGTGAGCGCGCCTTCGAGACCGTAACCGACCTCGATGCGCAGATGCCGGTCGTTCTTGGCCACGACGAGGATCGCACCATCGTCGACCTTCTTGCGGCCGACCTTCCAGGCTTCCGCGACGCGGATCGAGAACTGCTCGATCGTCTCCGGGTCCGTCGTCGGCACAATCAGGACGGCGACCTGGCTGCCCTTTCGCGCCTCGAAGTCACGCAGCTTCTGTGACAGTGCGGCGATGTCGCTGCTGGAGAGCGTGCCGGTCTGATCGACCACGCGGCCGGTCAGTTGCGGCACCGCTATGTCGGCTGAGGCGGGGAACGCAAAGGCGAGGAAGAGTACGAGCAGCAGGACGCCGGTCGATGACAAGGCACGACAAGCCCGCAGCAATCTCGCTGTCATCGCCCGCGGAGGCGGGCGATCCAGTATTCCAGAGGCAGTAGTGCTTGAACCGAGAAGCCGCGGCGTACTGGATTCCCCGCTTTCGCGGGGAATGACGACGCTGGGTGGGGCTAAGCGCATCGCGAAACAGCGCGCGCTTACTTCGACGGCGCCGGCGCCGGATTGAAATCGACCTTCGGCGCGGTCGAGATTTCCTTCTCGTTCTCGACCGAGAAATTCGGCTTCTCCTTGTAGCCGAACATCATCGCGGTGAGGTTGCTCGGGAACGAGCGGATGGTGACGTTATAGTCCTGCACCGACTTGATGTAGCGGTTGCGCGCCACCGTGATGCGGTTCTCGGTGCCCTCGAGCTGCGACATCAAATCCTTGAACAGGGCATCCGACTTGAGCTGCGGATAATTCTCGGTGACGACCAGGAGGCGCGACAGCGCGCTGGAGAGCTCGCCCTGGGCGACCTGGAATTTCTGGAAGGCGGCGGGGTCATTCAGCACCTCGGGCGTCGCCTGGATGCTGCCGACCTTGGCCCTGGCATTGGTGACCCCGAGCAGCACGTCCTTTTCCTGCTGCGCAAAGCCCTTCACCGAGTTGACGAGATTGGGGACGAGATCGGCGCGGCGCTGATACTGGCTCACCACCTCGGACCAGTTGGCCTTGATCTGCTCGTCCTCGCTCTGGATCGCGTTGTAGCCGCAATTGGTCAGGCTCAGCGACGCCAGCGCCGCCAGCACGGTCAGGATCTTGCGCATCAAATTTCTCCCCGTGGAATCTGGCGCAAACTATCAGATTGCGCGCGCAAGACGCCAGACGTCTTGCGCCGGTGGCGCGAAAAGCAGCCGACTGACGCAAGCCTCTTGCCTATCGCTGGCCGACATAGTCAACTCAGGCAAAACAAGAACGGAAAGGCCAGGGAAACGCGATGACCTCGTTCGAGACCATCCTCGTGGAGAGGCCGGAGCCGGCGATCACCCGGATCGTGATGAACCGGCCCGAAGCGCGCAACGCGCAGAACCTGCAAATGACCTACGACCTCAACGCTGCCTTCGATGCGGCCGTGCAGGACGATGCGGTCAAGGTGATCATCCTCGCCGGCAATGGTCCGCACTTCTCATCCGGCCATGACCTGCGACCGGGCGGCAAGAATGCCGCGGGCGTCGATTTTCCGCCGGTTGGAAATTGGGGCGGCTTCGCCGAGCCCAACGCGCATGGCCGCTTCGCCCGCGAACAGGAAATTTATCTCCAGGTCACGCGGCGCTGGCGCAACCTCGCCAAGCCGATGATCGCCGAAGTGCATGGCAAATGCATTGCCGGCGGGCTGATGCTGGCCTGGGCCTGCGACCTCATTATCGCAAGCGACGATGCGCAGTTCTGCGATCCCGTCGTCACCATGGGCGTCTGCGGCGTCGAATGGTTCGTGCACCCCTGGGAGCTTGGGCCGCGCAAGGCCAAGGAATTCCTGTTCACGGCCGACGCATGGAGCGCGCAAGAAGCGCACCAACTCGGCATGGTCAACCAGGTCGTGCCGCGCGCGGAGCTGTCCTCCGCCGTGCTGGCGCTGGCGCGGAAGATCGCGGCAAAGCCGTCCTTTGCGCTGAAGCTGACCAAGGAGGCGGTGAACCGCTCGGTCGACGTGATGGGCCAGCCCGCGGCGATCGACCAGGCCTTTGCGCTGCATCAGCTTTGTCACGCCCACAATCTTCAGGAGTTCGGCATGGTGGTCGATCCGTCCGGACTGCATCCCTCCGTGCGCAAGCCGCCAGCGGCCGTGGAGTAGAGACGATGGACCTCAATCTCAGTGACGAGCAACGGCTGCTGCGCGAGAGTGCGGAACGCTTCGTGGCGGAAAGCTACGATGCCGATCATCGCCGGAAGATGGCGAACGATCCGCTCGGCTTCAGTCCGGCGGTGTGGAAGCAGTTCGCCGAGCTCGGTTGGCTCGCGCTGCCCATCCCGGAGGACTTTGGCGGGCTCGGCGGCGGCGCAGTCGAAATCGGCATTCTCATGGAGGCCTTCGGCCGCGGGCTGGTGTCCGAGCCGTATGTCGCGACAGTGGTCCTCGGGGCTGCGCTGATCGACAGATGCGGCAGCACAGCGCAGAAGCAGGTGAGCCTGCCCAAGATCGCGGACGGATCATTGAAACTCGCCTTCGCGCATTTGGAGCGCGCAGCGCGGTTCGATCTTGCCAAGGTCGCAACAGCCGCCAACAAAACAGCGCAAGGCTGGCGTCTTGCCGGCACCAAGATCGCCGTGCTCGACGGCCATGCCGCCGACGAAATCATCGTCTCCGCGCACATCCATGATCATCAGGGGCCATCGGGGCGGATCGGCCTGTTCCTGGTGCCGGCGACGGCGCCGGGCCTGGTGCTCTCCGACTATCCGCGCCTCGGCGGCGGGCGCGCCTGCAACATCGAACTATCCGATGTGCACCTGGCTGACGACGCCCTGCTCGGGGACAGCAAGGACGCGCTGCCCGCGATCGAATGGGCCGTCGACCGCGCCATGGCCGCGCTCGGCGCGGAGGCCGTCGGCATCATGCAGACCCTCCTTGAGACGACGCTGGAGTACACCAAGATTCGAAAACAGTTCGGCCGGCCGCTGTCGGCGAACCAGGTGATCCGCCACCGCCTCGCCGACATGGCTATGCAGGTCGACGAGGCCCGCTCGATGGCGCTGCGCGCCGCGCTGAAGGCAGATAGCCCGCCGATCGAGCGGGCACGGGCCGCCTCCGGCGCCAAGGCGAAGATCGGCAAATGCGCGCGCTTCATCGGCGAGCAGTCGATCCAGCTTCATGGCGGCATGGGCGTCACCGAGGAGCTCGAGGTCGGGGCCTATTTCAAGCGGCTGGTCGCCTTCGACACGCTGTTCGGCGGCAGCGCGCACCACTATAGCCGCCATGCCGAGCTTGGCCGCAACGCCGTGCCTACCTGACAAGAGGAGCGCATCATGGACCTGTCGTTCAACGCCGAGGAGCGCGCCTTCCAGGACGAGGTGCGCGGCTTCATTGCAAAAAATCTGACCGAGGAGATGAAGCGCGCGACGGCGCTGACGCCATCGGTGTTTTCCGATCCTGACATCGGCATGGCCTGGCAGCGCGCGCTGCACGCGAACGGCTGGGGCGCGCCGGGCTGGCCCGCCGATCATGGCGGCCCGAGCTGGACGCCCGCGCAGCGCTGGATCTTCGAGACCGAATGCGCGCGCGCCGGCGTGCCCAATGTCAACGTGATGGGCGTGAAGATGGTCGGGCCCGTCATCATAGGCTTCGGCAGCCCCGAGCAGAAGAACTTTTACTTGCCGCGCATTCTTTCCGGTGAGGACTATTGGTGCCAGGGCTATTCCGAGCCGGGCTCCGGCTCCGACCTCTCCTCGCTGAAGACGCGCGCGGTCCGCGACGGTGACGACTACATCATCAACGGCACCAAGATCTGGACCACGCATGCCCATCATGCCAACCGCATGTTCGCTCTGGTGCGCACCAGCGACGGGCCGCGGCAGCAGGACGGCATCAGCTTCATCCTGATCGACATGAAGACACCGGGCATCACCACGCGCCCCATCCTCACCATCGGCGGTGACCACGAGGTCAACCAGGTGTTCTTCGACGACGTGCGCGTGCCCGTGGCGAACCGCGTCGGCGAGGAAGGTAAGGGCTGGACCTACGGCAAATATCTGCTCGAGTTCGAGCGCGGCTCGGGGATCGCCTCGGCAAAGCTGCGCGAAGGATTGAAGGCGATCGCGGATCTCGCCGAGTCGGACCTGACGGGCCGCGCGATCGACAGCCCCGATATCGCGGCGCGCATCTCCGAGGTCGAAGTCGATATCGATGCGCTGGAAATGACCGAGCTGCGTGTGCTGTCGGCACTCCAGACCGGGCAGAATCCCGGTGCGGTGTCGTCAATCCTGAAGCTGCGCAACAGCGAGATCCGCCAGGCCGTGACGCGCCTCGGCGTCGACGTGATCGGTCACGACGCCCTTGCCGTCGAGCCGATGCGGCCGCTCTACAAGCTCAACCACGAGCCGGCGCTTCCGGAGGAGATGCTGACGGTCGTGCCGGAATATCTCAACGGCCGGGCCTGGACGATCTTCGGCGGCACGTCCGAGATCCAGCGCGACATCATCGCGAAGATGATGCTGGGGATTTAGCGCAAGTAGACGGATGGAGCGAAACGCAATCCGGGACAATTACGGACGGCCCCGGATTTCGCTTCGCTCCATCCGGGCTACGCACCGAGCACTTGGCGCATACCGGCGCTAAACACTCCCCTGTCGTCCCGGACAAGCGAAGCGCAGATCCGGGACCCCCGCGCGAGCGCTTGCGCTCGTCGCCATAACCACAGGGAGTGGTTATGGCGACGAGCTGGCAATCACGAGTCCTCGCACAACTCCTCCCTGTGGTTATGGGTCCCGGGCTCGCGCTGCGCGCGCCCCGGGACGACAGTTGAGTATGTGGCGACAGCCAGCGCAACAATGCGCTTCGCTTAACCGCCCACCTTCGCGTCCCTGATCGCCTGCCAGATCTTCTGCGGCGTCAGCGGGGTGTTGAGCTGGGTGATGCCGAGCTCCGCGAGCGCGTCCATCACGCCATTGGTGACGCAGGGCGGGCCGCCGATGGCGCCGGATTCGCCGCAGCCCTTGGCGCCGAGCGGATTGGTGCGGCAGGGCGCGGAGTCGTCGAGCGTCACCGCGATCGGCGGAACGTCGTCGGCGCGCGGGATGCAGTAGTCCTGGTAGCTCGCGGTGAGGAGCTGGCCGTCCCCATCATACGAGACGCCCTCGTACAGCGCCTGGCCGATGCCCTGCGCCACGCCGCCGTGGATCTGGCCGGTGACCAGCATCGGGTTCACGGCAACGCCGACGTCGTCGACCGTGGTGTAGCGCACGACGCGGGAGACGCCGGTCTCAGGATCGATCTCGACCTCGCAGATATGCGTGCCGTTCGGCCAGCTGGGGCCATCGACCTCACCTTCGGAATCGACGCTGAGCTTGGCGCCGCCTTCCTTCTCCGCAAGATCGAACAGGCTGATGCGACGGTCGGTGCCGACCACGGTGAGCATGCCGCCCTGATATTCGATGTCCTCGACCGAGGTCTCGAGCACGTTCGCCGCCTTCTCGCGCGCCTTCTGGATCAGGTCGTTGGAGGAGACCGCGACCGCCGTGCCGCCGACGAACAGCGAACGGGAGCCGACGCTGCCGAAGCCCATCGCCAGATCGGTGTCGCCCTGGACGACGTCGATCTTGTCCATGGGAATGCCGAGCGTGTCGGAGATCATCTGGGTGTAGGTGGTCTGCAGCCCCTGCCCCATCGCCATGGTGCCGGAATGCAGAACGACGCGGCCCCGCGAGGTCGCGTGCAGGCTGACCTTCTCGGTGTGGGCGCGACCGCCGGTCCACTCGATGTAGGAGGTGAGCCCGCGGCCATAGAGCAGGCCCTTCTTCTTCGCGGCCTTCTTGCGCGTGGCGAAACCGTCCCAGTCGGCGAGCTTCACGGCACGGTCGAGCATGTGCGCGAAGGCGCCGGAATCGTAGACCTGGCCGGCTGCGTTGGTGTAGGGCAGCTGCGCCGGCTTGATGTAGTTGGCTTTCCGGATCGCGCGCGGGTCCATGCCGATCTTTCGCGCGGCAGCGTCGAACAGGCGCTCGACGATGAAGACGGCCTCGGGGCGGCCTGCACCACGATAGGCACCCACCGGCGCGGTGTGCGTCATCACCGACTTGATCTCGAAATGCACCAGCGGCAGGTCGTAGACGCCGGTCTGCACGAAGGGCCCGAGCACCAGCGGAATGATGTTCGCCGCGCCCGAGGAATAGGCGCCCGTGCAGCCGATCGACTTGACGCGATAGGCCAGCACCTTGCCCTTCTCGTCGAGCGCGAACGACGCGGTCGAGGTGAGATCGCGGCCATGGGTGCCACCGACGAACTCGTCGGTGCGATCGCCGCGCCAGCGGATCTTCTTGTTCAGCTTGGTCGCGACGTAGGCAACGATGCCGTCCTCGGGATAGAGGTTGGTCTTCTGGCCAAACCCGCCACCGATGTCGCCGACCAGCACGCGGACGCTGTCCTTCGGGCGCTTCAGCACGGCTTCCGCCAGCACGTCGCGAGTGGAGGCCGGCGTCTGTGACTGCACATGCAAGAGAAGACGGCCGGTTTTCTTGTCGATCTCGGCAATGGTCGAGCGCGGCTCCATCGCCGATGGCACCAGGCGCTGGCTGACGATGTCCAGCTCGACCGTGTGCGCGGCCTTGGCAAACGCTTCGTCCGCCTTGGCGGCATCGCCATAGCTCATCGCGCCGACGATGTTGTCGGGTGCCTCCGGCCAGACCATGGGCGCGCCGGGCTTTACGGCCTCGACCGGGTCGACCACCGCCGGCTGCACCTCGTATTCGACCACGATCGCTTCGGCCGCGCTCTGCGCTTCCGCGCGAGAGGAGGCGACCACCGCGGCGACCGCTTCGCCGGCATAGCGCACGATCTCATGTGCAAGCAGGCGGCGCGGCGGCACCGTCATCGGCTTGCCGTCGGGACGCTTGAAGATGCTCAGCGTCGGGATGGCGCCGATGTCGTCCTTGACGAGATCGGCGCCGGTGTAGACCGCGGTGACGCCGGGCATAGCGGCCGCGGCGCTGGTGTCGATCGATACGATCTTCGCATGGGCATGCGGCGAGCGCAGCACGTGCAGCCACAGCGCGCCGTCCTCTGGCTCGTCGTCGATGAACTGCCCCTTCCCGGTGAGCAGCCGCTGGTCTTCCAAACGCTTGACGGGCAGGCCCGCTCCGAAACGCAAATTGCCGGGAAGAATGTTCATTCCGCTGGTCCTCTAAGCCTCAAAGTGCGGCCGCCTTTTAGCGGATCGAGGCAGGCGAGACCAGCCGCGGTTTTGGGCGATAAACCCACGGATTCGTCATGCCAATCCAGGGATCGTCATTCCGGGGCGGTCCGAAGGACCGAGCCCGGAATCTCGGGATTCTCAGGTGCGCAATTGCGCACCATAGTTCGATGCTGTGCATCGCCCCGGAATGACGGCTATGCGAGCTCCCTTAAGGCCGCCTCCACGACCTTGCGCGCATCGGCCGTCAGCGCAGCCTGCGGCGGGATGGGATCGCCCACGTCGTAGCCCTGGATCGCGAGCCCGGCCTTGATGCAGGCCGCGAGGTTGAAGCGGGCGAAGGCCTCGTTGATCCGCCACAGTTTGCGCTGGAGCGCCATGGCCTCGTCCCAGCGGCCCGCCTTGCAGAGGTCGTAGAGCGCGACGCTCTGGCGCGGGATGATGCAGGCCGGCCCTGCCATCCAGCCGAGGCCACCGATCAGCATCACCGCTGCCGGAATATGGGCTGAAGCCGAGAACACGCGCAAGGAATCGCCGCAGCGGTTCATGATCGACAGCAGCCGGCCGGTGTTGGTCGAGGCGTCCTTGATGTAGCCGATGCGCGGATGCTCCGCGAGGCGCGCGATGACGTCGAGGGTGAGGTCGGAGCGCTGGAATTGCGGATTTGTGTAGATGACGACGGGGATGTCCACGGCGTCGGCGATGCTGCAGAAATAGGATTCGACCTGGCTGTCGGCGAGCGGGAAGTACGCCTCGAGGATCGCCAGAATGCCGTCGGCCCCGAGCTTCTGGTACGCTTTCGCCTGGGCCACGGCATCCACTGTCGAGGTGGAGGCGACGCCAGCAACGACTGGCACACGGCCCCTCGCGGCCTCGATCGTGGTTTGCACGATCGCCGTGCGCTGCGCGGCATTGAGATAGGCAAACTCGCCGGTCGAGCCGAGCGGCGTAAGCCCATGCACGCCGGCCCCGATCAGATCGTCGCAGAGTTTTCCGAGCACGTTCGTGCGCACCGCGCCGTCGGCATCGACGGGAGAGACGAGATAGGGAAAGACACCGTGAAAATCGGACATATCGGGGAATAAATTCCGGGAAATCGAGTCTTCTTGGGGAGGCCTGCCACCAGTGCGTGCTATCATGGGGCACTATTGCCAGCAAGCGAACTGCCTTCGAAGAGCGTAGTTGTGGTTTTGATTGCCCTGCAATATTGGCGGGCCTCGTTGTGTTGCGCCGGTTTCCTTGCGGCTGCGCTATCCCCCGGGCTGGCTCACGCCGGTGAATGCCCGTCATCGCAATCGGAGATCGCGACCGATCGGCCCGATGTAACCAATTCCAGCCTGGTTGTGCCGGCAGGCAGCATCCAGAGCGAGAACGGCGTCAACACGTCCCGGCAGAGCGCCGGCAAGGGGTTCGACGGCAGCAACAGCCGTCTCCGTTTCGGCATCGCGCCCTGCCTTGAAGTGCTGGTGGACGTGCCGGGCTATGTCGGACGGCTGACGGGTGCGATCGACACTGGTTTCACCAACGTCTCCCCCGCGGTGAAATGGCAGGTCAGCGGGCTGCCTGAGCCGGCAAATCTCTCGGTGGTGTTCGGCGTCGGCCTGCCGACCGGCACCGCCGCGGTCGCCGGCGATGGATTCCAGCCCTATCTGCAATTCCCCTGGTCATACGAGCTCGGCGGCGGCTGGGGCATCAGCGGGATGTTCACGAGCTTCTTTCGGCCATCGGATCTCGCCAGCCACCAGACCAGCGAAGCAACATTCGTCATCGAACGGAGGGTCACCGAAAGGCTGGCGTTGTTCGCCGAATATATCGGCGAGTATCCATCGCGAGGCACGAGCACGGCGCTGCTCAATGTCGGCGGCGGCTACCTCCTGAGCCGGACCGAGCAGCTCGATTTCCACCTGGCCTTTGGCCTCAACCGGAATTCGCCTGACTACATCATCGGCGTCGGGTACTCCTACCGTTGGGACAACGTCCTCGGCACAGCGACGAGACCGACGCTCCGGCATTGACCACTTCTTAAGGACGTTGCGCACCCGGCACCATGTCGCGCCTCCCGCCCAACCCCTTGTTAGGGAGTGGCGGCGATGGTGCCGGCCATGCCTCTGACGATGTTGTCCAGGTTCCTGCATCCCGATCCGCGTATCAGGCGCGAGCTCGTCGATCTCCTGTACACGTCGCTGCCGCAAGTGTTTGCCATCGGTGTCACGTCCGTGGCGGGGGCCGCGACGCTGGCCCTCATGAGCGGCGATATCGGCTATGCCGCGGTCTCGGTCTTCATCCTCATCACGGCCGCAGCCCGCATCTACTCGCTGTTCCGCTACAAGTCCCGCGCTGCGCAGCTCTCCGATGCCGACGTGGTACGCTGGGAACGGCTCTACGGCGTCGGCGCTTCGGCCTTCGGCCTTGCGCTCGGCATGCTGTCGTATCGGGCGCTCCAGCTCGACGACGCACCCGGCGCCTGGATTGCGTTCGGGCTCTCGATGTCGTTCTGCGTCGGCATGGTCTCGCGCGCCGCGATCCGTCCCTGGATCATTCTCACAACCGCCGCCGTCCTGTTGACGCCGACCATCCTGGCCGGCCTGCTCCGGCCTGAGATCGCCTACAAGCTCGGCGCGGCCATGCTGGTGTTCTTCTGGCTGACCTTGCGGGAGGCCTCGAAACACCTCAGCGCCGCCTTCGTCGAGCGACTCGAGGCGAAGCATCGGCTGGCGCGGCAGGCGACCCACGACTTCCTCACGGGGCTGCCGAACCGCGCGGCGTTTCTCCAGGCGCTGTCTGAGACACAGGAAGAGTTCGCCATCATCGCCATCGACCTCGACGGCTTCAAGCCGGTGAACGACCGTCACGGCCATCAGGCCGGCGACGATCTGCTGCGTCAGGTGGCGGAGCGGCTGTCCTTCTGCGTCGGCAACACCGGCCTTGCCGCGCGCTTTGGCGGCGACGAGTTCATGGTGCTGAAGACGGTTACCGCCGGCGCAGCCGGGCGCGCGGAAGCCCTCACGCTGGCGCGACAGGCCATTCTCGACCTCTCGATGCCGTTCCTGCTGTCGGACATTCCGGTCCAGATCGGCGCAAGCGCAGGCATCCTCGTCAGCGCTGGTACGGCAAGCACCGGCTCAACGGCGCAGCTCCTGGAGCGGGTCGATCGCGCGCTCTATGCGGCCAAGCGTGCCGGAGGCGGGCGATGGATGTGGTCGGATGAAGGTGCCGCTCCCGAACGCGCGGCCGGCTGAAACAACCTGGTTCGATCACACCTTGAGCAGCCGCACCCGCGTGCCCCAGGGATCGATCGCCTCCACGCCATTCGCAAGCGCCGTGACCTGCGCACCTCCCTTGCGCAGGCGCTCTTCCTGCGCGGCGAGCAGTTCCTGCCTCTCCGTCACCAGCGAGAACCAGGCCAGACCCGTCGTCTGATCATCCCGCTGGCCGGCGCCCTGGCTCTGCCAGACATTCATGCCGAGGTGATGGTGATAGCGCCCCGACGACAGGAACGCGGCGCCGTTGCGGCGGCGGGTCGGGTCGAGACCAACCGTGCCGTGGTAGAAGCTCTCCGCCTGCGCGAGATCGCCAACGCGCAGATGCATGTGGCCGACGCGCATACCATCCGGCGCCTTGGCATAGTCGGCAACGCGCGTATTCGTCAGCGACAGCAAGTCCGGAATATTGAGCTCGTCGGTCGCCATCTTCACGCTGCCCTGGCTCCACTGCCATTGCGAGGGATCGCGGTCGGCATAGACCTCGATGCCGTTGCCTTCGGGGTCGTCGAGATAGACGGACTCGCTGACGAGATGATCGGCAAAGCCTGACAGAGGCACGCGATGCGATGCGGCGTGCACCAGCCAGCGCGCAAGGTCCTTGCGGGTCGGCATCAGGAAGGCGGTGTGATAGAGGCCGGCGGCGTTGCGCGGCTCGATCACGGCATCGGGACGGGCTTCCAGCACGAGCAGCGTGATGCCGGCCGTGCCGAGCCTTGCGGCGGTCGCCGAGCGCTCCAGCACGGCGAACCCGATCACGTCGCGGTAGTAGTCGGCAACCTTGTCGAGATTCTTCACCCGAAGCGTCACCATGCCGACCCGCATCGGCGTACGGCTGGCGTAAGTCGGCCCGCCGCCCTGCGGCGCGCCCTCGGCGCGCGCCGCGGCTGCGGCCGCCATAGCAAGCGACGTCGCGCCGGCAAGTTGAAGCAGGGTGCGGCGGGTGAGATCGATGGTCATCGGTCAGGGCTCGCTGAAGTCCTCGAGGCAATGCGGCGCAATGTCGGGCCGATTGCTACACGTTCGCGTGAGCGGCTCCCAATCACATGTTCGTCGGCCGTAGCGCTACGGAGGTCCTGGCCATCCGGCCAGTTTCGCAATCGGCCGTGACATCCCAGATTGAGGGCAGCTTACAGGAGCTCTCCATGACCGACCTCACTCCTCTGTCTTCGCTGTCGTCCGCGCTCGCGGATGTCGTGGCGCGCGTTACGCCCTCTGTTGTCACCGTGCATTCGCATCGCTCCCGCACGACCGGCTTCGTGTGGAAGTCCGGCCTGATCGTCACAGCCGACGAAGCGCTGGCCGATGAGGGCGAGGTCGAAATCGGCCTCCCCGACGGCAGCACCGTGGCCGCCACGATCGCCGGCCGCGACCATACGACCGATATCGCGCTGCTGCGCGCCGAGACCGGTATCGCCCCCCGTCAAACTGGCCGCCACGGTCCCGCCCCTCGGCGCGTTCTCGGTCGTGGTCGCTACCAATCGCGATGCGCCGAGCGCGGCGCTCGGGGTGGTCTCGCTGTCCGGCAAGAGCTGGCGAAGCCTGCGCGGCGGCGACATCGATGCACGGATCGAGCTCGACGTTCGCCTGCATCCCGCCCAGCAGGGCGGCCTCGCGCTGGACGCATCAGGCGAGGCTTTCGGCATGGCCGTGCTCGGACCGCGGCGTGTGCTGGTGATCCCGGCGGCGACGATCGAGCGCGTCGCGGCCCAGCTCGAGACACGCGGCCGCATCGCCCGTGGATATCTCGGCCTTGGGCTCCAGCCGGTGCGGCTCGACGACGGTATCGGCGCGATGGTGATGAATGTCGACAAGACCGGACCGTCGGCTGCGGCCGGTATTCGCCAGGGCGACGTGATCGTCGCGGTCAACGACCAGAAACTCTCAGGCGTGCGCGCGCTGTCGCGGATGCTGGGTCCGGCGAGCGTCGGCGTGACGGTCGATGTCGCGGTACGTCGTGGCGGCGAGCCGATCAGCTTCAAGGTCACGGTCGCCGAGAGGCCGGAGGCGTGAGCGAGGATAACGCACAGGAGATCGTACTTTCCCTGGAAATCGACGATCCCGCCCTTGCCGCTCGCCTGGCGACGCTGCTCGGCAACGTCGCCGGGCTTCGCCTCGCCGCGCCCGGCGAACAGGCCACGGCGACGATTGTCGCGCGCGACACGCCCGGGGACATCGCGTTGACGCAGCGCGAGCTCGACGTACTCGCACTGATGGCCGAGGGCGCTTCCAACAAGATGATCGCACGTCAACTCGGCATCTCCGTGCACACCGTGAAATTCCACGTCGGCTCGCTGCTCGACAAGTTGGATGCCACCGGCCGCACCGATGCGGTGGCGCATGCGGCGCGCCGCGGCGTGATCGAGCTCTGACGCCGTCGGGCCCTATTGCGCTGATGTCGTCGGAAAGCTGAGCCGGACCGTGAGGCCCGGCGCATTGTCGTGCAGCGCAATCTCGGCGCCATGGAGGCCGGCAACCGCCGCGACCAGGCTGAGGCCCAGACCATTGCCTGGCGTGTAGCGGCTCTGCTCGAGCCGGTAGAAGCGCTTGAACACATGATCGCGCTGGTCGGCGGGAATGCCCGGACCATCGTCGGCGATCGTAATCACCGCCCCGCCGCCGGCGCTGCGACAGGTCACGGTGACCAGTCCTCCCGCACGGCCGTGCTTGATCGCGTTGTCGACGAGATTGGCAATGGCATCGAACAGGAGATCGCGGTCGCCTGTCACGGATACCTTGCGGTCGCCACCGAGGCTGAGATGAGTCGTGACCTGCTCGGCGGCGGCATCATAGAGCTCGACGACCTCGCCGGCGATCTCGGCAAGGTCGAGCGCGCGAAACGCGCTTCGGCGGGCGCGGGTCTCGATCTCCGAGATACGGGTGATGGAAGCGAACATGCCAAGCACGGAATCGAGATCGGCAATGGTGTCGCCGATCAGTACCGCATCCACCTCGCTGTTGCGTGGGGCGTGATAGGCCTTCTCCAGCCGGCCGCGCATGCGCGTCAGAGGCGTGCGCAGGTCATGGGCGACGTTGTCGCTGACCTGCTTGACCTCGCCCATCAGCGTCTCAATGCGGTCGAGCATCTGGTTGAGGTTTTCGGCGACGCGGTCCCACTCGTCGTGGCTGCCGCGCAAGGGGATGCGCCGGTCAAGGCCGGACAGCATGATGGCTTGGCTAGTCGCATTGATCTCCTCGATCCGGCCGACGGTGCGCCGCGTCACCAGTACCGCTGCGAGCCCGGCGAGCACCAGCAGCAGCACGGCAACCGCAATCACCGCGAGCCCGATCATGCCCGTAAAGGCCTCGCGATCGCCGGCGTCACCGACCCGGCTCTGCACATAGGCGATGGTGCCGAAATAGACGTAGGCCATGATCGCCGCGACGATCAGCCCGAACGCCGCGATCGCGATCAGCGCCAGGCGGAAGGTCGAGGAGAGGAGCGTCTTAGCCAGGAGCACGGAGGCAATATCCGATGCCGCGGATGGTATGGATCAGCGGATAGGCCTGGCTGTCGTCGACCTTGCGGCGGACGCGCCCGACATAGACGTCGATGATGTTCGTGGACGGATCGAAATGCAGGTCCCAGACATGCTGGAGCAGCATCGCGCGGGAGACGACGCGGCCCTCGTTGCGGACGAGATATTCGAGCAGCTGGAATTCACGCGGCAGCAGAGGAATCTTCCGGCCGCGGCGGCTCGCGTTTCGTGCGATCAGGTCGATAGCGAGGTCGCCGACCCGCAAAATCGTCTCCTTGGCGATGGTCTCGCTGCGGCGGCCGAGCGCCTCGAGCCGCGCGAGCAGTTCGACGAAGGAGAATGGCTTGACGAGATAGTCGTCGCCCCCGGCGCGCAAGCCGCGCACGCGGTCATCGACCTCGCCAAGCGCGGAGATGATCAGGAACGGCGCCGCGACGCCATCATCGCGCAATTGACGCATCACGGTGATGCCGTCGATATCCGGCAGCATGCGATCGATGGTGATCACGGCATAATCGCGCGCGGCGCCGTGGCTCAGGGCTTCGCGCCCCGTGGCGGCGAGATCGACGTCGTAGCCCGAGGTCGTCAGCTCCTCGACGAGCTGACCTGCGGTTTCCGGATCGTCCTCGACGACCAGGATACGGCGGTGACCTCCGGTCATGCGAAACTCCGCGCGACGATCGCCATCAGACTATCCCGTTCCGGGGCTGAGCGGAACCGCCCGATGGCGATCGCGACAATGGTGCGGTACGGTGATGCGACTACCAATAGTCTCCGCACACATTGAACCATTGCCATCCATAGGGCGTCCAGCTCCTGCGCCAGCAGCCGTCGTCGTAATAGTTGGCATAGAAGAACGGACCGCCGACGAAGGCGAAGCGGTGGAAGCGGTGATGGCGGAAGAAGAAGGCATGACGGCCGATGAAGGGCCTGCCGTGCCAGCCCGGGCCAGCAAACCGCGGACCGAAGGCGGCGCGGGTCGCTAGTGGAGCACCGGCGAAGCGCGGCCCGATGGCAGCGTGGGCCGCCATTGGCGAACCGGCGAAGCGGGCGCCACCAAAACGAGCACCGCCCATGCCGCCAAATCCCATGCCGCCGCCACCCATGGCGCCGACATGCATGCCGCCACCACCGAAGTGACCGCCGCCACCAAACCCGCCATG
>NZ_LGHM01000215.1 GCF_001908185.1 Bradyrhizobium sp. AS23.2
ATCGACGCCTCCGGCCGCCGCAAGGTCAAGGGCAACATGGACATCGAGCTTGCCGTGGACGCCATGGAACTCGCCGAGCACATCGACCAGATGGTGCTGTTTTCGGGTGACGGCGACTTCCGCTCCCTGGTCGAGGCCGTCCAGCGCCGCGGCGTGCGCGTCACCGTGGTCTCCACGATCGCCAGCCAGCCGCCGATGATTGCCGATGAGCTGCGCCGCCAGGCCGACGTCTTCACCGACCTCGTCGAGCTGCAATCCAAGCTCGGCCGCGACCCGTCCGAACGCCCCGCCCCGCGTGACCGCGGCGAGCGCGAGGGACGCCACCACGCCCCGCAATTCCTCCAGCGCGCGACCACGATGGCGCCGAGGGGCGATGACGACTTCGAGGAGTGAGGCGGCCCAGTCGAGCCGCCAGCCTCTCACCGTCGTCCCCGACCGTGACTGCCCGCTCTGCCCGCGCCTGCTTGCTTTTCGTCAGGCGAACCGCACGCGCGAGCCATCCTGGCACAATGCACCGGTTCCGCCTTTTGGTGACATCAAGGCGCGCCTGCTAATCGTCGGCCTCGCGCCGGGGATGCAGGGCGCCAACCGCACCGGCCGGCCGTTCACCGGCGACTACGCTGGCGACCTGCTCTACGCCACGCTGCTCGAATATGGGTTCGCCAGGGGCACCTATCAGGCGCGTCCCGACGACGGCCTGAGGCTGGTCGACTGCCGGATCGCCAATGCCGTGCATTGCGTGCCGCCACAGAACAAGCCGCTGCCGGTCGAGATCAACACCTGCCGCCGGTTTCTCGCGGCGAATCTGGCGACGATGCCGAACCTGCGCGCGATCGTCGCGCTCGGGCGGATTGCGCACGACACCGTGCTCAAGCCGCTGAACCTGAAGGGCTCGCAGGCCCCCTTCGGCCACGGCGCCGTGCATCAGGCCGGCGCGCTCAGGCTCTACGACAGCTATCACTGTTCCCGCTACAACACGAACACCGGCGTGCTGACGCCGGAGATGTTCCGGTCCGTGTTTGCAAAGGTGAAGGCCGATCTCGACTAGAGCGTTTTCGAGCGAAGTGGATCCCGGTTCGCGTAAAGAAAACGCGTCAAAATAATCAAAATAAGAAGTCAGCCCTTGGCGGGATTGGCCTTCAGCCAGTCCAGGACATCGCCGGCGTTCCGGTCGGGCGGAAACACCGGGTAGAACACGTGCGTGATCGCCGCGTCGTCAATGACCAGTGCGAGGCGCTTGATCAGCGTCAGGCCTGCGACTTCCATGGTCGGCAAATCAAGGGCGCGGGCAAGCGCCAGCTTCTCATCCGAAAGCACCGGAAACGGCAGATGCAGCCGTGACGCCATCTCGGTCTGATACTCATTGCTCTGGGTCGAAAGCCCGAACACCTGCGCAGCGCCTGCGGCCTTCAGCTCGGCAAACAGATCACGGAACGCGCAAGTCTGCGGCGTGCAACCGCGCGCGCCCGGGATCATGTCCCAGTCGTCGACCAGCCCGATCTTGCCCGGCTCGCCGGTGCGCGGATAGGCGAACACGACGGTACGACCGGGCAGCGCCGACAGTGTCACCGACCTATCGTCAGTTGCAACCAGACTGATCGGCGGCAGCGTCATGCCCTTCAGGTGCGCAGCGCCACCGTCATCGGCGGGAGCAGGAATCTGGCTCCAATTGACTTCGAGCAGGTTTTTCTGCGCCATCCCGCTATCCCCTCGCCCGCATCAGCCGGCCCTTCTCCCGGCTCCAGTCCCGCTTCTTCTCGGACTCGCGTTTGTCGTGCAGCTTCTTGCCCTTCGCAACCGCGAGCTGCAATTTGGCGCGACCGCGCTCGTTGAAGTAAAGCTTGAGCGGGATCAGCGTCATGCCCTCGCGGTCGACCGCGCCCATCAGCTTGTTGATCTGCCGACGATGGAGAAGCAGCTTTCGCGGCCGTTTGGGCTCGTGGTTGAAGCGGTTGCCCTGGAGATATTCGGGAATGGTGGCGTTGATCAGCCAGATCTCGCCGTCCTTCGAGTCGGCATAGGACTCCGCGATCGTGCTCTTGCCGTTGCGGATCGACTTGACCTCGGTGCCGGTCAGCGCAATGCCGGCCTCGATCGTATCCTCGATGGCGTAGTTGAAGCGGGCCTTGCGATTTTCCGCCATGACCTTGATAGGACGTTCGTTCTTATCGGCCATCACAGTCAAACCTGGCAAAAAAACCTGATCGAGTTGCGTTTGAGACGCTAACAGTTTGGATGAAGCGCGCGCGTCAAGACTTCTTGAGGAGATCGCGGATCTCGGTCAGCAGCTCGACCTCAGCCGACGGCTTCGGCGGAATGGCGGGTGCCGCCTCGTCCTTGCGCTTCAGCGTGTTCATGGCGCGGATCACCAGGAACAGCACGAAAGCGATGATGATGAAGTTGATCGTCAGCGTGAGGAAGCTGCCCCAAGCGAGTACGGCGCCTTGCTTTTTCGCATCAGCTAAGTTGGTGGCGGTGACCGCCTTCGACAAGGGAGTGAAGTAGTTCGAGAAGTCGAGGCCGCCGGTGGCGGCGCCGATGACCGGCATGATCACATCGCCGACCAGCGAGTTGACGATGGCGCCGAAGGCGGCGCCGATGATGACGCCGACCGCAAGGTCGACGACATTGCCCTTCATGGCGAACTCGCGGAACTCCTTGAGCATCCGCGTACCCTTCTCTTCGACCCCCATGAACGGTTCCCCGATTGGCTAGCGCATCAGTTGATGAGGCCGGCATGAACCATGGCGCTGCGGACCGCAACGCGCGTCGGCTCGGAGACCGGAACCATCGGCAGCCGCAACGTCTCGTCCAGCTTGCCAAGCAGCGACATCGCGTACTTGATCGGTGCCGGATTGCTCTCGATGAAGAGGTTGTTGTGCAGTGGCATCAGCTTGTCGTGCAGCTTCAGCGCGGTAGCGTGGTCGCCTTTCTGCCAGGCGACGTGGAACTCCGAGCACAGGCGCGGCGCGACGTTTGAGGTCACCGAGATGCAGCCATGGCCACCATGGGCCATGTAGCCGAGGATGGTCGCGTCCTCGCCGGAGAGCTGGTTGAAATCCTCGCCCATCGCCGCGCGCTGCTGCGAGACACGGACCATGCTGGCGGTGGCGTCCTTGACGCCGGCGATGTTCTTCAACTCCCACAGCCGCATCATGGTGTCGACCGACATGTCGATCACCGAGCGCGGCGGGATGTTGTAGATGATGATCGGAATCCCGATCGCGTCGTTGATCGCCTTGAAGTGCTGGTACATCCCTTCCTGGGTCGGCTTGTTATAGTAAGGCGTCACGACCAGCACGGCGTCCGCGCCCGCCTTTTCGGCGTGCTGGGCGAGTTCGATCGCCTCCTTGGTCGAGTTGGAGCCGGCGCCGGCGACGACGGGCACGCGGCCCTTGGCCTCGCCGATGCACCATTCGACGACCTTCTTGTGCTCGTCATGGCTGAGTGTCGGACTCTCGCCGGTGGTGCCGACCGGGACAAGCCCGTTGGTGCCTTCCGAAATCTGCCAGTTGACCAGGGAGCGGAACGCGGCCTCGTCCAGCGAGCCGTTCTTGAACGGCGTGACCAAGGCGGTGAACGACCCCCGGAATTTCGTCTTGGCTGCCATGGACTTCCTCCGTACGCGGCGATCTTGAGAGCAAGCCCCATTCATACCGGGTCTGCCCCGCCGGTAAAAGAGCCGCAGCCGAGTGACGCACCGTTTAGGCCGCGATTTTGCCGCGGTGGTGGTGCAAACCCGCCAAAAGTAAGC
Source organism: Bradyrhizobium sp. AS23.2 (assembly GCF_001908185.1). Classification (GTDB taxonomy): domain Bacteria; phylum Pseudomonadota; class Alphaproteobacteria; order Rhizobiales; family Xanthobacteraceae; genus Bradyrhizobium. The sequence continues at coordinate 3,755 of NZ_LGHM01000215.1, forward strand.
GGCTGTTGGTATTTTTTCCGCATATTCAATCAAATACAGCCAGGTCTTGAGCCATTTGACTGATTCGGGGCAACGAAACGCCGTGACCTCCTTTCCTCGTGCCGCATGGCGATCCGCTGGTCTGGTCATGTGCCTGATGGCAGGGCTGTCGGTCGGCTGCGCCGCCTTGGCCAGGTCCAATGAGACGACCGAGGAAGCGGCCAAGGCAACCACGAAGCCAGCCGCCAAAGACACCGCCAAAGGACCAGCCAAAGGATCGACCAAGGCAACAGGCAAGGACACAGCCAAGGGCACGAGCAAGGGAGCGGCTCCCGCCCCGGCCAAGGATGCTGCGAAGAAACCTGCCAAAGATGCCGGTAAGGACGCCGGCAAGGACGCCGCCAAGGACAAGCCCAAGCCCGCGGCAGCGGCCGCCGCGCCGAAATCACAGCCGACCGCCAACGGCTCGCCCCCCAAGACCGCACCCGCCCCTGCCGCGACAGCCACCGTCAGACCGACCGCCCCCGGCCGCCGCCAAGCCGGCGGCAGCTCCTGTGCTGGCTCCGGCGACCCGCCAGCACGCGGCGCCGCGCAAGCCGATCACACCCGCAGCGGTCGCTGCGACCTCGTCGACGTCGCAAGCCGACAAGGACACGCTGGAGAGCGTCATCGAGCTCGTGCGCAAGCGCAAGCCGGGCGACGCCACCAATGAAGCAGCCGCGATCTCGGATCCCGTTGCGCGAAAGCTCGCGGAATGGATCATCCTGCGCAGCGAGGACAATGGCGCAACTGTCGAGCGCTACCGCGCCTTCCTCTCCGCCAATCCGAGCTGGCCGTCGCAAACGTTCCTGCGCCGGCGCCTCGAAGCGGCGATGTGGGACGACAGGCGCGACGATTCAGTTGCGTGGTCGTGGTTCGAGAACGAATCCCCTGTTTCCGCCAAGGGCCGCTTCGCGCTCGCCAAGGCGATGCTGGCGCGCGGCGACCGCGCCAATGCCGAGCGGCTGGTGCGCGAGGCCTGGCGCAGCGATCCGATGTCGGAGGACACCGAGAACAACGCGCTCGACCAATTCGGCGCGCTCCTTGCGCCGGGCGACCAGAAGGCGCGGATGGACACGCTGCTCTATGGCAGCGAGCACGAGGCGGCGCTGCGCGCCGCAAAACGTCTCGGCGCCGGCTATGTCGCGCTCGCCAAGGCCCGCATCGCCTCCTTCAGGAAGGCGCCGAACACGCTCGCGCTGCTGGAGGCGGTGCCGCGCGAGCTGCACAACGATCCCGGCTTCGTCTTCAGCAAGATCCAGCTGCTGCGCCGCGAGGAGAAGTTTGCCGAAGCCGCCCAGCTCATGCTGTCGGCGCCGAAGGATCCGAACCGGCTCTACAATCTCGACGAATGGTGGATCGAGCGGCGCCTGCTCGCGCGCAAGATGATCGACACCGAAGAATTCCGCAGCGCCTATCTGATCGCGCGGGATGCGGCCCTGCCCTCGCGCGACATCTACAAGACCGAGCAGGAATTCACCGCGGGCTGGATCGCACTGCGCTTCCTGGGCGATCCCGCGGCGGCCGCCCAGCATTTTGCCCGCATCGGCGTCGGCAGCGTCAATCCGACCACGCTGGCGCGCGCCGGTTATTGGCAGGGCCGCGCCGCGGAAGCAGCCGGCCGCCAGCAGGAGGCGCGCAACGCCTTTGCGCGCGCGGCCGAGCAATCGACCAGCTATTACGGCCAGCTTGCGCGCGCCAAGCTCGGCCTGCCGCAGATCGAACTCAACAGCCAGCCGCGCGGCCGCGGCGCCGAACGGCTCGAGATCGTGCGCGCCGCGCAATTGCTCTACGAGCTCGACGAGCGCGAGATGGCGGTGCCAATGCTCGCCGACATGGGCGAGAATGGCGATCCCGAAGCCCTCACCGGCCTTGGCGAGCTGACCCAGCGCTACAGCGATGCGCGCGGCATGCTGCTGGTCGGCAAAGCCGCGCTCAATCGCGGCCTGCCGTTCGATTTCTACGCCTACCCCGTCAACGGCATTCCGCATTTCACGCAGATTGGCCCCGAGGTCGAGCGCAGCATCGTCTACGCCATCGCGCGGCAGGAAAGTGCGTTCAATCCCTCCGTGGTCTCGCCGGCACAGGCCTACGGGCTGATGCAGGTGACGCCGGACGCTGCGCGCTATGTCTGCAAGCGGCATGGGGCAACTTACGACCTGGGGCGGCTGAAGAACGATTCGTCCTACAACGCCACGCTCGGCGCGGCCGAACTCGGCGGTCTGCTCGAGGACTATCGCGGCTCCTACATCATGACCTTTGCGGCCTATAATGCCGGCCGCGGCAGCGTGAAGAAATGGATCGACCGCTACGGCGACCCACGCGACCCGAAGGTCGATGCGGTCGACTGGGTCGAGCTGATTCCGTTCTCCGAGACGCGCAACTACGTGCAGCGGATCATGGAGAACCTTCAGGTCTACCGCGCCCGCTTCGGCGGCGGCACCCGGCTGCAGATCGAGGCTGACCTGCGCCGCGGCGCCGGCAGCGTGGAATAAGGCGCCGCCCTCGATTCGCTGGGGGAGCATCGGTGGCCAGCGCTGCCGTCGTTCGGGCTCGAGCTGCCGAAGAAGGTCCGAAGCTCGTATGCGATCGTCAGGCGAACCACTTCAACGCGCGCTGCGCGGGCTGCCAGGGTCGCCGTTGCAGCAGGTTCGCCGTTGCTCGGCTCACCGAGGCGGCGAGCGTCGATCGTCCTCCTTCTGCAGCACGAAATCGGCGGGTCGTTTGCTGCTGCGACCGCGTCGGACCACGCGCGCCCGGCCGGGGTGGCATGCCGCCAGCCCCTCTCCCGCCACAGCTTCGATCAGCTGGCGACGAACTATCGACCAATGGAGAGCGAGGCGCCAACTCCAGCGCCATGCGGCGGGACCAGCGCAGGCACCACCGACAAAAGAAAAGCCCCGGCGGTTTCCCGCCGGGGCTCTCTGTCAGGTCGTTAGACCGAACTTACCAGTTGCGCTGAGCGCGGAGCAGCAGGTTCACCGAGTCCTGATCCTTCAGCTGGTAGTTAGCGGGCGCGCCCGGCTTGGCGACCGCGAAGTTAGCGCCCGGAGTCACGATGCCAGCATACTTCTGGTCGATGTGGGTCCAGGTCAGGTCGGCCGAGAACGTGAGGTTCTTGACCGGAGTCCAGCGGGTGATCAAGCCAACCTGGCCGATGTTGAAGTCCGGGTTGCACGAGGTCACACCAGCGATGCTCGAGAAGACGCCGGTACCAGGGGCGCAGAGGAACGCCTTGGTCCCGCCACCGAACTGGGCAGCCGCGTAGGCACCGTAGATCGCGGTGTTCCAGTACGGATCCCAGTTGTGGGTGTAAGCGCCACGGAAGCCCCAGGTCTTGACGCTTTCCTGGTTGCTGCCGGTGACGTACGTGGTGTCCGGAGCGGTAACCGCAGCGAGGCTGCCGTAAGCAAGGTTCGAGCTGCCGTACATGATGAACGTGCTACCCGCCAGGTTCTGGAAGTTGTAGCGGGTCGCACCGTCGGTGTAGACGCCCGAAATGTTGATCACGTCACCCGCACCAGTCGGGATGTTCTTGATCGACAGAGCGAGCTGAACCGCCCAACCCCACTTGTCGTCGGGGTGGCCAGTCGGCTCGGTCGCGCCGTAATAGGCAACGTGGTTGTCATGCGCAGCCACCGACGCCTGGAACAGACCCCAAGCCTGGTCGACACGCACCATACCGACGAGGTTGGGCGAACGTGTGCCGCCGATCCCGTTGGCACCCACCGCACCATTGGTCAAACCGGCGATAGCAGCAGCAGGAGACGCTGCCGCGCTGCTGAGGTTGAGGTTGCCCGCCTGATAGTAATTCGACACGTCTTCAGCCGAGAACGCCGCCGTCACGCCCTGGCCGAAGTCAGCGGTGTAGGTGAACTGGTTGACACCAGTGACCGTGCCGCTGCCGCCGACGAGACCGTCGAAGTTGTTGCCGGGATAGTTCTG
>NZ_LGHM01000216.1 GCF_001908185.1 Bradyrhizobium sp. AS23.2
GGCATGGCGGTCCATGGGAGCCAGCCGGCTCCCGGTCTTCCCTGCGCCCTCTTTCATGAGGGTGAGGCGACGAAGCAAAGCTCGGGCGCAACAAGCCGCGAGGATGCGAAGGTGTGCCAGTTGAATAATACTCTCGTGCCCCGGACGCAGCGCAGCACGAAGTGATGCGCTGCAGAGCCGGGGCCCATGCTGCAGCGACCCGTGTGGCTTCCTGGGTCCCGGCTCTGCGGAGCGTCACTGCGTGCCGCACCGCGTCCGGGACACGAGAGGGGGCGGGTGCCATCACCCACACTCCGTCATTGCGAGCGCAGCGGAGCAATCCAGAATCTCTCCGTAGCGGCAGTCTGGATTGCTTCGCTGCTCTCGCAGTGGCGATGCTGATGCAGTTGCGCAGCCAACGCTGCGGTCTCGTGCCCCGGACGCAGCGCAGCGCCTCTTCGGCGGTGCGCTGCAGAGCCGGGGCCCATGCAGCAGCGAGTTGCGCGGCATCCTGGGTCCCGGCTCTGCGCAGCAACGCCAAGAGCGTTGCAGCGCGTCCGGGACACGAGAGATGCGAATGCCGTTCCTCCACACTCCGTCATTGCGAGCGCAGCGAAGCAATCCAGAAATGTATCCGCGGAAAGATTCTGGATTGCTTCGCTGCGCTCGCAATGACGATGTTGATGCAGCTGCGCGCGATATCTTCCAGTGCGCCGAATAAAACCGTCATAGTCTCTAACGCACGCTAACCAACACCCGACTTAAAACTGTCATAATCGCCGAATGGAACCCGCGCCTGTGTGCTTTTTACACGCCATTAAGCCCGGCTGCATTGGATGCGCGGGGAAAGCGCGTTGGGGACTGCAATGAGTGCCGCGAAGAAAGCGTCGGGAAAACCGGCCACCGAAATGTTTGACGACATCCCGGTGCTTCGGCGCAAATGGCGAGCGGCGTTGAAGCCGGGCGAACGGCTGCCGCGCTACGAGGACGTGATGCTCGGCAGCCTCGGACGGCTCGCCGATCACATCGCGCTGCTCAAGGGCGATGGCGCACTCGAACTGTCGCGCAGCGGACGCTACGTGCAGAAATGGCTCGGCGAGGAACGCTGGGACATTCCCGTCGCCGAACTGTCGCCCGATTGCGCGACAGCGCTGTCGGAAGCAGTGGCGAGCGCGCTTGAGAACGGACGGCCGCACCAGGCGAGCGCGCATTGCGTGCGCGACGGCATGGTCAGGACTTACGACTTGCTGGCGCTGCCGACCGCCTCGCGCTGGGGCGCCACGCTGGTCGGTGCCTATGTCAATGAGCGCGGCGCGCAGTATAATCTCCTGGACGCGATCTTCTCCTCGACCGATGACGCCGTGATTTCGCTGGCGACGCTGCGCGACGCAAGCGGCAAGCCGTTCGATCTCCAGATCGTGCACCACAACAAGAGCGCGGGCGCGCTGCTGAAGGTCGCGAACGCAAGCCTGCTGTGGCGCCGGATCGGCGAGGGGAGCACGCTGCTGGCCTCGTCCGAGATCATGGAATTCCTGCTCAAGGCCGTCTCGGGCGGTCGCGGCGAGCAACTCGAGATCGAGAGCGACGGGCGGCACCTCCGGCTGAGCGCCACCGCCTTCGCCGACGTGGTCTCGCTCACGATCTCGGATGTCACTGCATTGAAGCGGCGAGATGCCTCGTTCCGCTTGCTGTTCGACAACAACCCGATGCCGATGTGGGTGTTCGACGCCGAGACCAAGCGGTTCCTCAGTGTCAACGACGCCGCGGTCCAGCACTACGGCTACAGCCGTGCCGCCTTCCTGCGCATGAAGCTGCACGAGATCTGGCCGGAGGACGAGTGGGACAGCCATGCCGACGCGCTCGAACGTATCGGCGAAACCTATCAATCCTCGCGCAACTGGCGGCATCTGCGTGCCGATGGCAGCGAGATCGAGGTACTCACCTTCGGCCGCCGTGTCAGTTTCGACGATCGCGACGGCTATCTGGTCGCGGTGGCCGACATCACCGAGCGGCGCAAGGCCGAGGCGCGGATCGCCTACATGGCGCACCATGATGGGCTCACCGACCTGCCGAACCGCGAATATTTCCAGGATCGCCTGAAGCAGGCGCTCGACCAGGCCGGTGGCAAGCGGGTCGGCGTGCTCTACATCGATCTCGACCTGTTCAAGAACATCAACGATTCCTTCGGGCACCCGGTGGGCGACCGCCTGTTGAAGGAAGTTGCCGAACGTCTGACCACCGCGGTCCGCGGCGCCAATCTTGCGGCCCGGCTCGGGGGCGACGAGTTCGCCGTGATTCTGGCAGCCGACGTCTCGCCGAACGAGGCGAGCGCCTGCGCGACGTTGCTGATCGACATGCTGAAGGCGCCCTATGAGCTCGACGGCCAGGAGATGGTGATCGGCGCCAGCATCGGCATCGCGCTGTCGCCGGGTGACGGCACGACGTCGGAAGAGCTGATGCGCAATGCCGACATGGCGTTGTACCGCGCGAAGTCCGACGGCGGTGGCGTGCACCATTTCTTCGAGCGCGAGATGGACCTCCAGGCGCAGAAGCGCCGCGACATGGAGCTCGATCTGCGTCGCGCCTTCGCCAATGGCGAGTTCGAGCTGCACTACCAGCCGCTGGTGTCAATCGCCTCCGACCGCATCTCCGGCTTCGAGTCGCTGCTGCGCTGGTGTCACCCGGACAAGGGCATGATCTCGCCGGCGGAATTCATTCCGGTCGCCGAAGACATCGGCCTGATCTCCCAGCTCGGCGAGTGGGTGTTGCGCGAGGCCTGTGCCGAGGCTGTGAAATGGCCCGCCGAGGTCAAGGTCGCAGTCAACCTGTCGCCGGCGCAATTCCGCAGCCGGAATCTGGTTCAGGTCGTGATCTCCGCGCTGGCGCAGTCCGGCCTGTCGCCGAAGCGGCTCGAGCTCGAGATCACCGAGTCGATCTTCCTGGCCGAGACCGATGCAAATCTCGCGATTCTGCATCAGCTGCGCGAGCTCGGCGTCGGCATCTCCATGGACGATTTCGGCACCGGCTATTCCAGCCTCAGCTATCTCCGCAGCTTCCCCTTCGACAAGATCAAGATCGACCGTTCCTTCGTGAAGGATCTGGCGCAGCGGCCCGATTGCGGCGCGATCGTGCGCGCGATCTCGGGTCTCGGCCGCAGCCTCAACATCACCACGACTGCGGAAGGCGTCGAGACCGAGGATCAGCTCGACTGGTTGCGCGCCGAGGGCTGCAACGAGGTGCAGGGTTTTCTGTTCAGCGCGGCGCGGCCCGCTGCCGAGATCGCAAAACTGCTCGCCGATTTCGGCGAGCGCGCCTCACGGGCGGCGTAGCTCGGGTGGGTAGCAGTCGTAGACCAGCGCCTTGAAGGCGGGCGTGATGCGGCTGCGCTCGTTCTGGGTCTGCTGCATCATGAGGTAGACCATGTCGAGCTTGGGATCGACGCCGAAATAGGTGCCGCTGCCACTGTCCCATTTCAACTCGCCAAGCGAGCCGGGCGGGGGCGGCTTTGCGTTGCCGGGATCGGTGCGCACCGCGAGGCCGTAGCCATAGCCGAAGCCGTCACCTGGAAAATAGAAGTAATCGCGTCCGACGCCGGAGCCTGGGCCGATGTGATCGGTCGTCATGGCCTTGAAGGCCGCAGGGCTCAGATAGCGCCTGCCCTCGAACTCGCCGCCGTTGAGCAGCATCTGCGAGAATCGCTGGTAGTCGGTGATGGTCGAGAGCAGCCCGCCTCCGCCGGACTCCCATTCTGGATGGGCGAGGCGGTCGCGCTCGCCAGCGAGCAGGATCTGGTCGCTCGGCAGCGGCCGCGCCATCCGCGCGCGCTCCTCCGGAGCCTTGAGCACGAATTTGGTGCTGCTCATGCCGAGCGGATCGAGGATGCGCCGCTTCAGGAATTCGTACAGTGTCTGTCCCGAGATGATCTCGATGATACTGCCGAGCACGTCGGTGGAATGGCCGTAGCGCCACAGCGTCCCGGGCTGACGCGTGAGCGGCAGCTTGGCGACGCGGTCGGCGAATTGTCTGTTATTGAATGGCCCCTCGAAAATATTGGCGGCCGAGTAAACCTGCTCGACCCATGGGGCGCCGATATAATCGTAGCTTATGCCCGACGTCTGTCGCAGCAGGTCCTCGATGTTGACGGGGCGGACCGGCGGCACGAGGTCGAGCTCATGCTTGCCGTCCGGCTTGGTGATCTCGATACCCACCTTGGTGCCGGCAAAGAGGGGGATGTATTTCGAGGCAGGGTCGTTGAGCGCAAGCTTGCCCTCGTCGATCAGCATCATCGCGCCAAGACACGTGATCGGCTTGGTCATCGAGTGGATGGCGAAGATCGTGTCCGCCGTCATCGCAAGGCCGGTCCTGGTGTCGCGCACGCCGAAGGTCTTCAGATAGACCGGCTTGCCGTGCTGCTGGACCAGGATCACGGCGCCCGGCAGCCGGCCGCTCGTTACCTCGTTGTTGAAATACGCCGTGATGCGTTCGAGTCCGTCGGACGAGGGGGCGGGAATGTCGGCGGCGCGGCTTCGCGCCATCGTGCCGGCCAGCAGCGCGGCCCCGACCAGAAATTCACGGCGCTTCATTCCGGGCTTCCTCCCTCGCCGGGAACAAAGCCGCAAGCCGTCCGAGGCGTCAACAAGACTTCGATTAAAACCGGGTCACGATGTCAGAAAGGACCGGTCGCGGGCGATCCTCGCTCGGCTTGGTCGGCTTGCCGATATGCACGAAGCCGGCAAGTTTCTCGTCCGGCTTGAGGCCGAGTCCGTCCAGCACGTCGCGATCGAAGGCGAACCAGCCGGTCAGCCAGCAGGCGCCGTAGCCGAGCGCGGTCGCGGCCGTGAGGATGTTCATGGCGCTGGCGCCCGCCGACAATTGCTGCTCGAAGGCCGGCACCTTCGGATGCGGCTTGGTGAAGCTGACGATGCCGATCACCAGCGGCGCATCCGTGAGGCGCTTGCGCTCGGTCTCGATGTCGGCCGCCGGCGCGCCGGGATGCTTGCGGGCAAAAACCTTCGCGATCACCTCGCCGGCGCGCTGGCGCGCATCGCCCTCGAAAATGATGAAGCGCCAGGGCGCGAGCTTGCCGTGGTCCGGCACGCGCGTACCGATGGTGAGGATCGTCTCGAGCTCGGCCGGGGAGGGCCCGGGCCCGGTCATCTCGCGCGGCTTGACCGAGCGGCGGGTCTTCAGGAGTTCGATGGCGTCGGGCACTGCGATGTCCTCTTCAGCTGGTCGTCGGGCGTGCCATGCCTAGATAGGCATGCACGCCCGCAACCGAAAGCGCGTTTGGATCGATTTCAGGTTCAGACCGCGCCGCGGGCCCGGCGGACATCCGGCGGTGTCGCTTCGTCGACCAGGGCGGCGATCGCCTCCGCTGTCGTCATCACCGTCTGGCCGTCGCTGCCGAGCCGGCGGACCGAGACCGAATGCGTCTCGGCCTCCTTTTTGCCGACCACGAGCAGTGCCGGGATCTTGGCCAGCGAGTGCTCGCGGACCTTGTAGTTGATCTTTTCGTTGCGCAGGTCGATCTCGACCCGCAGCCCGGCGCGCCGCGCCTGCTCCAGGACCTGCTTGGCGTACTCGTCGCCTTCCGAGGTGATGGTCGTGACCACCGCCTGCACCGGAGAGAGCCAGAGCGGGAAGTTGCCGGCATAGTGCTCGATCAGGATGCCGATGTAGCGCTCCATCGAGCCGCAGATCGCGCGATGCACCATCACCGGCGGTTTCTTGCCGCCGTCATGGTCGATATAGAACGCGCCGAACCGCTCCGGCAGGTTGAAGTCGACCTGCGTGGTGCCGCACTGCCAGTCGCGGCCGATGGCGTCGCGCAGCACATATTCGAACTTCGGCCCGTAGAAGGCGCCTTCGCCGGGATTGATCTCGGTCTTGATGTGATTGTTCTGCGACTGGATCTCGCGCAGCACCGTCGCCATCACGCGCTCGGCGTGATCCCACATCTCATCCGTGCCGACGCGCTTTTCCGGCCGGGTCGACAGCTTCACGGTGAGATCGCCGGTGAAGCCGAAGTCCGCGTAGGTCGACAGGATGAGATCGTTGATCTTCAGGCACTCTTCCGCGAGCTGGTCCTCGGTGCAGAAGATGTGGGCATCGTCCTGAGTGAAGCCGCGCACCCGCATCAATCCGTGCATGGCGCCGGACGGCTCATAGCGGTGCACCACGCCGAACTCGGCAAGGCGCAAGGGCAGGTCGCGGTAGCTCTTCAGGCCATGCTTGAAGATCTGGACGTGACCGGGGCAGTTCATCGGCTTCAGCGCGAACCAGCGCTTGTCCTCGGCCTCGTCGCCGGCCGACTGCGCCGCGAACATGTTCTCGCGATACCAGCCCCAATGGCCCGAGGTCTCCCACAGCACCTTGTCGAGGATCTGCGGTGCGTTGACCTCGCTGTAGTCGCCGGTCAGGCGGCGCCGCATATAGGCGATCAGCTGCTGGAAGATGGTCCAGCCCTTCGAGTGCCAGAACACGACGCCCGGACCTTCCTCCTGGAAATGGAAGAGGTCGAGCTCGCGCCCGAGCTTGCGATGGTCGCGCTTCTCGGCCTCCTCGATCTGCTTGAGGTAAGCGTCGAGGTCCTCCTGCTTGGCGAAGGCCGTGCCGTAGATGCGGGTCAGCATCGGGTTGTTCGAGTCGCCGCGCCAATAGGCGCCTGCCACCTTCATCAGCTTGAAGGCGTTGCCGACCTTGCCGGTCGAGGTCATGTGCGGGCCGCGGCAGAGATCGAACCAGTCGCCCTGGTAATAGATCTTGATCGGCTCGTTGCCGGGGATGGCGTCGACCAGCTCGACCTTGAAGGCCTCGCCCTTGTCGCGGAACACCTGCTTGGTCTTCTCGCGATCCCAGACTTCCTTGGTGAAGGGTTTGTCGCGCGCGATGATCTCGCGCATCTTCTTCTCGATCGCGGCAAAGTCGTCCGGCGTGAACGGCTCGTTGCGGAAGAAGTCGTAGTAGAAGCCGTTCTCGATCACCGGGCCGATGGTGACCTGGGTGCCCGGCCACAGCGATTGCACGGCTTCCGCCAGCACGTGCGCGCAGTCGTGGCGGATCAGCTCGAGCGCGCGGGGATCGTCGCGATTGACGAACTCGATCTTCGCATCGGTCTCGATCGGGTCGTTGAGATCGGTGACCTCGCCATCCAGCGCCATTGCCACCGTGCGCTTGGCCAGCGACGGCGAGATGCCCTTGGCGATCTCGAGGCCGGTGATGCTCTGGTCGAACTGGCGCTGGGCGCCGTCGGGGAAGGTGAGGGTGACTTTCGGGGAGGGGGTCACGGGCTTCAGATTGCTGAGGCTGTACTGGAAGCCGGATTCGGACTTGGGTTGATCAGACTTGGCTTGATCAGACTTGGGCTGGTCGGACATTGCTTTCTCCTGAAGCTCACTCCTGCGAACGAGCGCAGGTAAGCGGGAACGAGCGATATATCAGGCGATTCGGCCTGTGCAATCCGGCATTTCCAAGAAAATGGCGCGCAAAAGCCGGGACAGTGCACCAACTAATTCGGTTCGTGCCCTTTAACAGCCCACGCGTCCGCTCTAGATGCAGCTGCATGGAAAATCCGCCAATCGCTGGCCGTTTCACGCCAACCGCCCTGATGCTTGGCAATATCGTCACCGGCTGCTCGGTGCTGGCACCGGCGGGCATGCTGCCGGAATTGTCGGCGGGGCTGGATGTCAGCATTCACGCGGCCGGGCTTTTGATCACGTTCGGCGCGATCACGCTGTGCATAGGCTCGCCACTGACGGCCTGGCTGACCAGCCGTATCGAGCGGCGGACGCTGCTCGCAACCACGCTCGCCGTGCTGGCCTTTGGCAATCTCGCCTCGGCCTTCGCGCCTGACTACACGAGCCTCCTTGTCATCCGCCTGGTGATGCTCGCAGTCGGCGCGCTCTATACGCCGCAGGCTGCCGGCACGGCGGCGCTGATCGTGCCGGCCGCGCGCCGTGGCAGCACGATTGCCTATATTTTTCTTGGTTGGTCGCTCGCTGCCGCAGTAGGCCTTCCGCTGATCACCTTCATCGCGAGCCGCTATGGCTGGCGCGCGGCCTATGGCGAGATCGGCGTGCTCGGTTGCGTCAGCTTCCTGTTGCTGCTGATGCGCCTACCGGCCGGCCTGAAGGGAACGCCCGTCGATCTCAGGACCTGGGCGGAGGTTGGCCGCAGCAGGGCCATTTTGCTTCTGCTTGCGATCACCATGCTGCAAATCTCCGGACAGTTCGTGGTGTTCACCTTCATGGGTCCGCTCCTGAAGAAGCTCACTGACGCCGGTCCCGATGCGATTGGCATGGTGTTCGGCATCTACGGCGTTTGTGGCTTCCTCGGCATCGTCATCGCGACCCGCATCGTCGACACCTGGGGGCCTTATCGCACCTCGCTGCTGTTCACATGCCTGCTGCTTGCGGGCATCGCGGGCTGGGCGTTTGGCGCCGGCACGCTGGTGTTGATGGCGCTCGCGGTCGCGATCTGGGGCCTTGGTTTTGCCTCGACCAATTCGATGCAGCAGGTACGTCTGGTCGCGGCCGCGCCGTCACTCGCGTCGGCGACCGTCGCGCTCAACACCTCCGTCCTCTATATCGGCCAGGCCGTGGGCTCGGCCATCGGCGGGATGCTGTTCGCCCGCGAACTCCTGTATCCGCTCGGCTTCGTTGCGACCGGCTTCGTCGTGCTGGCGCTGATCCTGGTGATCCTGACCCGACCCCGGCCGGCTGCTGCTTCAGCCTGAAGCCAGCGTTTTCCTGTGCGCAAGGCGCTTGGCAAACCGCGCGCGAGAGCGTTAGAAACGAGGCATGGGGACCAAGGAGAGCTGACTGAAATGAGGATAGTTCTGGCGGTTGTTGCGGTGCTCTATTCAGCCTCCGCGTTTGCGCAAACCGACAAGCCGCCGATGGTTGGGGACAAACCATTGGTGCAGGTGAAGCCGAAGGGGACCAAAGAGGCAGCGGCCAAGCCGGCCGCGGCGCCGAAGGGCAAGCCGCAATCGATCGCGGTTCGGCTCCAGGCCTGCCTCGACCTCGATGACGGCACCAAGGATCGTCTCAATTGCTACGACGCGGTGATTCCGCCGACGCCGAAGCCGAAGCCGCCGAAGGCCAAGGGTGTCGCCGATTGCCGCTTCCTCAAGGAAGAGGACGAACGGCTGGCCTGCTTCAACGGCTTTGCCGAGAGCATTCCGAAGCTGCCGAAAACCTGAGGTCGAAGGCCGGACGGCTAGAGCGTTTTCGAGCGAAGTGGAGGCCGGTTCGCGTAAAGAAAACGCGTCAAAACAAGAATCTAGAGCCCCGTTCCGATTCCATCGGAACGGAAATGGCTCTAGTCGGCGATCCGGCTCAGCACCGCTCTGAAGGTAACGCCCGGCCCTAGCGGCTCGATGCCGACGGATTGGTAGATGCAACGCGCGTCAGCGCCAGCGACGGCGTCGCCGACATCTTCACCAGCACGTCCTTGAGCGGATCCCGAGTCCAGGCGCGCGTCACATAATCACGATGTGTGATGCCGTCGCCGGTTTCGACGAATACCACACTGCCGGGCCGCAACGGCCCATCCATGTCCTCGGAGACTCCGATGCCCTTCCGCCGCAGCGCGCTCATCAGCTCGCGGTCGCGGCGCGCGGTGTAGTGGGTGTAGGAGCTGACGAAGAAGCCGGTGCGATGGCTCTCGATCCAGGAGGCGAACTTGTCGAGCTCGCCATAGACAGCGTCCAGCAGCACGACGCCGCGGACGCGGTCGCTGACGCCGCCGACCTCGAGACTCCAGGCCGTCGGCAGGAAGCCGCCGCTATAGCCGACGATCACGATCGGCATGTTGGCGAAGGCGCGCGCGCTGTCGGGATCGCCGGTCAGGCGAGCAAGGTGATTGGCCGACTCCTCCATGAAGCGCTTGAGGCCGCCCGGCTGCCAGAACTTGCCGGCGCTGGAATCGGCGGCATCGACGGCCATCTGCGGCGCGAGCAGAACGACGTTAGCGCCGGAATCGGTGATCTGCTTCGGCACCAGTTGCCGGTCGCGCACGTCGCGCTCGAGCGTGGCGCCATTGCCATGGAAGAACACCACGATCACGCCTGGCTTGCGCACATCGAAATGCTCGGGCACGTGCACCAGCACGCGACTGTCATTGTAGGTCTCGTCCTGCCAGAACACGCGGCCCGAGTAGCTGCGGTGGCCGCGCCGGTCGCCCTTGGAGATGTTGAGGAACGGCGCGTCGGAGGCGGGGTTGTTGCCGAAATAGGGAAAGGCGGACGACTTCATGCTGACGAGCGTCGTCAGGTCTTCACGTGCCGGACGCTTGAAGGGGACCTGCGGCTCGAGCGAGGCCACCTTGTAGGGGGCCTGTTCCGGCGCAGGCTGCTGCTGTACGGCGCGCTTGGGCGAGAAGTCCGACATCTGCCGTTGCAGGAAACTCTCGCTCGCCGAGGGAAAGCGTTCCTTGAATTGCGGGGCAGAGAAGCGATCCTCGAACGTGTCGCTACTCGCCACTTGCGGATTGGTCGCTTGCGGATTGGTCTTGCCGACCACCTGGACATTGGCCTGCGAGCTCGCCGCGAGCGCCGCCGGGCTCGGCGCCCTGCCGCATTGAACTAGCGTGAGCGACAGCGGCACCAAGGCCAGGCCGATCCGGAGCGCGCGACCGCGTGCACCGGACGGCGTCCGATATGCACGAATGTCAGCTCTCACGTTCGGAACGGCCCCGACCATCCACCCACGACCCCAAGTCATGTCCACAAGCCTATCGGCAACCCTTGAGACAATTGAGCCGACTGGCGTTTAGGTGACGTTAAGCGTCCGGAGAAACTTCCCCACATCCGGATTGCTTAAAGGGACCATGCAATCGTGTCCTGATTGTGGGGAGGGGAAATGGGATTCTCCAGTGTTCGCGCGGGTTTATTGCCCGAGAGCATGCATAAATGGTGCTTTAATACCTATATCGCCGCCTCATTTAACCCTTGTTAACACTGCTTGAATTGACTTCCCATGAAGCGTGACGCCTGAGGTTAAGGACCCGATGACGGCATCTGATGCGGGTACCGCGTCTTGGACTGGCCGGCTGACCGGGAGCGGGCCCGGGGTCTCCGCTCTGGTCGCGACCGCCATCGTCGTAGCCGACATGATCGGGGTCGGCGTCTTCACCAGCCTCGGCTTCCAGGTCAAAGACATCCCGTCCGGTTTCTCGATCCTCTTGCTGTGGACCGTCGGCGGCATCGTCGCGCTGTGCGGAGTGTTCTCCTATAGCGAACTCGGTGCGATGTTTCCGCGCTCGAGCGGCGAGTATAATTTCCTTGGCCGCGCCTATCATCCTGCCTTCGGCTTTCTTGCCGGCTGGGTTTCGGCGACGGTGGGCTTCGCAGCGCCCGTCGCGCTCGCCGCGATGGCCTTCGGCGAATACGCCAAATCGGTCGTCCCCGATCTGCCGCCGATCCCGCTTGCCATCGGCGTGGTGTGGCTGGTCTCGCTCGTGCAGCTGACTGGCGTCAGGCACTCCTCGACCTTCCAGCTGATCTCGACCATCCTGAAGGTCGTGCTGATCGTCGCCTTCCTGGTCGCCGGCTTCGTCATCGGCGTGCCGCAGCCGATCGCCTTCACGCCGCAAGCAGGTGACCTGGCGCACATTGTCAGCGCGCCTTTCGCGATCGGCCTCGTCTTCGTGATGTACTCGTTCTCGGGCTGGAATGCCGCGACCTACATCATTGGCGAGATGAACACGCCGCAGCGCAGCCTGCCGCGCGCGCTGCTCGCGGGCACGCTGATCGTGCTCGTCCTGTACGTCGCGCTGAACGCGGTGTTTCTGTATTCCACGCCGGTGAGCGCGCTGGCCGGCCAGCTCGACGTCGCCAGCGTCGCCGGCCGTGCCATCTTCGGCGGCGTCGGCGGCCGGATCGTCGGCGCGATGATCTGCGTCGGCCTGATCTCCTCGATCAGCGCGATGATGTGGATCGGCCCGCGCGTGATGATGACGATGGGGGGAGGACATTCCGGCCCTGCGCGTGTTCTCGACGAGATCGGTGAGCGGCGCGCCGGCCTATGCCATCCTGTTTCAGCTCGCCGTCGCCAATCTGCTGCTGTTCACACGCAGCTTCGAGGCGGTGCTCGACTTTATCCAGTTCGCACTGCTGTTCTGCTCCTTCTTCACCGTGCTTGGTGTCATCAAGCTGCGCATCACCGATCCCGACCTGCCGCGACCCTATCGCGCCTGGGGATACCCGTTCACGCCGCTGGTTTTCCTGCTCGTGACCGCGTTCATGATGTACTACCTGTTGACCGAGCGGCCGGTGCAGTCGCTCTCGGGGATGCTCGTCATGCTCTCGGGCCTGCTGATTTATGCTGCTTTCCGTAGGCGGCCGGTCGCCGCTGGCACTTCATCACATCGCG
Organism: Bradyrhizobium sp. AS23.2; assembly: GCF_001908185.1. Classification (GTDB taxonomy): domain Bacteria; phylum Pseudomonadota; class Alphaproteobacteria; order Rhizobiales; family Xanthobacteraceae; genus Bradyrhizobium. The sequence goes on from NZ_LGHM01000216.1 coordinate 12,354, forward strand.
AATAGACATGTTTCGACCCATGAGAATCGCGGCCGTCGCTCTTGCCCTGCTGGTTGCGGTCGTCTCGTCCGCGCATGCCGCCGACGTCACCTTCGACGACACGGCGCGCTTCCTTGCGGGCATGCAGCCTTCGGCGGACTCGCCGCTGGTGCCGCTCACGAACGACCCGGGCTGGCAGCGCCATGCAAGATTTTTCGACGGCGCCTTCGCCCAGCTCGAGCAGCGGCAGCTCTCGAGGATCCGCGCCTGGGCCGACGTCAACCTGGCCGCGCCGAGGCCAACCATGTTCTACCTGTTCAGCGGCCCGGACTTCCTCTACGCCAACGCCTTCTATCCCAAGGCCAGCACCTACGTGCTCGGCGCGCTCGAGCCGGCTGGCGCCGTGCCTGACCTGACGCGGCTGCCCCGCGGTTCGGTCGGTGCCGCGCTCTACAATGTCGAGCGTTCGCTCGGCTCGATCCTGAGCTTTTCCTTCTTCATCACCAAGCACATGAAGGTTGATCTGCGCGCCAACCAGGTCAACGGGACCTTGCCGATCCTCTATGTCTTCCTCGCGCGGTCCGGCAAGACGATCCGCAACGTCGAGGCGGTCGCGCTCGACGCCCAGGGCGGGATGCACGTAGGGAACGACAATCCAGGACGGAACGCGACGCGCGGCGTCCGCATCACCTTTGCCGGCAGCGACGGTGAGGCACGCACGCTGTATTATTTCTCGACCGACCTTTCCAATCCCAGTGCGCGCGCCACTGGCTTCCTGAAGTTCTGTGAGACGCTCGGCCCCGGCAACAGCCTGATCAAGAGCGCGTCCTATCTGCTGCACTCCGGAAACTTCACCGTCGCCCGCGACTGGCTGCTCGCCAACAGCGCGACCATCATCCAGGATGATTCCGGCATTCCGCTCGCAAACTACAATTCGCGGCAATGGCGGTTCTTCCCGTTCGGCCGCTATCTCGGACCGATCGACGAATTCCCCGGCCGATACCAGGAGCGCTACGCCGAACTGTTCACCCGCGCCCAGCCGATCGATTTCGGCGTCGGCTATCGCTGGCGGATGCACGAGTCGAATTTGCTGCTGTCGGTGAAGGTGCCGGGGACCGAGACAGTGCCGACGGCGGAGACCACCTCATCCGCCGAGCCGCCGCCCAGAGCGCCGCACCCGAAGCGGCCGCGTCCGCCCGAGCCGGTCCCGCCGCCGCCCGGACGTTTCTTCTGGTTTCGCTAGCTACCAGTGCACACTCTGGCTCGGCACGATGAACCCTGTCGTGCTGGGCGGGGTGGCGAGGCTCGTTGCCAGATACCAGCCGGAGCCGGCCGCGATCGCCAGCAGGGCGATGATCGCGAGCAGATCGACGGTTCTGGGGTCGTGATGCCCCCTGGAACTAGGATTTGAACCAAGCCTGAAGTGAAAATGAGGGCTGATTTTCCAGCGCATTGTTGTTTCCTCCCGTGGGAGCATCACAACAACGCGAGGAGAGAGTTTAAGGTTCCGCTCAGGCCAGCGATGGGCAAAGCACCGCAGCAACGTGAGCATGATTCGGAAAAGTGTGCAGCGGTTTTCCCTCGCGACAAACGCGGAACGCGTTTGCGCGGAGATCATGAATCTAAGGCGCGAGCATCGCGCTTTAGGACGCGTTGACGCCGCGCCACCGGCCGTAGCGCCAGGGCAGATACCAGCGTGCGCCTTGCGGCGCGGTGACGGGCACGTTGTCGATGCCTGACGTGCCGAATGGGTTGCAGCGAAGCAGACGCGCCAGCGTCATCCAGCCGCCGGCCCAAAGTCCGAACCGTTCGATCGCCTCGTCGCCATAGACGGAGCATGTCGGCAGGTGCCGGCAATTGTAGCCCACCAATGGCGAGAGCGTGTGGCGGTAGAGCCAGATCAGCGCGCGGCCAAATCTGCGCGGGAGACGGAGCGCGCCCTCGACGGAAGTGGAACAATGCTCGCAGGCTGAATGCTTCATGTGCGCTTTGCTGCGATCGTGGGCGAGGTGCTGCACGGTTCCGGCGCAGGGAACAACGAGATGTTGTTTGCGCGCCATATTTTGCATGCTTTTTGGGAGCAGTGCAGCAAGTGCCTATGGACGATCTGTATTCCCCCGGATACCATTTTTATGACGTCCATGTGTAGACTTGTGGAACGCAAAACGGGGCTTGCCTGAATCACCTTGGGGCTTGGGGAAGGGACCAGTTTGAAACGTCTGAGGTCGCTCAATCTTCGCGGCTGGCTGCTGGTGGGAACCGCTGCCTGTGGAGTCGCGCTGGCTGGCGCCGTCGCGACCTTTGGGTCGTCGGCCCGAGCCGGTGGCGCCCTGGAAGAGCGCAAGCTGCCGATGAAGTTCAGCTGGGTTGCCTGCGAGCCGAACTGCCGCGGCTGGGTCAGCGCGGTCGGCATCATCACCTCCGATACGCCGAAGGATTTCGAGGATTTTGCGCGGGGACGCCAGCTTGGCGGCGCCACCGTGGTGCTCGATTCCAGCGGCGGTTCCGTCAACGACGCGATCACGCTCGGCCGGCGCTTCCGCAATCTCGGCCTTTTGACCACCGTCGGCATCAGCCTGCAGAATCGCGGCGGGCAGAGTGCCCGCCCAATGGTCGCGCCCGAAGCCTATTGCGAATCCATGTGCGTGTTCCTGCTGCTGGCCGGCAAGAAGCGTTATGTGCCGGACGCCGCTCATGTCCGGGTTCACCAGATCTGGATGGGCGATCGGGCCGACGATGCGAAGGCGGCGAGCTACAGCGCGCAAGACCTGATGATCGTTGAACGCGATATCGGCCGGCTCGCCAAATACACGTTCGACATGGGCGGCGCCGGCGACTTGCTTTCGCTCGCGCTCAGCGTGCCGCCTTGGGAAGACCTGCACGAGCTGGACACCGGGGAGCTGAAGCTCACCAACCTCGTGACGACCGATCTGGTGGCTGACGTGCTGCCGCATGTGGAGGTCACGGCGCCGGCGATGGCGGAGCTTGCAACGAAGACGCAGGCGCGGTTCGGCGCGGAACCCGAGCCGCAGCAACCAGCCAAGTCGACCAAGACGGCGGAAGCCATGGTGCCGACGGGCGCGGCGCCGAGCGCGAGCCCGCCGAAGTAACAGCAGATCTTGGAAGGGCGTTCCGGGGCGCGCGCCGGCGCGGACCGGCACGACTGAGAGGGATCAGCCCTGCGCCGCGGCCGGCTGCTTGGTCTTCCCCTCGATTTGACCAATGGCATCGACCACAGCATCGAAGGTCAGGAGCGTCGAGGCATGCCGTGCCTTGTAGTCACGGACCGGCTCGAGGAATTTGATCTCTTCCCACTTACCTTCAGGAGGCGCGCCGTTCTCCTTGAGCATCTTGCGAACGGTTTCGCGTAACTCACGGAGTTCGCTCGCAGTCGAGCCGACAACGTGACTTGCCATGATGGATGAAGAGGCTTGTCCGAGCGCGCAGGCCTTCACGTCATGTGCGAAGTCGGTGACGGTGTCCCCACTCATCTTGAGGTCGACCTTCACGGTCGAGCCACACAATTTGGAGTGGGCGGTCGCGGTGGCATCGGCGTCCGACAGCCGCCCGAGGCGCGGAATATTCCCGGCCAATTCGATGATCCGCTTGTTATAGATGTCGTTCAGCATGTGATGGAGTCCAGCACTTCCGGGCGGGATCGGCCTTGGCGGGCGCCGTCCACGGTCCTATATAGGGGCGGAACTGGCGGAAAAACAGTCCAGCGATGCGGCGGCGGTGATCCAGATCTGCGCGGCCCGCGTTTTGACCTTGGGGCCTTTTTCGCCAAAATTGTTCTCTTCAGGCGTCCGGCGGCTTGCCGCCCCGTCTGCCGGTGACACTCCGGCCGCAAGGCCGTCGAACGGAGTAGACATGGACGCTACGATTAAATCCATCCGCCCCAACAAGTCTGCCGACAAACAGCCCGAGACCCGCCCGGCGGAGCTTGATCCTGCCGAATTTCTCGCGGTCGCCGTCCGCGCCGACCAGCTGCGCCCGGCGCGCGCCGAGGCCGAGCAGGCGGTGAAAACGCTGCTCGCCTATATCGGCGAGAACACCGAGCGCGAGGGTCTGCTCGACACGCCGCGCCGCGTGGTCGAAGCCTTCGACGAGCTCTATCAGGGCTACCACCAGTGCCCGGCCGAGGTGCTCGACCGCACCTTCGGCGAGACCGCCGGCTATGACGATTTCGTGCTGGTGCGCGACATCGAGTTCACGTCGCAGTGCGAGCACCACATGATGCCGTTCTATGGCAAGGCGCACATCGCCTATACGCCGGTGGAGCGTGTCGTCGGCCTGTCCAAGCTTGCCCGCCTGACCGACATCTTCGCCCGCAGGCTCCAGACCCAGGAGCACCTGACCGCGCAGATCGCCGCCGCCATCGACGAAATCCTCAAGCCCCGTGGCGTCGCCGTGCTGATCGAGGCCGAGCATACCTGCATGTCGGTGCGCGGTGTCGCCAAGCATGGCGCCTCCACGTTCACCAGCCGTTTCACCGGCATGTTCCGCGACAATCCGGCGGAGCAGGCCCGTTTCCTGTCCCTGGTGCGAGGCCTGCAGCGCTGACCTCGCAAAGGCTCATTGTTTGAGCATGACCTTTTCGGAAAACCGCTGCACACTTTTCCGGGTCATGCTCTTGCGAGGTCGTTGTGTCCGCTCACTCCCATGAGATCGAGGAAGGGCTTTCCTTCCGGCCCCGGTTCGACGCCGCCGGGCTCGTAACCTGCGTGGCGACGGACGTCGCCACCGGCGACGTGCTCATGGTCGCGCATATGAACGACGAGGCGCTGCACAAGACGATTGCGACGGGCGAGGCCTGGTACTTTAGCCGCTCGCGCAATGCGTTGTGGCGAAAAGGTGAGACATCGGGTCAGACCCAGCGCGTGGTCGAGATGCGTACCGATTGCGACCAGGACGCGGTCTGGATCCGTGTCGAGCAGATCGGCGCCGCCTGCCACACCGGCCGCCGGTCCTGCTTCTACCGCAAGGTCGAGGCCGAGGGCGGCGGTTCGAAGCTGGTCTTCGTCGATGCCGAGCGGTTGTTCGATCCGGACACGGTCTACAAGAAGTAGCCTCCTGTCATTCCGGGGCGCGCGCAGCGCGAGCCCGGAATCCACCGCAAGGCACCGCGTGCGGTGGAATGGATTCCGGGCTCGCACCTGCGGTACGCCCCGGAATGACGGCGAGAGCCGAATTAACCCCGCGTTAACCATACCTGTCCCACGGTGAGACGACAGGGCGCCTAATTGCTGGCGTCGCTCAATGCCGCGCGGGGCGGGCACTCCATCATGTCGGTCGACAATTCCAGTGCCTCTCAGACGGCGGTTCTCGATCCGTCACGGGCACGCGTCGCCGGCGCGATTAAGCAGGTCTCCAACCGGACCGGCGTCAGCTTCCAATACATGCTGACCACCGCCAAGATGGAATCGGATTTCGATCCGACGGCGGAAGCCACCACGTCGTCCGCGCACGGGCTCTACCAGTTCATCGACCAGACCTGGCTCGGCACCGTGAAGGAGGCGGGCACCCAGTTCGGCTATGGCAACTATGCCGACGCCATCACCAGGAGTTCGTCCGGCACCTACACCGTCGACGATCCCGTGATGAAGCGGTCGATCATGAAGCTGCGCGACGATCCGGAGGCTGCCTCGAGCATGGCGGCAGCGCTGACGCTGTCGAACAGCTTCAAGCTCACCGGGCTGCTCGGGCGCAGGCCGTCTGACAGCGAACTCTACATGGCGCATTTCATGGGCATCGGCGGCGCCGCAAAATTGATCGCCAATGCGGAGGACAATCCGCAAGCGGTAGGCGCGCGGCTATTTCCCAATGCGGCGTCCTCCAATCGATCGATCTTCTACGCCAGCGACGGCCGCGCCCGCAGCGTCTCCGAGGTCTATTCGGTGCTGGACGCGCGCTACGCCAGCGCGGCAAATTCGAAGATAACCCGCAGTGCGATCGCGATGTATGGCGACAAGCCGTCGACGACGCAGGTTGCGAGTGCCAACGGCATGCAGCCCATAGCGCCGGTGATCGACAATGCCGCTTATCTCCAGACCTTTCCGGATACGCGCGGCGTGACGCCGGTGAGTGCGGCGTCTCCAACGACGGTCGCGGACAGTGCCTCGAGTACGCCGGCATTCCGCTCGATCTACCAGCCCGGCGATGCCACGCAGCCGGTCTCAGCCACCGTGCAGAAATTGTGGGGCAACAATGCCTCGCTCACGTCTGTGGCCTCCACGACGCCGGACGTGCGTCCGCCGCAGCCGCTCGATCTCTTCAGTGATCGCAGCGGCACGTTCTCGAGCTGACGTCTGCTTTCGTGTCCCGGACGCGCTGCAGCGTGAAACGCTGCTGCGCAGAGCCGGCACCCATGCCGCGCATTTCGCTGTTGCACGTGCACCGGCTCAGCAGCGCATCACTTGCGTGCTGCGCTGCGTCCGGGGCACGTAAGGCGAGCGGCTTTGTTCCCTTAACAAAACGTCAATAAAACCAGCCAGTTATGGTGAACGCTTTGTTAAGCGTCGTGGTTTATTTTGTGTTGCAGGTGACAAGCCGTCGCCATTTCGTCGGGTTGCGTAAGCCGGAAGCACCATGATCGTTCGGCAGTTCATCAATTGGATCAGAACGGCGCCCGCTGGCGAGCGGGCGGAGGCAACGCGGGCATTGGCGCGGGCCTGGCTGATCTCGGACCTTTCCCATGACGACCGCACCGCCGCCGAAGGCGCGCTCTTGATGCTGCTCGACGATCCGTCGCCGCTGGTGCGGCAGGCGATGGCCGAAGCGTTCGCGCGCAGCACCGAAGCGCCGGCATCGATCGTCCGGGCGCTGTCGGCGGACCAGCCGACCGTCGCGCTGCCCGTGCTCGAACATTCCCCGCTGCTGATCGACGCCGATCTTGTCGACATCGTCGCGACCGGCAATGACGAGGTGCAGTGTGCGGTCGCCCGTCGCATCGCGCTGCCGGTATCGGTCTGCGCCGCCATCGCCGAAGTCGGTTGCGCGGCGGCAGCGCTGGAGCTGATCGAAAATCCCTACGCCGAGCTCGCGCCGTTCTCCTGGAATCGTATCGTCGAGCGTCACGGCCATCTCGCCGCGATCCGCGAGGCGATGCTGGTGCTGGAGGATCTGCCGGCCGCGACGCGCGCCGCGCTGGTGGCAAAACTCTCGGAGACCCTGGCGCAATTCGTCGTGGCCCGGAACTGGCTGAGTGCGGACCGCGCCGACCGCATCACCACCGAGGCGCGCGACCGTTCCACCATGAACATCGCGTCGCGCTCGCGCGGCGAGGATATGCAGGGCCTGGTGCATCATCTGCGTGTCACGGGCCAGCTCACCGCGGGCCTGATCCTGCGCGCGCTGTTGTCCAGCAATCTCGAACTGTTCGACGCGGCGCTGGCCGAACTGGCCGACCTGCCGCTCGCGCGCGTCACCGCGCTTCTGCACGATCGCGGCGGCGCGAGCCTGCACGCGCTGCTCCGCCGCGCCGGGCTGCCCGAGGCGACGTTTGCGGCGTTCCAGGTCGCGCTCGATGCCTGCCACGAACTGGGTTTTGTCGACAGCGACGACGGTGCGGCGCGGCTGCGCCGGCGCATGGTCGAGCGCGTGCTCACCCATTGCGAGACCGACCGCGGCGCCACCGAGCCGCTGATGGTCCTGCTCCGCCGCTTCGCCACCGAGTCCGCGCGCGAGGAAGCAAGGCTGTACTGCGACGAACTCCTCGCGGACGAGGCGATCGATCCGGTCTATGACGATCTGATCGCGGCGTAACGAGGTGCCGTAGGGTGGGCTAAGGCGCACAGCGCCGTGCCCACCATCTATCCGCTTAGTTCAGGTCGATTGGTGGGCACGCTTCGCTTTGCCCACCCTACGCATTCTGATCGTGTCGATAGGGCAGGCTCGACGCCAAACACTCCGTCATTGCGAGCGAAGCGAAGCAATCCAGGCTGTCCCCCCGGGGAGGGATTCTGGGTTGCTTCGCTGCGCTCGCAATGACGAGCGGAGAATTACTGCGTCGGCACGATGCTTGGCGCCAGGATCATCTCGAGATGCTCGGGGCGGTCGCGGTTGACGTGGGTGAGATAATCGTCGGCGACCTTGCGCAGGCGGCGGCTGAGCTCGGCGGAGACGCTGATGCTGTCGAGCTTGGTGTTTTCGTGCACGATGGCGAGGATGGCGTTGATGTGATGCGTGAACAGCTCGGCCGGCACCTTCTCAATATCCGGCGCGTGCTCGATGACGCGGCACAGGCTCTCGGCGATTCCCGCCGCTGCCGGATAGCCGAACGTCGCGGCGTCACCCTTGATGTCGTGCGCGGCGCGGAACAGCTCGTCGCGCCTGTCCTTGGTGAAGCCGTCATTGCGGATGACGACGTAGGCGGCCGACAGCCGGTTGACCTCGGTTGTCATCCAGTCCTTGAACTCACCGGAGAGGCCGGCCAGAGCCTGTTCGGCGCGGCCGACCGGATCGTCCATGTCCTTCTCTTCGACCCGGCGCAGCACCTTGCGCAGCGGGTTGGGCTGCGTGATGACGTGATGCGTGGCGAAGGCCGTGACCTCGATGTCCCTTGCGCTGTTCTTCGCCATGATACCTGCCGCGATCGTGTGAGACGTTGCGCTAGATGGAGGAGCGGGCCTTGTCGAGCAGCGAGGGCTGCTGGAGCACCTCGTGCTTTTCGCCGACGCGGCGCTCGGGGCCCATATAGGCCGAGTTGGTGTTGCGGCGCCGGTCCGGCCCGAAATAGGTCTTGGTCTTGATGAAGGGGCGGGGATTGGCGACCACGTTGAGGATGCGCTGATACAGCCCCTTGGCCGAGATCGGCTTGGCCAGGAATTCGGTGACGCCGGCGTCGCGCGCGATCGTGACGCGGCGCTTCTCGGAATGGCCCGTCAGCATGATGATCGGCGCGTAAGGGTTGCCCTTGGATTCCGGCTGCCGGATCATCTGAGCGAGTTCGAGCCCGTCGAAGATCGGCATCGCCCAGTCGGTGATGACGATGTCGGGCACATAATGGCTGTACATTTCGAGCGCGGTCGCGCCGTCCTCGGCCTCATAAACTTCGCGCGCGCCGAAGGAGTGCAGCAGCGTCCGCAGGATGCGGCGCATGTGCGGATTGTCGTCGCAGACGAGGAAGCGCAGCTTGTTGAAATCGATGCGAAACATGACGCCTGGGCCAAAGCAGTCAACCTTCGTTAACCATATCGCGCCGGGAGTTAACGAAGGGTTGCCGCCGCACTTGGCGGCACATCGGCGGCGAGGGCACTTCAATATCGTAATTCCGCCATTATTTATCGTGAAACAATAAAAATACTCAATTGAACGGGAGCTAGTCCGATGAGCGTGATCGCGTTTCCTTATCCTGTCCCGGCTGAGCCGCGGTTGCGGCGCATCGGGCGAGTCGTGGCCGTCGGCGCGCTCGTCTGCGTCGCGGGCGCGGTGCTTGCGGTGCCGCTGCTCTGGTCGAGCGACGAGATGCTTCAGCACTGGATCGCGACCCAGTCCCCATTGGGGGCGCGGCCCTTCACGCTCAGCCTCGGCACCCGCTTCGCCGGCGCGCTGATCAACCTTGTCGGCCTTGCGCCCGTCATCTACGCACTGTTGCAGCTCTCGATGCTGTTCTCCCGTTTCGCGCGCGGCGAGGTCTTTGTGACCGACAACGCCTGGCGTATCCGCCGCATGGGCCTCGCGCTGATCGTCAACGCGTTGATGTCACCGCTGGTGCAGATGCTCACAACGATCAACCTGACGCGGGCCAACCAGCCAGGCCAGCTCGTCGTGATGTTCGGCATCGAACAGTCGCACGTGCTGTCGGTGCTGAGTGGCCTTGCGCTCGTCGCGTTCGCAACCGTGATGGCCGATGCGGTCCGCGCGTGGCACGAGAACAGCGAGATCATCTGACCATGCCGATCATCGTCAATCTCGACGTCATGCTCGCCAGGCGCAAGATCAGATCGCGCGAGCTCGCGGCGCGCATCGAGCTCACGGAGGCGAACGTCTCCCTGCTGAAGTCGGGCAAGGTGCGCGGCATCCGCTTCGACACGCTGGAGCGGATCTGCGCCGTGCTCGATTGTCAGCCCGGCGATATCCTCGAATACGTCCCGGGTAACGCCGACGACGCGTTAGAGCATCGCGCGACCGGCCGAAGATCGGCCTAGCCACTCCTCGATCTTGAATCGGAGAAGCCTGCGATGAACCGCTTTGTGCGCGTTCTTGCGACCGCGGCCGCGCTCATGCTTGCCGGTTGCAGCTCGGTGCCGCTGACATCGATCCCGCCGCTGGCGCGCATCGATGCCAAGACGACGGATCTATCGATGCTGCGCGTCGCCGTGCAACTGCCCGATGCGCTGCGGCCGCGTTCGGGCGGCGTCAAGCTCGACGTCGTCACCAAATTGGCGGGGGAGGCCGAAACAAAGGCAAGCTTCGCCATGGCGGAGATGAGCCAAACGCGAGATCGCGCCGACTTGCCGGCGCCGCCGCGGGGCTTTTCAACCTACGCCTATCGTTTGTCGCCGGCCGATGCGACGCGCTTCGAGGCGCTGCGCGCGTCGATGGTCGAGCAGGGGAGGAATGGCAAGCGCGGGTCGATGGGGCTCGGCGTGGCAGCCAAGGAATTTTGCCGCGCGGATGCGGCGCCGCAGGCGTCGCTGCTTGTCACGATCTACCTGATGACGTCGGAGACGAAGGGCTTCGTTCCCGTCGTCAGGGACTTCGATCTGCTCGGGGATCCCGCAGTGGCGGCAGGCCTGGAATCGCTTCAGCCTTGCGGCCAGTGATCTGCGCCTGGACTCAGTACCCGAACTGCTCGCGCAGGATACGCTCTTCCAGGCTGTGACCGGGATCGAACAGCATGCGCATCGAGATGGTCTTGTCGGAGAGGACCTCGACGCGGCGGACTTCGCGCACTTCGTCGTGGTCGGCGACCGCCGCCACCGGACGCTTGTCGCCCTCGAGCACCTCGATCACGACGTAGGCCGTGTTGGGCAGCAGCGCGCCGCGCCAGCGGCGGGGGGCGGAAGGCGCTTATCGGCGTCAGCGCCAGCAGGGCGGCGTTGATCGGCAGGATCGGTCCCTGCGCGGACAGATTGTAGGCGGTCGAGCCGGCCGGCGTCGCCACCATGATGCCGTCGGCGATCAGCTCGGGCATGCGCTCGCGCTCGTCGATCAGGATCCGCAGGCGCGCCGCCTGGTAGGTCTGCCGAAACAGGGCGACCTCGTTGATGGCGTGGTGCAGGTGGACGCGGTCGTTGACGTCGGTTGCCCGCATCAGAAGCGGGTTGATCTCGGATTCATGCGCCGCCTCCAGCCGCGCGCGCAGGTCGTGCGTCGAGTATTCGTTCATCAGGAACCCGATCGTGCCGCGGTGCATGCCGTAGATCGGCTTTCCCGTGTGCATGTTCTGGTGCAGCGTCTGGAGCATCAGTCCGTCGCCGCCGAGCGCGACCACGACGTCGGCTTCCTTCGGGTCGCAATTGCCATAATCCCTGGTGAGCTGGCCGAAGGCGATCTGCGCCTCGCTGCTCGGGCTGGCGACGAAGGCGATCCGGTCGTATCGCGATGGCTTGGTCATGGCTTCCGGGCAGGCCGCTGGCTCGAGAAAGTTCCGCCGGGCTCGTCTATACGACCTGGGCCTCCATTGTCGAGGATGACCGCGCGTCAAAGCAAACGGCCAATTGTCCATCCCGATTCAGGTCAAAACCGGGGCGATTTTGGCCCGATCGGCCTGTTGAGGTGCTGCCGGTCTTTGTGATCCCCCAAACCGTCGTAATTTCTCGCTAGCCTTTGGGTAAACGCCGGCTCTCATAGCCAGGCAGGGAGAACGATCATGGTCAAGAGTTTGCCGGCGCTTCGCCGCGCGACCCTGGTGCTGGCGGTGTCGGCGTTCGCGCTCGCAGGATTTGCGCGCGCGGACGATCCGCCGCGGCCGCGGTCCGAGGCGGCGGCGCCAACCGGACAAAAGGGTGGGCGCAGCGGCAATGCTCAGAACGCATCGCCGACGTCACCGTCGGCGGCCGAGCCGCACCGTCTGCCGTCGGATTCGACCACGAAGCACACGCTCGATCTGCCCGGCCGGACGCTTGCTTTCAGTGCGACCGCCGGCTCGATCCGCGTGTTCGACGACAAGGGAGAGCCGCTGGCCGACATCGCCTATACCTCCTATGAGCTCGACGGTGCCGACCACGCCACGCGCCCGGTCACGTTCCTGTTCAATGGCGGGCCCGGCGCGTCCTCGGCATGGCTCCAGTTCGGCTCTGCAGGTCCGTGGCGCCTGCCGCTGCACGGCGAAGCCCTGTCGCCGTCGGCTTCACCTGAGGTGAAGCCGAATGCGGAGACCTGGCTCGATTTCACCGATCTCGTCTTCATCGATCCCGTCAGCACCGGCTACAGCCGTTTTGTCGCCAGCGGCGAAGACGCGCACAAGCGCCTCTATTCCGTCGATGGTGACGCCAACTCGATCGCGCTCGTGATCCGCCGCTGGCTCGAGAAGCACGACCGGTTGGTTTCGCCGAAATACGTCGCGGGCGAAAGCTATGGTGGCATCCGCGGACCGAAGGTCGTGCGTCAGTTGCAGGTCCAGCATGGCGTCGGCGTCAGGGGAATGATCCTGGTGTCGCCGCTGCTCGATTTCCGCGAGTTCACCGGCACGAGCCTGCTGCAATATGTCGCGACGCTGCCGAGCTATGTGGCGGTGGCGCGCGAAGCCAGGGGACCGGTCACGCGCGCCGATCTCGCCGACGTCGAGGCCTACGCGCGAGGTGAATTCCTGGCCGACCTCGTCAAGGGCGCGGCCGACAGGGAGGCCACCAACCGGCTTGCCGACAAGGTCGCCGAGCTCACCGGCATCGACCAGGCGGTGAGCCGCAGGCTCGCCGGCCGCTTTGATGTCGGCGAATTCCGCCGCGAGTTCGACCGCAAGAACGGCAAGGTGACGGGACGCTACGACGCTTCCGTGCGCGGGTTCGACCCTTATCCGGATTCGAGCAGTTCGCGCTTCGGCGACCCTTCAGGCGATGGGCTCCAGGCGCCGTTGACGAGTGCCGCGGTCGATGTCCTGACGCGCAAGCTCAACTGGCGGCCCGATGGCTCCTATGAAATCCTGAACGGGGCCGTCGAAGGCCACTGGGATTTCGGCCGCGGCATCAATCCGCCGCAGTCGGTGTCGGATCTGCGCGAGATTCTTGCGACCGACGCGAAGCTGAACGTGCTGGTCGGGCATGGCCTGTTCGATCTCGCCACGCCCTATTTCGGAACGAAGCGGGTGCTCGACCAGTTGCCGGCCTTTGCGGCGCAGCGGATGAAATTCGTCGTCTATCCCGGCGGCCACATGTTCTATTCGCACGACGGCTCGCGGCAGGCGTTCCGCGGCGAGGTCGAGGCGCTCATCAGGGAGTAGGGCGCCTCTTGCGCGGTGGGTAGCGCCGCGCGATCTCGCGCGCCACGACGCTCGCAGGCTTGATATTGGCGCCCGCGAGCCAGATGTCGCTGACCTTGCCGCGCTTGTCGCGGACGCGGCGCACCGGCTCGCCATGACTGGAATAGCCGGCGGCCCAGGCGAGCTTGCCGGTGTCGCGGCCGGTGACCTCGATCTCGGCGGCATCCATAAACGGGTTGTTGAACTGCGGATTGGCGACGAGCACCCGGTTGCCGATCGGCACGAGGTCTGTAGCGCCCCAGATCGTCCACCAGCGGCCGGTCCAGTCGCGCACGCGCCGGTCGGGTGCACCGCGGGTCTGGAACACGCGCAGGATCTGCATCGCGCCGTCCATCCAGAACGGCGCTGCGCCGTCGATGGAGTTGCTGAGGATGCTGATCGCAAGCTCGCAGGCAGGGATGGAGCAGGTCCGGGAGATGTAGCCCTGGAAACCGCCACCATGGCCGAACCAGTCCCAGCCGTCGGTTTTGCCGGCGCTGACGCCCAAGCCGTAATAGCCCTCGAAGTTTTGCGGGATGCGCCAATGGTTTCGCGTCATCTCGCGGCGGCTCGCGACCGACAGCACGCTTTTCCTTGCGTTGGGCGCAAGCTGCGCGAAGAAGCGGGCCGTATCGCCGGCGGTCGCGACGAAGCCCGCGGCCGATGCCATGGCGTAGGCGGGATTGTCGCCGGGGACGACGCATCGCTCGCCCAGCGGCAGTTTTCGCGTGTGGCCGCGCGCGAAGGGCGTGCCTTTGGCAAGCGGCGCATTCGGCTCGGTCTCGCGCAAGCCCGCGGGTTCGATGATCTCGCGCATGATCCAGACGGTGTAGGGCTCCTTCGTCACGGCTTCGATCACGAGACCGATCAGCCCAAAACCGTGATTGGAGTACTTGAAGCGCGTGCCGGGTTCGATCGCGGTCGGCAGCTTCAATTCCGCGAGCAGCTCCTTGGCGTTGAGATAGGGGCGGCTGTCGATGAACTGGCCGGAATCGGCGCCGTCGCGCGTCAGCCCGGCGCTGTGCGAGAGCACTTGCGCAATCGTCGTCCCGGCGACGCGCGGATGCAGGCCGCCGACATATTGACCGATCGGGTCGTCGAGCCGGAGCTTGCCTTGCTCGCGCAGCTTCATGATGCCGGCCGAGGTAAAGCTCTTGGAGTGGGAGGCGATGCGGAAACGGTGGCGCGGGGTGAGCTTCTCGCCGGTGTCGAGATTGGCGAGGCCGAATGCATGCTCGGCGACGACCTCGCCGCGATGGGCGAATGCGACGATGACGCCCGGCTGTTGTAATGTTGTCAGCTGGAATTCGATCCAGGAGCCGATGTAGTCGATCGCGGATCGTAGCCACGTGTCCATTGCGCACCAATTTGCGAGGTGAGGATCGGTGCGTGAGGCTAGCCGAGAAAGCGGAACGGGCACAACCCTGAGGTTGTACCCGTTCGCTTCATTCAAAGATGCGATGTCTCAGTAGACGAGCGTCGCGCCGGTCGGCTTGTCGAGCGCAGCGGCAAGCGAGCGATACTCGGAGCTGTCGGTGCCGGCGAGCGAAGCGATCTTGTTCAGATGATACTGCGCCTGTTCGCGGTTGCCCTGCTCGAGCTGCCAGAGGCCGTAATACTGCCAGGTGCGAACATGGTTCGGATCGTCCTTCAGCGCCAGCTCGTAATAGACCTTCGACGACTGGTAGTTGCCGAGCTTGCGATAGGAGTAGCCGATCAGATTGGCGACGTCGGCGACGTCGTCGCGCTTGAGCGACTTCAACTGGTCGATCGCGCTCGTGTAGTCGTGGCTATCGTAGATTGTGGCGTAGGCGGTGCGATAGGCGGCGAGGAATTTGGGATCACTGATGGAGGAGCTCTTCTTCTTCCCCTTTTTGGTGGAGGTGTCCGACTTCGGCGGCGACGAGGGCTCGTCGCTGCCCGCGGCGTAGGCGCTGGTCAGCGCCGGCGCGGCCGCCAGCGTCATGGAGACGAGTCCCGGCACCAGAAGCATTGAGAGTCTGCGCATCTAAGTTCTCCCGTATGGAATGTGGCGATCCTACACGATTGCCCGAAGACCGGAACACCCATCGGGCCAAAACATTCCCGGCTGGCCGGTCTATTCGCCCTGCCGCAGATGACAAACTTGTCATCGAGATGAACGGAAGCTGGCAAGGAGCTTCAGACTGGGTTCAGTGCGCACTGCCTAGGCTCACACCTACGATCGAAGGGTAGGCGAGAGGGCGCCGCCTCGAGATCCTTCAAGAGGAGACCAACCATGTTGAAGACCTTTTCCGCAGCCTTGCTCGCAGCTTCCGTGATCGCAGCCCCGGCCTTCGCCGCCGAGGCCGGCAAGACCACCACGACCGCGCCGGTGATCAAGGCGGACCAGAGCCAGACCAAGGTGTCGAACACCGCCGCGAAACCCGATGCCGGCGTCAAGGCCGACGCGAAGGCTGCCGACGTCAAGGCGGATGCCAAGGTGGATACCAAGAAGGCGATGAACGCGCACGCCGCCGTCACGCCCGACGAGCACAAGACCGTGCGTACGCATCGCCATCACCACAAGCATCTGTCGGCCAAGAAGTCGCCGAAGGCGCAGCCGGACGTCACCAAGCCGGCGACCACTGACAAGCGCAGCTGACGACTGATCCCGCGCGGCGGCATCCCTGCATTGCCCCCGCTGCCGCGTGCGGAATTCAGGCCCGGCCCGTTCGCCATGCCTTGCGCGAAAGCTCGAGGTGTCGGTGGCGGGCCGGTGCGCCATTCGCGCCGGCGCGGAGGGCGCAAGCGAATTCCCTTGACGCAACCTTGGAGCTAGAACATCCCCAAGTCTGTTCGAGGGGAGAGCGCGACCTGTGGGGCGATTGGCGAAACGTGCGGTGATCCTGGCATTGCCGCTGGCGCTTGCGGCATGTTTCGGCAGCGATGGCGACCGTCCGTCCCTGATGGAGGGGACGCAGGCCGGAGGCCCGCAGCCCTTTCCCGACAATTTCCGCAGCGACACACTCGGCTTGATGCGCTCCTATCTCAACAATCCGGTCGCCGTGCGCGACGCCAGCATGGCCGAGCCGGTGCAGCGTGAGGTCGGCGGGCGACAGTTCTATGTGAGCTGCCTGCACTTCACGCCGCGTGAGACCGACGGCAGCTACAAGGGCATGCGCGAGCGCGCCGTGATCTTCGTGAACGGGCGGGCCGACCGCGTCGTCGATCGCGCCAGCGAGCTCTGCGCCGGTGCGGTTTACGCTCCCTTTCCGGAACTGGAAAAGATGACGCGGTAGCGCAAAGCCCGCCTTCATCGCCTGGTGCTAGGAGAGAGGTCGCCGGAGCCGCTGGATCACATTTTGGCGAGCTTTGAACGGGGCCGTTTTGCCTTGCGACTAATCGTTACGGCAGGCCTTGCGCAAGCGACAGAAACAGTCGGTGCAAGGCAACGTGACGGAACAAATCGCGTTGTTGCCACCCCCGTCACAGTAACGAACGATCAACGTTCCGGCATCGCCGCGAGGCAACCAAATTCACGCCACGTTGTTTGGTTTGCTGAGGGTCGATCTTGAAAGAACGGGGATGAACATGAGGACGATTTGGCTCGGCGCCGCCGCTCTGCTTGCGCTGGCCGCGCCGGCCGCGGCAGCCGACATGCAGCCGCGCACCTACACCAAGGCGCCGGTCTACACGCCGCCGCAGGTGATCTACAACTGGACCGGCTTCTACATCGGCGGCCATGTCGGCGGCGCTTTCGCCGGCGACAGCAGCTTCCAGTCGAGCGACGCGCGCTTCCTGGGCGGCGTGCAGGGTGGCTTCGACTACCAGTTCGCGCCCAACTGGGTGGTGGGTATCGAGGCCCAGTATTCCTGGCTGCCGACCAACAACAACGGTGTATTGTTCCCGCTGGGTACGCAGGTGACATCCAACACCGACCAGATCGGGTCGGTGACGGGCCGCATCGGCTACACCTGGGGGCCAACGCTGCTCTACGCCAAGGGCGGCTACGCCTGGCGTAACAACAATCTCGGCGTCAACATTGCCGGCGTGCCCCAGGCCTTCACCACCACCGGCAACAGCAAGGACGGCTACACGGTCGGCGCCGGCCTCGAATACATGTTCGCGCCGAACTGGTCGGCCAAGGCCGAGTACCAGTACTACAATTTCGGCAGCACGACTTTCACCTCCGGCCCGGCCGACATCGCCGGTGTCCGCGGCCGGGAGGACGACCATACCGTCAAGGTCGGTGTGAACTACCGCTTCGGCTGGGGCGGTCCGGCAGCCTCGCGCTACTGACGCACCGTCAACGACCACGATCTGAGAAAGGCCGGCCGCCGCCGGCCTTTCGTTTGCCAGCCCCTCGTTTGCCTTGCGTGAACCATCCGGCGCATCATTTGCAGGCAAACATTCAGGCGCGCCCCTTCTCACGCGCGTCATGGGGCCGGGGTAAAGCAAAAATAATTTTTGCCGCTTACGGAACTCGCGCTCCGGAACGCGTTATATGAGAGCTACGGGTTGGTGGGACGACGGACATGCGTATTCTTGTGTCGGCAGTAGTGCTTTCGTGCTTCATCTCCCTGCCGTGCTCTGCACAGACAATCCTCAAATCCGAGCCGTTGGTGCTGGCACCCTATGAGGTGGCCTTCGTCAAGGACGCCTCCTGTCCGTCGGGAAAGGTGCTGAAGGTCACCGGGGCAATCCGCGGGCTGCATCGCCGGAAGTCCTGTGTGGTGCTGACGGGCGAGCAGGCTTCGCTGGCGACCGCGACGCCCTGAGCCCCCCAGGCTTCCGGCCGGATTTCACGAATTCAGGTTCAGCTCCGTCCTGGACTGCCGCTCGGCCTCGGCCTTGTTCTGGGCCGGGTCCTCGCCTTGGGCTGCCGGGCAGGGCCTGATCTCGTAGTCGTTGTCGAGCACCCGGCGTGGTCCGGGACGCTCGTCGTCGGCTGACACATCCACGACCAAGCCACTCCGCTCGGCGAGTTTCCAGACGTCGGCCTCGCCCGGATAGGCTTTGCTGATTTGGGCGTCGTTGCAAAACAGGGCGTAGGGCATTCTTCCTGCTCCCGGAAAGCGCGTTAACGACTTCGCTGGGGAGGGAGTTCCGGCTGGCAGTGTGATCACGGAGCCGTGATCGGGGCGTTTGGTGTCCTGAGTCGTAAACGAGTCCTGAATCCCAGAAAAAAGAATCCCTGGGACTCTCCGGCCGGAATCAGCGGATGTTTTTGGCCATGACGAGCGACCTCAAAACCTCCTGCGGGCACATGCTCCTGCCGTTGACGCTGGCGCTGTTCGGCGCCTGCGCGGCCAATCTCTGGCTGGTGTGGTCCTGGCTGTGAGGCGCTAGCCGCCTCGCTTTTCCGCCGGCGGGCGGGGGGAGGCGTCGCGCATGTCGGCGCGGAGCCGCGCGAAGGTCGCCGCACAATATTCCTCACGTTCGCGCTCGAACCGTTCCTGGTGCTTGCGGAAATTGGCAATGCGGGCCTGCATCTCGCTGCGAACGTCGCTCATCCGCGGCGGCGGGACCTGGACGGGGTGAGGTTGGGCGAGCGGCGGGGACTCGGGTGGTGATACGGCCGCTGGAGGCTCGGGTGGCGATACGGCGGCCGGAGGCTCGGCTTCGACCGCAACGGCCCGGACGGTAACAATCTCCGTCGTGACTGCGAACGCGGTCGTGGAGGGCTCCTCCGGTGGATGGAAGGCACCCCTTTTGCCGGTTACCGATTGGACGAAGGCCATTGTCTGCGCGATCAGCGCGTCGCGTTCCTTGATCCACTTCATGGTGCACCTCGGTTGGAGCTATTCCAGCAAAGCTGGTCGGCCGAATCAAGGAGGTGACCCCGCAGGGGATTGCATATTTTTCCCGAACGCCTGACAGTAGGGCATGGGTGCCAAGACCAAGACAGAGCAGTCGGACGAAGCGCAGGGCCTGAGGCTCGTGCGCGCCTTCTTGTTGCTGCCGCCCGACAAGCGCGCGGAGGTAATCGCGTTCGTCGAGGAATTGGTGCGTGCCCATGGCCGGCCCGAGGAGGGCACCGAGGTGTCCCCGCGTTGAGCGCTATCGCTCGCGCGGGTTGACGTTGGGCACGAAGGGCGCGCCGACCACCCGGATCGGCTCCCGAGTTGCCACTTCCATCGGCCTGCTGTCGGCGAGCTGTTTCTCCGGCGCCTGTCCAAAGACAGGCTCGAACAATGCAAGCGTGGCGGCCACCACAGCGTCACCGCCCCCAACAGAAACGCGTTTCGATTTTCTTCTCTGATCCGCATCGGCCAAGAACGATCGGCCCGGGCCATTGGCTCCGGACCGCCGAGAGCGGACCAACGCTGCCAGAGATGACTGAAGCTTATGCGCGGGCCGCGAACGGTTATTTTTCCGTAAGACCACGAGCGTCATTTAGGATCAAATCTTAACGACCGCCGGTTCCAATGGCGCCGCTGCGACTGCTTCGGTCGCTGAAAATCATTGGGCGGCCGAAATGAGCTTTTTGAATAATTTGAAGATCGTCTGGAAGGTCGCGCTGATCGTGACCGTGATGGGTTGTGCGCTGGTCGGCGTCGCCGCCTTCGGAACGCGCGAACTCTCTGTAACCGTCGACGGATACAGCGAACTCGCCGCGGCGCAATCGTCGGCGCTTAACTTGACGCGAGCCTTGCGCCGCGTCGAGACGTATCACGCCGCGCTCTATGCGGTCTTCACCGAGGCGACCGAGGCAGGCAACGCCAATCGTCTCAAGACCGCAACCCAGAACCGCGACGAAATTCGTCAATTCCTGGAGGCGGCGGAGCAAGACGATCCGTCGCGCGCAAGCGAGATCAAGACCATGAGCAGCCAGTTGAAGACCGTGTTCATGGGCTGCGATCCGGTACTTCAGGCTGGCTCGCAGGCGAGCAGCCAGGAAGAGAATGCGAAGGCCGCCGATCGGGCGCACAAGGAGTGCGATCCACTGATCGAAGCGGCCCTGGTGCGCATCAATACATTCGTAGGCGAGACTGCCCGGGCGGTTGTCAAGCGCAAGGAAGCCATCGATCGTGACGCCAAATCCGCGACCTGGACCGTGATGGGCGTCAGCGCCTGCGGCCTGTTCGTCGGCATCGCGATCGCGCTGTTCATCGGCCTCAAGGCGATGTCGCAGCCGATCGCCCGGCTCAAGCTCGCCATGGAGGGGCTCGCGCGCAACGATCTGAAGACAGAGGTGCCCGAGAAAGACCGCCGCGACGAGATCGGCGACATGGCCAGGACCGTCGAAGTGTTCAAGACCAACGCGCTGGAAGTGGAGCGTCTCAAGGCTGCGCAGGTCGAGGCGGAGAAGCAGGCTGCCGAGCAGCGCCGCCGCGACATGTTCAACCTTGCCGACGGCTTCGAACGTGCGGTCGGCGAGATCGTCGAAACCGTCGGATCCGCCTCCACCGAGCTCGAGGCATCGTCCTCGACCCTGGCAACCACCGCGCAACGCGCGCAGGAGCTGACCTCGGTCGTCGTGACCGCTTCAGGCGAAGCCACCGGCAACGTGCAATCGGTCGCGACCGCCACGGAGGAGCTGTCCTCCTCGGTCAACGAGATCAGCCGGCAGGTGCAGGAATCGGCGCGGATGGCGGGCGATGCCGTTAGCCAGGCCCGCACCACGACCGAGCGGGTCAGCGAACTCTCGATCGCGGCGACGCGGATCGGCGATGTCGTCGAGCTGATCAATACCATTGCCGGCCAGACCAACCTCCTGGCGCTGAACGCCACGATCGAAGCGGCGCGCGCCGGCGAAGCGGGCCGCGGCTTCGCCGTCGTCGCCTCGGAGGTGAAGACACTGGCCGAGCAAACCGCAAAGGCGACCGGCGAGATCAGCCAGCAGATCTCCGGCATCCAGAGCGCGACCCAGGAATCGGTGAATGCGATCCGGGACATCTCTGCGACGATCGAGCGGCTGTCGGAGGTGTCCTCGACCATCGCCGCGGCTGTCGAGGAGCAGGGTGCCGCGACCCAGGAGATCGCACGCAACGTGCAGCAGGCCGCCCATGGCACCCAGCAGGTCTCCTCGAACATCACCGACGTGCAGCGTGGCGCCGTCGAGACCGGCTCGGCTTCGTCGCAGGTGCTCTCGACCGCCAAAATGCTGGCAAGCGACAGCAACCGGCTGAAGGACGAAGTCGGGAAATTCCTCCGGACGGTGCGCGCAGCGTAAGCCGGGCGACGCACAAGGTCCGGCGGCCTTGCGCCGCCGGCGAGCCGCAGTTCCTATTGCGGCAGCAAGAGAGCCATGGCGATTGCGAAAAGGAAGCCCGTCGCGACGATCGCCGCCGCGGCACCGGCGATGATCTTGGCGATCTCTCGGCTGGTATAGGGATGCATGCGATGTGCACTCTACCGCATGTTGAACTCTGATCCAATCTGTGGTCAGTAGCCGTCCCCGCGACGCGAGCGGTCAACTCCATTCCCGAAGGCAGAGACATGAGCGAGGACATCAGCGGCGGCTGGGCCGCGTCCGCGGCCGCCTGGATCGTCGAGCAGGGGCAAGACGGCGACTATGGCCGTCGCTTCGTGCTGGATGCGCCGATGCGGGCGCGGATCGAGGGACGCGGGTTTCGCAATGCGCTCGACGTTGGCTGCGGGGAGGGGCGCTTCTGCCGCATCATGCAGCGCGCCGGCATCCGCACGACCGGCGTCGATCCGACCGAAGCGCTGCTCGCGCGCGCCAGGGAATTGGACCCGCATGGCGACTATCGGCTCGGCAGGGCCGAGACGATGGACGCCGATGCGTCCTATGATCTCGTCGTCAGCTATCTCAGCCTGATCGACATGCCGGATCTCGCTGGGGCCATCGCGAAGATGGTGGCCGCGCTGCGGCCGGGCGGCACGCTGCTGATCGCCAACCTGACCAGCTTCAACACCGCGGGCCAGCCCGATGGATGGAAGCGCGACCGCGAGGGTATCCCGCGCTTCGCGATCGACCACTACATGGACGAGCGGCCGATCTGGGTCAGCTGGAACGGCATCCGTGTCCAGAACTGGCATCGTCCGCTCAGCACCTATATGACGCTGCTGCTCGATCACCGCCTCCAGTTGCGCCTGTTCGTCGAACCGCAGCCCACAGCCGGCGATCCCGATAGAATTGCCCATCATCGCCGCGTGCCCTTCTTCCACATCATGGAGTGGCAGAAGCCGGCTTGAGGGAGGAGGCTGATGATTTTGGACGCGACGCCACGTCTGTATAGTGAGCCCGCAACGGAATCTTGATGTGAGCCTCATCCCATGATCGCCAATCGTCCTTCCGTGCTTGCCCATGAGCGGTTCGTCGCGGACCGCGAGAACTTTGCCGGCCTCGATCTCGCCGCGCGGTTCGAGCGGATCGAGCGGACGAACCTTTGGGGAGCCGCGAGTTCGGTGTCCGGCCTTGGCTCAGAGGACCCCGCCACCGCCGCAATCCGGGAAGCACTCCCGGCACTGCTGCAACGGCTCGGTGCGCGCTCGCTGCTCGATGCGCCCTGTGGCGATGCCGGCTGGATCGGCCGCATGAAGCTCGATGTCGATTACATCGGCATCGACATCGTGCCGTCGCTGATCGAGGCCAACAACCGGCGCGCGGCGCGGGGTGAACTGGCCGGCCACTTTCGCGTTGCGGACATCACGCGCGATACGCTGCCGCCTGCCGACCTGATCCTGTGCCGCGACTGCCTGGTGCATCTGAGCTTTCAGAACATCGCTCGTACCATCACCCGGTTTCGCGACAGCGGCGCGCGCTTCCTGCTGGTCACGACATTCCCCGAATGGGACGGCAATCGCGATTGCGAAGACGGCGACTGGCGCGCGCTGAACATGGAGAGGGCGCCATTCAACTGGCCGGCGCCGCGCGCGTTGATCAACGAGCGTTGCGAGGAGGGCGGTGGCGGCTGGCACGACAAGAGCCTCGGGCTCTGGCGGCTGGACGAACTGCCCCATATCGCCGGCATTGCCATAGATATGTGACAAGCGCGGCGGAACATCCGTTGCTTCGGCGATTGCTGCCGCGGTACGCTTGGCGCAGTATACTTGGGCGCAATATACTTGGGGTTGTGTGAAGCCATCTCGCGTTACGGTATCGGTGCTGGAGCACGCCATGAGACCGGGTGTAGTGGTAGCTGCGATGCTGATGTGGTGCTGCGCGCCGGCGCTGGCGCAGCAGGGCGGCGCCGCCCTCTACGCAACGCACTGCGCGCAATGTCACGATGGCGGCGATGCCCAGAGCCGTGTGCCGGGCCGCAGCGCCATGCAGGCGATGTCGTTCGATCATGTGCTGGGGACGTTGACCTCCGGCAGCATGGCGGCGATGGCGAAGGACCGTAGCGACGAGGAACGCCGTGCGATCGCTTCCTTCGTCACTGGCAAGGCCGCGCCCGAGGCGAGCGCAGCCGACGCGCAGGGCCACTGCACGCAGCAGGTCATCGGCTTTCCGCAACCGCTCGACGGTCCCCGCTGGAACGGCTGGGGCGTCGACGTCAACAACGGCCGCTTCCAGCCGGCCGACATGGCCGGCCTGTCCGCGGAGCAGGTGCCGCGCCTGCGGCTGAAATGGGCCTATGCATTTCCCGGCGCCTCGCTGTCCTTTGCCCCACCGACCATTGTGGGCGGTCTGCTGTTCATCGGCGGCACCGACCGCAAGGTGCGCGCGCTCGACGCGCGAAGCGGCTGCACGCTGTGGACCTTCGCGACCGACGGCGCGGTGCGTGCCGCGATCAGCTTTGCGCCGCTTCCCGGCACCGATCAGTTCGCGATCTTCTTCGGTGATTTGCGCGCCAACGCCTATGCCGTGAACGCGCTGACCGGCGCGCTGATCTGGAAAACGAAAGTCGAGGAGCATCCGGCCGCGCGCATCACCGGCTCCCCGACGCTGCATTCCGGCGTTCTCTACGTGCCGGTGTCCTCGCTCGAGGAAGCCGCCGGCTCGCAAGTCAATTACGAGTGCTGCACCTTCCGTGGCAGCGTGGTCGCGCTGGAGGCTGCGACCGGCAAGCCGGTCTGGCAGGCCTACACGATCCCCGAGGTACCGCATCCGACCGGCAAGAATGCGAGGGGCACGCAGCTCTTCGGTCCGTCCGGCGCCGCGATCTGGTCGGCGCCGACGATCGATGCGAAGCGCAACGCCGTCTACGTCGCGACCAGCAATTCCTATTCGAATCCGCCGGCCGCAACAGCCGATGCGGTCCTCGCTTTCGAGCTCGCGACCGGGAAGATGCTCTGGAAGCAGCAGGCCACGCCGAAGGATGCTTTTGTCGTGGCGTGCTTCAGCGCAGACAAGACCAATTGTCCCGACGATCACGGGCCCGATCATGATTTCGGCCAGTCGCCGATCCTCGTGACCTTGCGCGACGGCAGGCGCATGCTCGTCATCGCGCAGAAATCCGGTGTCGTGCATGCGCTCGATCCTGATGATGGCGGCAAGATCCTGTGGCAGACCAGAATCGGGAAGGGGGGCCCGCTCGGCGGCAGCGAATGGGGCTCGGCCGCCGATCAGGACCGCGTCTATGTCGCGAACTCCGATGTGCGCTTTACGCGCGACGGCCCGCTGCAGCTCGATTCCACCCAGGGCGGCGGCCTGTTCGCCCTCGATCTCGCCAGCGGAAAAATCGCGATGGAGGTGCCCCCGGTCGCCTGCGGCGAACGTCTCCAATGCAGCCCCGCTCTGTCGGCAGCGGTGAGCCTGATCCCCGGCGTCGTGTTCTCCGGCAGCGTCAGCGGCTTCATGCGCGCCTACGCCGCCGCCGACGGCAAGCTGCTGTGGGAGTTCGATACCGCGCGGGACTTCAAGGCCGTGAACGGCGTTGCTGCCCATGGCGGCGCGATCGACGGCCCGGGGCCGGTCATCGCTGGCGGCATGCTCTACACCAATGCCGGCTACGGCCAATGGGGCGGCGTCGCCGGCAACGTGCTGCTGGCGTTCGAGGTGGGGCAGGAGTGAGGGGGAGACGTGGACTTGCGGCGAAGGCGGCATCGCGTCGTCAACGTCGTGATTTACGACGGGGCAGAACCGGCACGCTTGTTACGCGCTGTCCCACCACAGCCTCGATCGCCTCGGCGATGTGAGGGCTGAATTCGGCGCTCATGATCCTCGCCATGTACTCGCTTCTGGCGAAGGCGGTGATAACGCCATCTTGGCCCCGAGGATGAAATTGAGTTTGGCCTGAACGGCGAGATTTTCTTCGTCAGTCAGAACAGGCATGCAAGCTCCGGCTTCAGCGCCCCGAGATACGGACCAGAAGCTGCGCCGTTGTGCATGAGGCCATGCAGAACTCACCTGAACAAAGTGGCCCAAAGTCGGAACGATGAAAGCAGGAGTGCAATCGATGATCGATGCCAGATGCAGTTGCGGCGCCGTCGCGCTTTCACTTCCGGGGCAGTCCAGCCTCGTCGTTGCCTGCCACTGCATCGACTGCCAGCGACGCACCGGCGCGCCTTTCGGCGTCGGTGCCTTCTATCCGGCTGAGACGGTCACGATCTCAGGAACGCCAAGGGAGTTCGTCCGCGATGGCGGAAGCGGCGCCAAGGTGCGAAGCTTTTTCTGCCCCGACTGCGGTTCGACAGTTTATTGGAAGGCCGACAAACATCCCACGATGATTGGCGTTGCCGTCGGCGCCATCGCGGATCCAAGCTACCCGGCTCCCATCGCATCGGTTTTCGAGCAGTCGAAACACGGCTGGGTCGAAATCAACGGCGCTGGCGTCGCGCACTTTCAGCAAAGCGGCGCGGCGAAGAATTCAAAGTGAGACTGCGCGTCAAAAGCTGGTGCCGGCTGAGGGGATTGAACCCCCCGACCTTCGGTTTACAAAACCGCTGCTCTACCGCTGAGCTAAGCCGGCGACGCTGGAATGGGGCAGGGCCCGGCATGCGCCAGGGGTGTCGGCCCGTGCGCGCCGCATTACCAGACTTGATCGGAAAGTGCCAGAACCCCGCGATCATCCTCGCGGACATGAAACCGGCGGCCCTAAGGCCGCCTGTTCTGTTGCATTCGACCTGGATCAGCCTACTGGCAGATATGCCGGCGACCGTCTTCGCCCTTGAACCAGGTGCCGGGTCGGCAGACGATGCCGTTTCGGGCCGCGTAAGTATCCCAATTGCCGTACCAACCCATTTCTGCGTCACTTCGATGTGATCGCGCAGAAGATGCGTAGCTTGTGCCATGCATCCCGGCGTGGTTCGGGCGGCGCCGAGCATCGCGGCGGCCGCAAGGCGTTAACGCTTCGCTAGCTCGCTTCGCAGCATTTGAGCGGCGCGCGATCCCTACGTGTTAGGCTTACCGGAATTTGGTGAAGCGGCCTTAACCCTCTGCGGGCCGCAATCGGATAGGTTGTCGCCCGGATAACCGGGATCCTTCCATGCGCGCTCTGGCGCTCGCAGCCTTTCTGATCGGACTACCCGCGATGGCGTTTGCCGGCGGCGGCTTCGATATCGTCGTTCCCGGCCGTCCCGGCGTGCCGATCATCATCAACAACATCGACGCATCCTACACTGTCGTCGAGGGGGTCTGGGGCCTGGGCAAGAACGTCCAGGTGCAGCCAACGATTTATGGCGGGCGCTATATCGCCGAGCGGCAGCCCGCCGACGTCGGCCATTATTATCCGACGCTGGGCTTGCGGCCCGGCTACGGCCGCCTCGAGGTCGAGCCGCCCGCGAACCGCAAATTGCCGAAGCCGGCCGAGAGCTACCACCAGAGCTGGAGCGCGCAATCCGCGCCGCTGCCGCCGCAGATGGACGTGCCCGTCGATCCGCCGCCGGTGATCCTCGCGCCTGAGATCAACGACTATCCGCGGCGATATCGGCCGCGGCCGCATCCCGGGGTGCCCGGCAGGCCCCCCGGCTAAGAAACGTCAAAATCCAAACGAACGGAATTCAACAGGAGAGAGTAATGCGTCAAATGATTTCGGGCTTGGTCGCGGCGGCTGCCGTGATGTTTGCGGGGGCCGCGGTGGCCGCGGATTGCGGCTACACTGCTTGCGCGCCGGTTGCGCCGGTTGCACCGGTCTATTCCGGCTGCAACACGGGTTGTGGCGGTAGCTGGGGTTATGGCCCGGGCTATGGCGGTTGGGGCTTTGAGCAACTCGCCGAGCCGACGACGCAGTACTATTACGTCAACCAGGGTCCGACCTATACCGGCCCCGGCGCTTTCGCGCCGTATCCGACCTATAGCGAGGACGCGGTCATCGCGCCCGCCAACTATGGCTACGGCTATGGCTATCGCGGCGTGATTGCGGCCCCGGGCGCCTACCGTCCATATCGCTACGGCTACGGCCCCCGCTACGGCTATCTGCCGCGCACGCACTATGGCTACGGTCCGCGCTACGGCTACCGCGCGCCGTATTACGGCGGCCATCGCGCGGTGCGCCGCTATTACTGATCGTTTGATTGGCTGAGTTCAAGAAGTGCCCGTCCGCGATGCGGACGGGCATTTTGTTGCGCGCGATCCAGCGTTGCGGGACGTCGTCATCCCCGGCTTGTCCCGGGCATGACGAGCGGGATGGTCTTGCCGACGGTCAGAGAAGGTAAGGCGGCCCTACAGCCGCTTCTTAGCGAATGCGCGGCCCGAGGCCGACTTCAAGTATTTCTCGAATGCAATGGCCTGTTGCTCGTCCGAGAACGCGACGTACGTTTTGAGCTCCCACGGTGTAAACTTTGACGTGTGGGAAACTTCGCCGGCATTATGCTTTTTGAGACGGGCGCGAAGATCGGACGTCATGCCGACGTAGTAGCGATCAGGATCGCTCTTGCTCTTGAGAATGTACACGTAGAACATGCGAACACCCCGCCACGCCCGAGAAAGTTATCAGCTCTCTCAAGGACAATGACGGTGCTCCATCAGGTGGACAGCCCGCCTACGCCTGCCGGCTACGGCGTGGCAGCCTTCGCTAGCTTCGCGCTGTGACGTTCTGAGCTGTCCTGCCGAGCCGAAGCTCGCGAAGCGAGCGAAGGCTGGTGGGGGAGGCAGGACTCGAACCTGCGAAGCCATGAGGCGGCTGATTTACAGTCAGCTCCCTTTGCCACTCGGGACACTCCCCCGCTCGACGGCAGCACAATCGGGCCGGGCTTTGCCGGCGGACCGAAGACGGCCATGGAACGTGAAGGCCGCGACAACCCGGATCGGGGCGCGACCGGCGCGTTTATGGGCGAAGCAGTGGGGCAAAGTCAACCGAGGCGAACAGCTAAAATCGCCTCCATTCGCATCCAAATTGCCATATTCCGGCGCCCGTGACACAAGCGAGCCCATGAAGGATCGAAAATTTGCCCCCAGGGGGCCCCGCGGCGGGGCTAAGCCCTTCAACAGGCCCGGGAAATCGCCCGGACGGCCGGCCTGGCGCGATCGCGATTCGCAGCCCGACGGGCCCGTCATCCTCTACGGCTGGCACACCGTCACGATGGCTCTGGCCAATCCAGCGCGGCGGATCCGAAAGCTGACGCTGACCGAGAACGCCGCCCGGCGGCTGGCGGAAGAAAATATCGAGACCCGCGTCGCGCCCGAGATCGTCCGGCCCCAGGAGATCGACCGTCTGCTTTCGCCCGATGCCGTGCATCAGGGCCTGCTCGCGGAGGCCGACCCTCTGCCTTCGCCTGACATCGAGACCTTGAAGCAGGAAGGCATGGTGCTGGTGCTCGATCAGATCACCGATCCACACAACGTGGGCGCCATCCTGCGCTCCGCGGCGGCCTTCGCGGTCAAGGCGATCGTCACCACCGCACGGCACAGCCCCGAAGCGACCGGCGTGTTGGCTAAGGCCGCCTCCGGCGCGCTCGAGCTGGTGCCAATGGTGACCGTGCAGAACCTCGCCCGCGCGCTCACCGCGTTGAATGAGCGCGGCTTCCAGACCGTCGGCCTCGACAGCGAAGGCAGCGAGGACCTCTCGGACGTCACGCTGCGCGAGCCGCTAGCGCTCGTACTCGGTGCCGAAGGCAAGGGCCTCAGGCAACTGACCCGCGAGACCTGCAGCGTCGTGGCGCGGCTCGACATGCCCGGCGAGATCAAGAGCCTCAACGTGTCGAATGCAGCCGTGCTCTCGCTCTATGTCGGCGCAAGCAGGCTTGGGCTGATGAAGCAGGCGTAGCCCCGAAGGGCGTAGTCAGGCTGTTTCGGAGCGCTAGAGCGTTTTCGAGCGAAGTGGATACCGGTTCGAAGAAAACGCGTCAAAACAAGAATCTAGAGCCCCGTTCCGATTCCATCGGAACGGAAATGGCTCTAGCCCATCATCTCCCTGACCATCGGCACCACCTTCCGTCCGTAAAGCTCGATGCTCTTCATCAGCTTCTCGTGCGGCAACGGCCCCGCCGAATACTTCAGCTGAAACCGCTCGATACCAAGCGCCTTTGCCGTCTTGGCGATCTTGCGCGCGACGGTTTCCGGCGAGCCGACATAGAGCGAGCCGTGCTCGGCCTCGTTCACGAATTCATCGCGGCCCATCGGCGGCCAGCCGCGCTCCTTGCCGATGCGGTCGCGCATGGCCTTGTAGTCGGGCCACAGCTCCTCGCGCGCCTGTTCGTCGGTCGCGGCGAAATAGCCGGGCGAGTGCACACCGATTGGCTTGGCCTGGCGGCCGAACTCCCTAGAGGCGCGGTGATAGAGATCGACGTAGGGCGCAAAGCGCGCGGGATCGCCGCCGATGATCGCGAGCATCAGGGGCAGATCGTAATGCGCGGCGCGCACCACCGATTGCGGCTGCCGCCGACGCCGATCCAGGTTTTGAGCTGGCCTTTCTCGACCGGCGGATAGACCAACTGATCCCGCAGCGGCGGACGCAGCTTGCCTTCCCAGGTCACGGGCTTCTGCGACAGGAGCGCTGCGAACAGGTCGAGCTTCTCTTCGAACAGTGCCTCGTAAGCCCGCAGGTCGAAACCGAACAGCGGAAAGGATTCCGTGAAGGAGCCGCGGCCGAGGATCACCTCGGCGCGTCCGTTCGAGAGCGCGTCGAGCGTCGCAAAACGCTGAAAGACACGGATCGGATCGTCCGAGCTCAGCACCGTCACGGCCGAACCGAGATGGATGCGCTTGGTGCGCGCAGCGATCGCGGCGAGAACGGTTTCGGGCGAGGAGATC
Organism: Bradyrhizobium sp. AS23.2; assembly: GCF_001908185.1. Classification (GTDB taxonomy): domain Bacteria; phylum Pseudomonadota; class Alphaproteobacteria; order Rhizobiales; family Xanthobacteraceae; genus Bradyrhizobium. Next base: position 42,740 of record NZ_LGHM01000216.1, read on the forward strand.
GCGAAATCGGCGCGGTGGTGCTCGCCGAGGCCGATGAAGTCGAGGCCGAGCTCGTCGGCCAGCACCGCCTCATCGACGACGTTGCGGATCACCTGCGCATGCGCAAGCATCGCGCCGGAGGCGTCCCTGGTGACGTCGCCAAAGGTATCCAGTCCGAATTGAAGCGGTGCGGTCATCGATCAGGTCTCTGAGGGGAGGATCGACGAGACTTAAGAGACGGCGGCCAGCCCGCAAGGCGGCTTTCGGAAATGCTCGGTTTCCGTTTTTGCGTCCTATCTCGAGATATGCACGACCATCTTGCCGAGCGCAGCGCTCTACCGCCACATCCCGCGCATCCGCGCGCCGATATCGATCTTCGGGCCTTGCGCAGCCGTGCGGGGCGCGCCCGCAGCGGCTTTCGGCCAGGCGGTGCGCTCGAACAAATAGACCAGCTGCTCCGGGATGAAGCGGGTGCGCGAGGCGTAGACGTGGCGGTCGCCCTTGGCGGCTTGGCCGTGGGTGAAGAAGCGCTGCGGCACGACGAGGTGCAGATCGTCCTTGGCGCGCGTCATCGCGACATAGAGCAGACGGCGCTCCTCCTCGAGCTCGGCGCTGGTGCCGGCTCCGAGATCAGAGGGCATGCAGCCGTCGACGACGTTGAGGACGAACACGGATTTCCACTCCTGGCCCTTGGCGGAGTGGATGGTGGAGAGGATCAGATAGTCCTCGTCGCGTAGCGGCGGACCGGACTTGTCGCTGGTCGCATCCGGCGGATCGAGCGTGAGCTCGGTCAGGAATTTTTCGCGCGAGGCATAGCCGCTCGCGATCTGCTCGAGCTGCATCAGGTCGGCGCGGCGCGTTTCGGAATCCTCGTGGATGCGGTCAAGATGCGGCTCGTACCAGAGCCGCACGCGTTCGAGATCGGCCGGCCATTCCGAATAGCGCAAATTCTGGGTCGTGCGGACGAAGTCGGTCCACTCAGTGCCGGTGCGCGGCGGCACCGGAAGCTGGCCGAGCGCGTGTAGCGGATCAGTGCTCTCCGCCATCTGGTCGAGCACGCGCTGCGCGGTTGCGGGGCCAATGCCCGGCAACAGATGCAGGATGCGGAAGCCCGCGACGCGATCGCGTGGATTCTCGGCAAAGCGCAAGAGTGCCAGCACGTCCTTGACGTGAGCTGCGTCGAGAAACTTCAGCCCGCCGAACTTGACGAAGGGGATGTTGCGGCGGGTCAGCTCGATCTCCAGCGGTCCCGAATGCGAGGAGGTGCGGAACAGCACCGCCTGGTGCTTGAGCAATGCGCCTTGCTCGCGATTGGCCAGCACCTGCTCGACAATGTAGCGCGCCTGGTCGGCCTCGTCGTGCACGGTGACGAGCTGCGGCTTATGCGGCGAGGTGCGGTCGGTCCAGAGGTTCTTGGTGAAGCGTTCGCGCGCAAGGCCGATGACGCCGTTGGCCGCCGCAAGCACGGCTTGCGTCGATCGGTAGTTGCGGTCGAGCGTGATCATGTCCGCACGGGGCGAGAAGCTCTGCGGAAATTCCAGGATGTTGCGCACGGTGGCTGCGCGGAAGGAATAGATCGACTGCGCGTCGTCGCCGACCACGGTGAGGCCGCGGCCATCAGGCTTCAGCGCCAGCAGGATCGAGGATTGCAGGCGGTTGGTGTCCTGATATTCGTCGACCAGCACGTGATCGAAGCGGCCGCCGATCTCTTCGGCGATCAGCGCATCGCTCATCATCTGCGACCAGTAGAGCAGGAGGTCGTCGTAATCGAGCACGTGCTGGGCCTGCTTGGCCTCGACATAGGCCGCGAACAGGCCCTTCAGCTCGGCCGCCCAGCCCGCGCACCAGGGATAATGCTGGCCGAGCACCTTCTCGATCTCCATCTCGGCATTGACGCAGCGCGAGTAGATCGACAGGCAGGTGCCCTTGGCCGGAAAGCGGCTCTCGGTCTTCGACAACCCGCGCTCGTGCCGGACCAGGTTCATCAGGTCGGCGGAATCCTCGCGGTCGTGGATGGTGAAGGCGGGATCGACGCCGATCCGCTCCGCATATTCGCGCAGCAGCCGTGCGCCGATGCCGTGGAACGTGCCGGCCCAGGTGAGCGCGTCGCGCATGATCGCGGCATTGTTTTCGCCGAGCACCTTTCGGGCGATGCGCTCGACCCGGCCGGCCATCTCGGCCGCCGCGCGGCGGGAAAACGTCATCAGGAGGATGCGACGCGGATCGGCGCCGGCGACGATCAAATGGGCGACGCGATGGGCCAGCGTGTTGGTCTTGCCGGAGCCGGCGCCGGCGATGACGAGCAGGGGGCCGCCCACAGTCGCGCCATCGGCCACGCCATGCTCGACGGCGCGGCGCTGCTCCGCATTGAGCGTGTCCAGATATGTCGCCACGAATCGCCCCGGTGAAAGGGTGAGAGTCGGCGATTTGCCAGCGAATCGCAATGCGGCTGGACGGAGCCGAGTTTAACACCTAGGGAATAGACGGCCCAAAGTTCCAGCCCGAAAAGCGCACCCGGTATGACCGAGCTCAAGCCCGAACAGTTCGAGATGCGGCGGCTGGAGTCACTCAGCAACACCATTTTTGGCGTCGCCATGACGCTGCTCGCCTATGACCTGCCCAAGGCTGCAGTCTTCACCAGCGCGCCCGACTGGAGCGATCTCGCCCGGGTCTATTCCGGCAAGCTCGGCGGTTTTGCGCTCAGCTTCATCATCGCCGGCCTGTTCTGGATCAGCCATCACCGGCGGCTGGCGCGCCAGCCTGTCGGTAGCCGCGGCGTGGTGATCCTCAATCTGTTCTTCCTGCTCTCGATCGTGCTGCTGCCGGTGACCAACGGCCTCTACACCAATTACGCCATGAGTAGCGCCGTCGCGGTGCTCTACGGCCTGCACTTGACTGCGATCGCCGGCCTCAATGCCTGGCTGTGGTGGACGATCCTCGGCGGCTGGCGCCGTGAGACCATGGCCTCGCTGTTTCCGCTGCTCGTGTTCGTCCCAGGTACGATCGCTGCGGCGTTCGCGCCGCATGTCGCGCCCTTTCTGTGGTTCATAGCCTTCGGTGGGCTCCTGATCCGGCGCTTCAATGCCGCACCGGCGGACCAGGATACGTAAAGCGCCCCGATCACCCTGATGTCGCGCCGAACCCATCGGCCGGCAGGAAAAGCTTGATGGGGCGGATTTCGTAGACCGCGCTCGGATTGGCCTTGCGCAGCTCGCGCGCCGCGGCGATCGCGCCGTCCTCGCTGTCGAACTCCATGATGTAGAAGCCCAGGAGCTGCTCCTTGGTCTCGGCGAACGGGCCGTCCAGAACCATCCCGGCGCCGGGCCCGCGCAGCGTGCGGGCCTTGCTGGTCTCGTCGAGCCGGGCGGCGGGGCCGAAATGGCCGTTGGCCCGCAACGGCTCGTGGGCAGCTCTCAGGTTCGTCATGACCGTGGCGTCCGCCTCCGGCGTCCAGGACATGACCTCGTCTTCCACATGATAGGCCAGGATGGCGTAAAGCATCGTCACCTCGCTGATTTTACTGCGCACACCCAAAGGACGTATCACCGCGGCCGCCGCCGACAATGGTTGAGCGGAAAATATTGCGTGGCCGGCCCAGCGACGAAATCGTCCTGAAACCCGATTGCCGCCTCGAGGGGTGAACGCCGCCCGAAATCGATTCGACTGATGGCCACCAAGAACACTGAGCCATTCGGAGGCGGCCATGTCGACCATCAGGATCATCTGCGACGCGCATCGGGCGGGACAATCCGAGCCGGCAGATTTGCACGATCAGAGCGGCCATCACCGCTATTACGGCAGCTCGGCCGAGAATGGCGGCGAGCGGATCGTCGAAAGCCGCCGCGGCAAGCAGCCACGTATTCTGAACGTCCGCGGCTTCTAAAGCCTTCGAACCGACGCGCGACATTGAGCGTCCTGCAAGTTTCGATCGCCGCGATGCCGTTCCTGCTCTCGATGGCGAGCCGGTCCAGCAAGGCGATCGCCCCGTGCCTGTTCGCGAGCATCTTGACCGTGCTCTTGAGTGACGAGCCGCACCGCGCCGTCATGACCTGGTGCGTCGGCGCGCTGATTGCTGCCGTTGCCATGCGCGAGCGGCTTCGAGTCATCTGAGCCGGCCCGCTCCTCCCGACCAGAACAAAATCCCAAAAGAAAAGGCGCGGCGGGCAGTCGCCCGTCGCGCCCAATTTCCTGCTCGCTGGTCCAGGGCCAAGACCGCCCCGACGCCAAGCCTCTGTTCAAAGCTTAGCGGGCGATCCCAGCGAGGTGACAGCGCTTGAGATAAGACACTGGATCACCTCCTTTCGTTGGTTTCGGGAGCCTCAATATAGGCAGCAAGCCTGCCGCTGTTAAGGGGAGGCGGGCCGGGCCGAACCGGACCTGTTGGCAAGCGGGAAAAGCCGCCGAAAGCCACTCCTTGGGCAGTTGAGACCGCCGCCCGGCCGTGTTAGGGAGCCCGTAACGCGGGTGTAGCTCAATGGTAGAGCAGCAGCCTTCCAAGCTGAATACGAGGGTTCGATTCCCTTCACCCGCTCCAGCGATATTTTGCTAACAGAAACAGCCTGTTGCCTCCGCATCGAGCGGGCTGAGTCGGATTTTTCGGCGATTTTCATACAACCTTCGTACAACAAGCGCCCAGAAACCACGGACCTAACGTCGGGAAGCTCGTAGCTTTCGCGACTAGACTGTGAGCAGATTTTCCGGGCCCATCCGGAGAGGCGACGGCAAGACTTGCCCGACTTGCTGAATGTTACTGTGCACCTTCGCGGCCTTGTCTTCGGGATTTCGTCAGCCGGGCTCCGGCCAGATCCACCGAGGCTCGTACCCCCAAAAACTCAATCCTTGCTCGCCGTCCCCAAGCTTGCGTCCTCGAATCCTTTTGTAGTCCGCAAAAAGAGGCAGGGATTCGAATCCTTCGGCGAGCCATTGCCTCATGCTTTGTCCCTTGGTGCTTGGTCCTCACTCGGCATGCCTGCAAGGCGCACGTAAGCGGACTTACGTAGTTTCTCACCCATGGGGCGGGATAGTTGGCCGTTTGCAATCTCTCTGGTGTGGTGCGCAGTCGTCGCGGGCACGATCGCGTTCGTTCTGCTCGCGCACTAAGATCGCCTCAGTTGGCGGCCTCTTATATCAATGCCAAGCTTGCGAATGTCGCCTCTTGGGCCCAAAGCGGCGGTCCAGGATTGTCTGCTCTCGCGCCGCTGTTGGGGCTAAGCAGACGCGCACTGCGGTGCGCTCGAGCTGCGACGGTTGGCATCGAGATTGCGATGATGCGTGAAACGCTAGCGCGAGACCCAGGGAGGGCGAACGCCATAAACGTTCGTATAGGGTACACTACCCTTTAGATGCCTGACGTTTACCGACGTTCAATTGAGCCGCCAATCGCGATCGTCTTCTATGGAGCATGCGATAGCGCTCCCTCGCGCTATCGCTGCCCACCTTGGGTATGACCTCCCTTGACCTTGGCCGCTTGTGGCAACGCAGGCGGCCTTTCTTTTGTGCGCCCAGCATGGACGCACTCTTATGGGTGTAAGTCCCATCGTTAGTTGATCACAACGAGCGAAGCGAAGCGCTCCTGCATGAGGGCGACCGAATGTGGGGAGGAAGCGCGGAGCGAAGCTGCGGGCCGATGAACAAGAACCGGATAGAAGGCGTTGCCGACCAGGGCGAGCG